>NZ_JAQREO010000008.1:0-187249 GCF_028599385.1 Pseudoalteromonas sp. CST2
CGCCCTTTCACGGCGGTAACAGGGGTTCGAATCCCCTTGGGGACGCCACTTACTATTTATAGTAGGGTAGTGTTATTAATAAAACTCGTCTGAAACGAGTCAAACCATTCAGTTGTCCTAGTGACACTTTTTAGTGTCCCCATCGTCTAGAGGCCTAGGACACCGCCCTTTCACGGCGGTAACAGGGGTTCGAATCCCCTTGGGGACGCCACTTACTATTTATAGTAGGGTAGTGTTATTAATAAAACTCGCCTGAAACGAGTCAAACCATTCAGTTGTCCTAGTGACACAGAAAACGTTTTTGAGAAGATAATGCCATTCGCCTCGCAGGCTCGGTCTCATCTTACTTAGAAATAGCAAATCAGTGATTTGCAAAGCAATTTCTGCGTCCCCATCGTCTAGAGGCCTAGGACACCGCCCTTTCACGGCGGTAACAGGGGTTCGAATCCCCTTGGGGACGCCACTTACTATTTATAGTAGGGTAGTGTTATTAAAAACTCGCCTGAAACGAGTTAAACCATTCAGTTGTCCTAGTGACACAGAAAACGTTTTTAAGAAGATAGTGCCATTCGCCTCGCAGGCTCGGTCTCATCTTACTTAGAAATAGCAAATCAGTGATTTGCAAAGAAATTTCTGCGTCCCCATCGTCTAGAGGCCTAGGACACCGCCCTTTCACGGCGGTAACAGGGGTTCGAATCCCCTTGGGGACGCCACTTACTATTTTAGCTGATGTATAAAGCAGTGTGACACCGCACTCTCTATGCACGACGTTATCAAGAGTACTAATCTATTGAGACGCCACTTACTATTTTAGTAGTGTATAAAGCTATAACTTCCTCAGCGTTATCCAGCGCATTAATTTCTACCGTTTATCCGTTAAAATTTAAGTTTTACACTTTTAATTTTCTTCAATATCTAAAAACCTATCTATTTAATTAATAATCACCTACGTATAACTTCTTTGGCTTTCAAGACCGATCCGCAATAATAATTATTCATTTACAGTGATAAATATTTTGCTAGCTGCGTTAAAAATACATACTTATAACTGCATGTGTAGATAAAATGGATAGCACAACTAAATTACAAATTACTCTTAACCATATTTATTCATCCTTTAAATAGCTTACTCAATAAAGCCAGTACAAAATATTCAGCATTTATAAAGCGCTGTGCTGCTAGCCTTTTAGTTTAATTTCTCATTATTAGGAGTTAATTATGGCAAGTGGTTGGGCGCGTGATGGCGCAATTCAAGATCAAATCGATGCAAGTGTTAACGACGCAGTGCAATATGCAAGGCAAAATTTAATCTCAGGCGCGAGTGCTGAATTCTGTGATGAGTGTGATTGTGAAATACCACAGGCACGCAGGTTAGCGCTGCCAGGTGTTAGGCACTGTGTGGCGTGTCAAAGTGAGCTTGAGGCTAAAGGCAAAGGCGTTGCTGGCGTAAACCGCCGAGCAAGTAAAGATAGCCAACTAAGGTAAAGGTGCGACTAGGCACCTTTTTGATAAATTTTATTGCCTAGTGAGCTTTGTTCTTCTTTTTCTGAATAAGCTCAATTGAATAGCCATCAGGGTCTTTCACAAAAGCAATTTCTGTTGTGCCGCCTTTTACTGGCCCCGGTTCTCGACTGACGTTTCCACCAGCGGCCTTTATGTCGTAACATGCCTTGTATATATCGTCAAATTCAATAGCTATATGGCCATATGCATTACCAAGATCGTAGCTATTTTCATCCCAATTATAAGTAAGCTCTAACACAGTATTACTATCCTCTTCACCATACCCTACAAAAGCTAATGTATAACGATACTCTTCGTTGTCAGAACGGCGTAATTCTTTCATTCCTAAAATCTGTGTATAAAAAGAAAGTGACTTTTCTAAGTCGGCTACACGCAACATTGTGTGTAATAAACGCATTTAGGTTACCTCTGTGAGTTTAAATTTAAATAGGTGTGGAGCATAGCGTCTTTATGGAGTATCCATAACCGCATTGCAAAGGCCAGAGCCTGCCATATACCTAGGGGCTTATTTTACCTCAACTGTGAACAATAAGTTTATATTAACCAGCTATTTGCGCACTCATTGCGTCAAATTTACTTGCAATAAGCCTAGCTATTGCCGCGCAAGTGGCTTTGCCTTCACTGAAAACCTCGGCTTGTGAAATAAATTAAAATATCAGTACGATTTAATACGTAAGTAAACTTCTTAACCTGAGTTCGGGCAATTTAAGCTAAATGTGGACAAGGCTCGGCATTTACAACCACGCATTGCCATAATATTAGCACACTAAATTAGTGGTTTTACCAACAATGGGTTAGTGCACAATGTAATTATAGCCACGCTATTTATACGAGTTTATAAAGTTGTTGCACTTATTGGTCAACCTATTTTTTATTAAGCTCTAACCAAAGAAGGGAAAAGTGCGTTGAATTAATTTGATTTCCATACTACCTATAACTAATTGTTTATTATTGTTATTTTGTTAACTTAAAATAAATTGTAAATTACCTTGGTTTACAAGGTTAACTTATTGGTTGACAAGGTTGGTGTATGGTAATACAGTTTTTACATACCAATTGGTAAGCTGCTTGGTTTTAGCTTCTCCAAGGTATTAATAAATAATCAAAGCAATGCTAAGCATAACGAAATAAATACGTAACCGGTCAACAATATACAGCGTGTAATTATTCTGTTTTTATTCGCTCAAATGGTAATAACGCGGCGGGTTACCTATTCAAACGAACATGCTCAGGGTTACTTTAGCAAATTGAATTAAACGACACAGCGTACCTATTTATGGGGTAAATCATTACTCGTACTCATAAAAGCACGCGCCATCATATTTAGGAGTTATTCATGTCTAAACCAGTAATCGGTTTTATCGGCCTTGGCTTAATGGGCGGCAATATGGCCGAAAACTTACAGAACAAAGGCTATGAGCTTATTGTTATGGATTTAAACAAAGATGCGGTTGCTGCATGCGTTAGCAGAGGCGCAAAAACAGCAAGCACTGCAAAAGAGCTTGCACAAGGTGCAGACATAATTATGTTTTGTTTAACAACATCAGCAGTTGTTGAAAAAATTGTGTACGCAGAAGATGGCATTTTAGCGGGTATTAAAGAAGGCGCGGTATTAATTGATTTTGGTACATCAATTCCTTCATCTACTAAAAAAATTGGTGCTGATCTAGCCGCTAAAGGCGCAGGCATGATTGACGCACCACTAGGGCGTACTCCAGCCCATGCTAAAGACGGTCTATTAAATATTATGGCAGCAGGCGATATTGACACCTTCAATAAAGTTAAACCTGTACTTGAAGATCAAGGCGAAAACGTATTTCACCTAGGTGAGCTAGGCGCAGGACATACAACTAAGTTAATCAATAACTTTATGGGTATGACCACGGTATGTGCTATGTCACAAGCGTTTGCTGTAGCAGACAAAGCGGGTGTAGACCGCCAGCAACTATTTGACATTATGTCGACAGGTCCTTCTAGCTCTCCATTTATGCAATTTTGTAAAAACTACGCGGTAGACAATGTAAGCGACCTTGGTTTTTCAATTGCCAATGCAAACAAAGATTTAGGCTACTTCCTACAAATGGTTTCAGACCTTGGGACTGAATCAAAAATTGCTGAAGGGTCATCTGCTAACTTACAAGCGGCATTTGATGCAGGTATGGGGCAAGGCAACGTACCAGAAATTTTTGATTACTTTAAAACTCTAGAAAAGTAATACCAACAACATTGGGTGCTTTAACGTAGTTAAAGCACCAAAACACACACAACATCAATTGGCTAGATTTAACCTGCTTTGTGCAATGAGTGCAGCATTACTATTGATAAGGCATTACTTCCGGTCACACTGAAAAAGAGTTATCTATGCGTTTAATTAATATAATAAAGCTTAGCCTAGTTCTTATTGGGTGCACATCCACACAATTGGCAGCCAAAGATTATTTTGTAGACACTAAACAAGCTTTTCAAGAAATCTCTGACAAACTCGTTGCCGGCGATAAAATAACTCTCAAAGACGGTACGTGGTCTAATTTCGAAATTTTATTACAAGGCCAAGGAACCAAAAACGCCCCTATAAAGCTTACAGCGCAAACCAAGGGTAACGTTATTTTATCAGGGCAATCTAATTTAAGACTGGCGGGTTCGTATTTAGAAGTGTCAGGACTTGTATTTAAAAATGGTTATACGCCTAGCTCAGCCGTTATTGAATTTCGTAAAAATAAAGATGAGCTTGCTACTCACTCACGTGTAACACAAGTCGTTATCGATAACTACAATAACCCCGATAAACGAGAATCAGACTATTGGGTTGCTCTATATGGTAAACATAATCGTTTTGATCACAGCCACTTAGTAGGTAAACGTAACAAAGGCGTTACGGTTGCTGTAAGGCTTAATAGTGAGCAAAGCCAACAAAACCACCATCAAATTGATCATAACTTCTTTGGCTATCGTCCTACTTTTGGATCTAACGGCGGTGAAACACTGCGCATTGGTACTAGCCACTATTCATTAAGTGATTCATTTACCGTAGTTGAAAACAACTACTTTGAACGTACTAACGGCGAAGTAGAAATAATCTCGGTTAAATCAGGGAAAAACCAAATCCGCAATAATGTGTTTTTTGAATCTCGCGGCACACTAACGCTGCGCCATGGTAATGGCAATATTATAGAAGAGAACGTTTTTTTTGGTAACGGTGTGGATCACACAGGTGGCATTCGCATCATTAATAAAAACCAAACAGTAAAAAATAACTACTTAGAAGGTTTAACAGGCTACCGCTTTGGGAGTGGTTTTACGGTTATGAACGGCGTACCTAACTCACCAATAAATCGCTACCATCAGGTAGAAAACGCGACAATTGAAAACAATACCTATGTAAATGTGCGTCATATACAACTTGGCGCAGGTAGCGATAGCGAGCGTAGCGCTGCACCAATTAATAGCGTAATGAAAAATAACCTTATTATTAATCAAAATGGCGAGCAACCTTTTACAACCTTTGATGATGTAAGCGGTATTAAATTTAGCAAAAATGTAGCTAATACCCAGGTATTAAAAGAGTTAAATTACGGTGTTAAACAGCAAAATGTAACACTAACCAGAGCTAGTAACGGTTTACTGTATCCTGAATCAAGCAAAATTAGTGCAGGTGCTAAACGCGGTTTAAAGGTGCTAAAAAAGGCCGATACCGGCGTTAGCTGGTATCCAAAAACAGAGCAAGTTGTGGCATTTGATACGGGTAAAACTCACCAGGTTAAAGCAACTGCAGATGCCTTACTTAACGCAATCAATGCAGCCCAAACGGGTGATGTATTAGAGCTTGCAGATGGTCAATACGATGTATCTAAACTCGTTAAAATAACAAAAGTGCTTACCCTTAAGGCTAAACATACTGGCAAAGTTAAGCTGACCTACCAACGCTCCACCTTATTCGAAATTCATGACGGCGGTAGCTTAAAGCTAGATGGTTTAGTTATCTCGGGTGAAAACGCACCTGATGCCATTAATAATAGTGTGGTACGTACTAAAAAGTGGGGCATGGTTGATAACTACCGCTTTGAAATACACAACTCACAATTAACTAATCTTGATATTAATCACTCATTTCACTTTTTTGTAACGGGTAAAGGGGCGATGGCAGATGAAATCACGTTAGTAAATAACACCTTTAAAAATGTGACTGGCGATATTTTACGTCTCGATACCGAAATAGAAGACTTAGGTATTTATAACGCAGAGTATGTAACACTTAAAAGCAATACCTTTAATGAGGTAGCCGGTGGCGTCGTTAAGTTATACCGAGGTGGAAGTGATGAAAGCACCTTTGGTCCGCATTTATTAATGACCAATAACACCCTAACTAAAGTAGGTTTAGGTAAGCGCAACAAGGCGCAAGCGAGTGTGTATGCGCACGGTGTACAAGTCACAAATATTGCAAGCAACGTATTTGAAAAATCGGCACCGATTAAAATTGAGCACACGGTTGGTGAGCCAATAACAGCCATTACAGATAACACCTTTGATGCAACTCAAGCGCCAAGCGTAAAAGAGTTACGTGTAGCGGGCCCGCACACGGCAACGATTAAAAATAACAACGTTTTAAATAAGGTGAACTAACAATGATGAATTTAACCCCAAATAAGTCATTATTTAAAACGCTGGGTGTTACTGTAAGTGCCTTAGTTTTATCGATAAACGCCTACGCAGCGCATCCAAATTTGGTAATAACCAATGATGATGTAAAGCAAATGCGCCAAGCAATTAGCAACAATGAACAGGGTAAGTTTGCCACCGCATTTGCAGCGCTTAAAGCACAAGTAGATGAGCAAATTAAAAGCCCTATAACAGTGCCTGTACCAAAAGACGGTGGGGGAGGGTATACCCACGAACGACACAAAAAAAATTATCAGCTTATGTATAACGCCGGTGTTATTTATCAGCTAAGCCAAGATGATAAATACGCTCATTACGTACGTGATATGTTGCTTGAGTATGCCAAATTATACCCAACACTTGATGTACACCCTAAGCGCAAAGTTAAGTCGCAAAACCCAGGTAAACTATTTTGGCAAAGCCTTAATGAGGCCATGTGGCTTGTTTATACCATTCAAGCATACGATTTAGTGCATGATGCGTTAAGCGCCGCTAATATTAAAACCATTGAAAATGACTTACTGCGTCCAGTATCGTTATTTTTATCACAAGGCCAGCCATCAACCTTTAACAAGGTACATAACCATGGTACGTGGGCTACAGCCGGTGTAGGCATGGCAGGGTATGTGTTAGATGAATCTGAGTGGGTCGAAAAGTCTCTTTACGATTTAGATAAATCGGGCGAGGGTGGCTTTATTAAGCAGCTAGACATGCTGTTTTCGCCACAAGGCTATTATAACGAAGGTCCTTATTATCAACGCTTTGCACTACTTCCGTTTGTTACCTTTGCTAAAGCAATTGAAAACAACGAACCGCAGCGAGACATTTTTGAATATCGCGATGGCATATTACTTAAAGCCATTGATACTACTATTCAGCTAAGCTATAACGGTTTGTTTTTCCCGATAAACGATGCAATTAAAAGTAAAGGTATAGACACAATAGAGCTGGTACACGGTGTAACAGCCGCTTATGGTTTAACACACGATACTGGTTACTTAGATATAGCCAAAAAGCAAAATCAAATAATACTATCTGGCGATGGCCTAAAAGTGGCTCAAGCACTGGATAAAAATAAGCAAACCCCTTATGAATTTAAATCGGTAGCGTTTGGCGATGGTAACGATGGCGAGCAAGGGGCGTTGGTAGTAATGCGTACGCAAACTGGTGGCGACCAAGCACTTTTATTTAAACCTGCCGCACAGGGTTTAGGGCATGGACATTTTGATAAATTAACTTGGCAGTTTTACGATCATGGCAATGAAATTGTGTCTGATTATGGCGCTGCACGTTTTTTAAATGTTGAGGCTAAATACGGCGGCCGTTACCTACCAGAAAACGAAACTTACGCAAAACATACTGTGGCACACAATACGGTTGTGATTGATGAAACCTCGCATTTTAATGCAAATGTTAAAGTGGGTAATAACAATCATCCTACGCTTAATTTCTTTGAAACAAACCAATACGGAACGGTGTCAAGTGGGCAAATAAGCACCGCTTACAAAGGTGTTGAGCTTGAACGCACCTTAGCATTAATTAATTTACCTATGCTTGAAAGCACGCTTGCAGTTGATATTTTTAATGTGACTGCAGATACCTCCCATAAAATTGATTTACCACTGCATTACAAAGGCCAATTAATTGATACCAGCTTTGAGTTACTTGGTAACACCAAAAGCTTAGCTGCGCTGGGTGATAAAAATGGCTATCAACATTTATGGTTAAAAGCACAAGCGCAACCAGATGAAGGCCTAGCAAAGGTAACGTGGCTAAACGACAACGGCCGTTTTTATACACAAACTAGCCTAGTAAAAGGGGATGAGTCTTTCTTATTTACGCAAATAGGGGCAAACGATCCACACTTTAACCTTCGTAACGAAAATGGCTGCATTCGCCGTGTAGAAGGTAAAAAACAGCATAAATTTATTTCAGTACTTGAGCCTCACGGTGAATACAACCCAAGTAAAGAATATACCCTAGAGGCTGTTAGCCGCGTATCGTCACTTAAGTATGACGCGCAAGAGCACTTAGACCTAATTGAAGTTAAAGTAAAAAATAATACCTATTTGGTTGCTATCAACAAAGCCGATAAAGCAGCTAAACACACATTCACATATCAAAATAAAGCATTCACCTTAAATGGCCGCCTTGGCGTTTATGCGATGAAGAATAATCAGGAGTAAACAGGATGCAAAAGCAAAGTGCACACTTTTCATTTGGTAACGAAACCGAGATTGAAGATTTAGGTAATGGCTTAAAACGCCAAATGCTTGGCTATAACGAAGAGCTAATGGCCGTGAAAATTTGGTTCTCAGAAGGGGCAATTGGTTATAACCATGCACACAGGCACTCGCAAGTAACGTATGTGGTTGAGGGTGAGTTTCACTTTAACATTGATGGCGTAACTAAAATCTTAAAAGCGGGTGATAGCTGTTTTATTCCTCCTTTTGCTGATCACGGAGCAACGTGCCCAACTGGCGGTATACTGATTGATACCTTTAGCCCAGCTCGCGAAGACTTTCTTGAGGAATAACCTATGAAAATTCAAGGCTTACGCTGGTGGGTTATAGTGCTAATTGCACTTGCTACCATTATTAACTACATAGACCGTCAAGCGCTTAGCGTTTTATGGCCAGACATTGTGGAAGAAATGTTCCCTGATGAATCTGCGTTAGAGCGTAAACAAATTTACGCTAATATTTCTATAGTATTCGTATTTGCTTATGCATTTGGCCAAGCTATTTTTGGCAAAATTTTTGACTGGGTTGGCACGCGTTTAGGTTTTGTGCTTTCAATTGGTGTGTGGTCATTAGCCACTGTTGCCCATGCTTTTGCACAAGGGGTGCTTAGTTTAAGTATTTTCCGTGCAATTTTAGGTGTAGCCGAAGCTGGTAACTGGCCCGGTGCAGCTAAAGGTAATGCCGAGTGGTTTCCAACAAAAGAGCGTGCTTTAGCGCAAGGTATATTTAATTCTGGCGCAGCCATTGGTGGCATTATTGCTATCCCGCTTATTGCTTATTTAACCGTGTACTTTAGCTGGCAAATGGTGTTTGTATTTGTTGGTGCCTTAGGTTTTTTATGGTTAGTTCCTTGGATTATATTGGTAAAAGCGCCTCCAGGCTCTCACCCTTGGATAAGTGAAGAAGAGCGTGAGTACATTCTTACCGGACAAAGACGCGTTGATGATAACGGCGATGTAACAAGCGATGACGAAGAAGAATATAACCCGTCTACAGGCGAGTTACTCTCTCGTAAGCAAAGCTGGGGCGTAATTATAGCCTCTGCAGCTATCGACCCTATTTGGTGGTTATTTGTTTTTTGGATACCAATTTACTTAAACGAAGTGTATGGCATGGATGTTAAATCGATTGGTATTTATGGCTGGGTTCCGTATGTAGGCGCTATGTTTGGTGCTTGGTTTGGTGGCTTACTTGCCCAAAACCGCCTCAAAGCAGGCTGGAATACCGATAAAACGCGTAAGTTGACCATCACATTAGGGTGTTTAATTATGTTGCCGGCGCTGCTTGCAATGGCAAACCCAGGCGAGCCGGTAATTGCGGTACTTATTATGGCTGTTATTTTATTTGGTTTTCAAACCGCCATTGGTAACGTGCAAACCTTACCAAGCGACTTACTGGGTAAAAAAGCGGTAGGTACGTTGTCGGGCTTCTCTGGAATGGCCGCTAAATTAGGTGCTGTAGGCCTTACGTCATTGGTACCTATTTTAACAGCGGACGGTAATTATACACCGGCGTTTGTGATAGGCGCGTCTTTAGCGATTATTGCAATGGCAGCTGTATGGATTTTAATTCCAAAAATTGAACCATTGAAAAAGCCTAACTAATTTGTTGGCAATGGCTGTGTTTCTCACAGCCATTTACTACCTAAGGTAAGTGATAATAATGAAAAATATTTACTTTATTGGCGAGTGCATGATTGAGTTAAGAGCGACTGTTCCCTCTACATTGCATCAGTCATTTGCAGGTGACGTATACAATTCGGCAGTTTACTTAAAGCGTTGTTTCCCACAAATCACCACCTCAGTTATTACCGCTTTAGGGGAAGATAACTTAAGTAAAAAAATGCGTGAGCGTTTTGCAAGTGAGCAATTAAATACAGACTATGTATTTGCTCATAACAGTAAAGTCCCAGGTATGTATTACATAGAAACGGACGAGCAAGGTGAGCGCAGTTTTATTTACTGGCGTGATGATTCAGCAGCCAAAAAGGTGGTTGAATTTATCAGCCCTGAGCTCGTTAAGCAGCTGTCATCGGGTGATATGTTTTTCTTTTCGGGTATTTCTTTAGCCGTAATAGAAGAGCAAGCAAGAACGCAGTTTTGGGACATAGTAAAGCAACTTAAAGCCGCGGGTGTAAAAATAGTATTTGACCCAAATTACCGTGCGCGACTTTGGGATAACGTTGAGCAAACTAAAGCGCAATACCATAGTGCATTTAGCTTAGCCGATATTACGTTACCCGGCGTTGAAGACTTAGAAACGCTTTACAACGTGCAAAGTGTAGAAGCGGTAATTGATTATTTGGGTCCGTACAACATTAACGAAATTATAGTAAAAAACGGCCCCGATTCAGTCATTACAAAAGAGGCTAATACAGTGCAAAGCCACAGTATTACGCCGGTTAAAAACGTTGTTGATACAACCTCCGCAGGCGATGCCTTTAACGGCGTGTATTTAGGAGCGCGCTTAGATGGGCGCCCGATAAGTGAAGCGGTTAAGCTGGGCGCGCAGGCTGCCGGCGCTGTTATTCAGCAACCCGGTGCTATTGCACCAAAAGATGTTTTTCAACAAGCCATGGCCAAATCAGGTCTCTAACTGGCTAATTTACTCAATTTATAACACTAAGTAGCACGATTACTTAAAATAAGGGAAATAACGCATGACTCGCTTTTCTGAACTAATGGCAGGGCAAACTCTGCTACCTATAATTCAAGCAGACACGCCAGAGCAAGGTGTAAACATTGCTAAAGCAATGGCAGAGGCAGGCCTAACTTTGGTAGAAGTTGTTCTTAGAACAGATGCATCAATTGATGCGCTTAAAGCCATTAAAGAACAGGTTCCACAGCTAAAAGTGGGCGCAGGCACCGTTATTAACGAAACAATTTTAAAGCAAGCGCTAGAAGCAGGCTCAGATTTTATAGTTACTCCCGCTGTATCGCCTACACTATTAAGTGAGCTGGTTAAGTGTAACGTGCCAGTATTGCCAGGTGTATCAAATACCGGCGATATATTAATGGCGCTTGAGTATGGTTTTGAAGAGCAAAAACTCTTTCCTGCTTCACTTGCTGGTGGTGCGCCGTTTGTCTCTGCTGTCTCATCTGTATTTCGTGCAGTGAGCTTTTGCCCGACCGGCGGTGTAAGCGAAAAAAATAAAATGGATTACTTGTCGTTAAACAATGTATTTGCAGTAGGCGGTACCTGGGTTGCTAAAAAAGAATGGGTAGCGCAGGGTAATTGGCAAGCCATTACAGACTCTTGTATCGAGGCTTTAAAATAGCAAGGAGCAAAAAATGAATTATTTAGCCCCAACCATTGCACCAGGTGTTGTTGTTGGCGATGAAGTAAGCGAAGTGTATAAACACGCACGAACGCATCAGTATGCATTGCCTGCTGTAAACGTGGTGAGCACATCGTCAATTAATGCCACCTTAGAGGCCGCAAAAAAAATGAAGTCGCCGGTCATTATTCAACTATCTAATGGGGGAGCGCAGTTTTTTTGTGGTAAAGGTTTAGCACTAGAGGGCCAGCAATCTGCCGTTGTTGGGGCAATAAGTGCTGCACAGTATGTGCATAACGTGGCGAAGCACTATGGCGTTGCTGTAATGCTGCACACAGATCACGCAGCAAAAAAACTACTGCCCTGGATTGATGGTTTATTAGATGAAGGCGAAAAGTATTTTGCACAAACAGGTAAGCCGCTTTTTTCATCGCACATGATAGACCTGTCAGAAGAGCCACTGGAAGAAAATATAGAAATTTGTGAGCGTTATTTAGCGCGCATGGCAAAAATAGGCATGACACTTGAAATAGAGCTTGGGTGTACCGGCGGAGAAGAAGACGGGGTTGATAACTCACACCTAGACAGCTCTGCGCTTTACACTCAACCAGAAGATGTAGCCTACGCCTATGAGCGACTTAGTAAAATAAGCCCTAATTTTATCATTGCTGCCTCTTTTGGTAACGTCCACGGCGTATACAAGCCTGGCAATGTGGTATTAACACCTACCATATTACGCGACTCGCAAGCCTATGTAGCTGAAAAATTTAATTTAGAGCATAACGCTATTAATTTTGTATTTCACGGTGGGAGTGGCTCTGAGCACAGTAAAATTGCCGAGTCGCTCACCTACGGGGTGGTAAAAATGAACATTGATACCGACACCCAATGGGCGAGTTGGAACGGGGTATTAAACTACTACCAAGAAAAACAAGGCTACTTGCAAGGCCAAATTGGTAACCCTGATGGCGAAGATAAACCCAATAAAAAATACTATGATCCACGTGTGTGGTTACGTCAGTCGGAGCAGCATATGGTGGCTCGCCTGATCCAATGTTTTGACGACCTTAATTGTGTGAACAGGTATAGCGCATGAAAAGACTGAATAAAGTATTAAAGCAAGATGGGGTTGAAACCGACCTTATTATGTTAATTCGCACGCTATTAGCAACCACAAAAGAAATAGCGTTTAGAGTAAGCCAAGGTGAGCTTGCGGGTGTTTTAGGCTCTACCCTTAACGAAAATATCCAGGGCGAGGTGCAAAAAAAGTTAGATGTCATTGCCAATCAACTGTTAAAAGATACCTTAATTGATGATGATCTTGTAAAAACAGTGGCATCTGAAGAAGAAGATAATGCAGTAGGCGCCCACCCCGATGGTAAATATATTGTGGCATTTGACCCGCTTGATGGGTCATCAAACATTGATGTTAACGGGCAAATAGGCACTATTTTTACCATTTACCCTGCAAAAGCAGATGTGCCCTACGATAGTGATGAGCAATTTAATCAACCCGGTACTAATCAGGTTTGTGCAGGCTACGTGCTGTATGGGCCATCGTCGTTACTAGTAATGAGCACAGGCGGGCCAACCCGCTGTTATACACACGATTTAACCCACGGTGGCTTTTTGCTTACAAAACCAGAGCTTGCAGTGCCGAGTAAAAGCCGTGAGTTCTCGGTTAATATGGCAAATTACCGATACTGGGATGAAGCAACACAAGTTTACTTTGATAAATTACTGTATACATCAGAAGAATTTGCTAAAAGCTCAATTCGCTATAATGCAGCCATGGTTGGTGATGTGCACCGAATTTTATGCCGTGGCGGGGTATTTATGTACCCGCAAGATACGCGCGCGGGTAATGAAAACGGTAAAATACGCTTACTTTACGAAGCTAACCCACTGGCAATGCTCACTGAAAACGCAGGCGGTATAGCTACCTCTAAAGGCATGCGTATTTTAGATATTCAGCCCGATGAGCTGCATCAGCGTGTGCCTGTTATTTTAGGCTCTAGTGAACCTGTGACTTACTTTAATTCTACGGTTTATTAAACCTGACTAAGGCCTCAGTACAAAAGGGCGGTTATTGTCCCCTAACGCCTTTTAAATAAAACGTATGCCGCTGCTAACTAATAGTGAGTTAAACGCAGTGGCTACGATTTACACACCAAAAATCCATATCTATAGGCTATTACAGCTAAAGCTTTATGCCTGTATTTTCCACTCCTCCATTCTTTATGTCCTTATCGCGCTACGTATTAATTCAGAGTAATTCTTTCGGTAAAACCAATTGTTCATAAAGGTTGCTTGTTTATCTATTCGTGAAATTAATATTGGTAATAACGCTGCGTTATTAGGTATAGACGTAAGTTAACTTTCAGTTAATAAAATATGATGAATTTTGAACGAATATAGTGGTAAAAGTGTTTTTATTATGCTTATATTACCAAGTTGGTTAACAATGAGGCGTAAAAATAAAATAATTTGGTAATAACACACTGGGTATTTGGTAAATCACACATAACACCTGCTAAATACTAAACCACACAATTAAGGAGAATAGAGCCATGATGAAATTAAAACATTTTGCATTATGTGCTGTTGCAGCTGCCATTATAGGTTGTGACACGGATTCAAATAATAATAACAACACATTGGGCTCTATTGCTCTATCAGGCACAGCGTTAACGGGCGAAACATTGTCGACCAGCGTAAATGATGCCGATGGTATTTCTGGCGAAGTAAGCTACTACTGGTACGCCGACGGACAAGTTATAAGTGGCGCTAATGACGCAACTTTTACATTAACAGATGAGCAAATTGGTTTTGCAATTACAGCACAAGCACTTTATACAGATGACAGCGGTGTTAATGAGTCACATTTAAGTGAGCCCACCGATGAAGTGTCAGCTATACCTTTTGCGGCCACGGTAGAAATTAACGGTGATGCAATTATAGGCAATGAACTAAGTGCTAATGTAGCGGATGAAAATGGTTTTGATCCGGCGCTTGTAGCATATACATGGTTTGCAGATGATGTTGAAATTGCCGATGAAACCTTAGCAACCTACACTATTACCGAATCGCAACTAGGTAAAGTTATAACCGTAAATGCAGCATTTGAAGATAGCAGAGGCTTTGCAGAGTCAGCTACATCAACTGCCACAGCGCCAGTAGAGCGTGCAAATTCAGCAGGGTCGGTGGCTATTGTTGGCACACCTACGGTGGGTAATACACTTACAGCCGAAATAACAGATGAAGATGGCGCAAGCGGCACAATTACTTACCAATGGTTTGCTGATGAGGTTGCAATTAGTGGTGCCACGCAAAGCACTTACGTTGTAGATGAGTCATTATTAGGGCAATTTATTACCGTGCAGGTTACCTACACGGACGATCACGGTTTTACCGAAGACAACCTTTCTGAGGCAACCATTGCTGTTTCTGCAGAGGCTGTAGATGAAGCGGGTAGTATCACCATCTCAGGGGCTACGCCTTATTTAGTGACTAGCGAATTAACCGCTGAAATTAGCGATAACAACGGCGTAGATGAGCAAAACGTTACCTACACTTGGCTTGCTGATGGCGTAGCAATTGCCGATACCAACAGCAAAACATTTACGCCAACTAATCAAGCTGGCGCGATTATATCGGTCACTGCGAGTTATACCGATAATGATGGCTTTTCAAGCACAATTACCGGTGCCGCCGATACAGTAGTGTACACGCAAGTGATAAGCGATGCGGATGCGCTATTAGGTGCTATTAATGCAGGGCTTGGTGATGGCGATGTGCTTGGTTTAAATACCGGTGTATATGCCGATCTTGATGCCATTATGCTAACCAGCGCAGCAACACTTAAAGCTGTTGAAGGACAAAGCCCGGTAATTAGTGGCGAGCTTTGTATTCATGTAGCCAGTGGGGTTGATGGCGCGGGTATTGAAGGCCTTACATTTAAAAATATTGATACTAAATCGGGTGGCTTTTGTGAAACCGAAGAAGATGCCGTTATTTATTCTGAGGGTGACAACTTCACATTTACACAAAATACTATCGATGGTGAAGCAGAGACGTTAAATAATTCTACCTACCATTGGTTAATGCTTAAAGGTGACGCCGCAATGGTTGAGCGTAATACCTTTGCCAACCGCGATAAAGCAGAAAATGGTTCGGTGATAAAAATGTCTTCATCGAGCACTAACCACGTTATTCAATATAACCTTTTCACAGGTACCAGCAGCAACCCAAATTTTGGTAACTCTAGCCTGCACTTAATTAACGCAGGTAGTACAACAGGTACAGGCTCTGCTGATGATGCAAACTTTACTATTCAATATAACCGAGTAGAAAACTTTGTTACAGGCCGACGTTTAATGCGCGTACAAACCTCTGGCGCGACGATTAAAGGCAATACCATTTTAAATCCTAATGGCGGTATTTCGCTTGAAGATGGTGGATTTAATACGGTATCAGACAACATTATTATTCGTACCACTGATATTGCAAGTTCAAGCGATCGTCCTGCCGGCGTGCTAGTTACGCCTTTAGGCCACACTGTAAGCAATAACTACATCGCTGGTATTCGCTCAGGTAATAAAGAAGCCGGTGGTATTGTATTTACCGCTAACCCATTTTCACAAGCTGATGGCGGGGTGCCAAATGGAGGTAACCAAGCTGTGCTTGATGGCGCAGGCGACTTTACCCTTAATGTGACAAACAATACGGTACTTAACTCACAGCAACCATTTGTATTTAGTACAGAAATAGGTTCAAAGGCACCTGTTGGAGATTGTGATGAGCTTACCGCAGAAAATGCACCTGTACTGTATGGTTTAACTAAAAATGCGTTTGAAATTAACTTCAACGGTAATTTAAATGCTAATGGGGTGGGCGATCAAACTGATGAAGACACCATTGAAAGCAGCGCGCTTGTTTATGGTTTCTTTTACCCTAACGAGCTGTCGAGCGATCACTCTTTTGAATACGACTGTGACCTAATTAACCATACTGAATCACTGTTCTCTAACAGCTTTGGCTTTAGTGACAGTTATGAGTCGGGCGATGCGAGCGACCTATGGGTTGATATTAGAAACTTAAATGGCAATGGTGAATACGACACCGATGGCGCTATTGACCAAAACCCAGAAGCAAATGGTAAAGAAATCCCAGAGTTTGTCACTGCTACAAGTACGCTGCTTGAGACTGACTCAAATGGAGCACAAGCCTTAGCAGGTGCAAGAAACTTATACTACATCCAAAGCACTGATGTAGGTGCAGGCTCTACGTGGGTGGCACAAGATGAATAAGCCCACACTGCACATTATTAATACTTATAAAAATAGCAAACTACGCACAACACACACAATGATAAAGGAGAACGCGGCATGTCGTTAAAAATGGATCGAAGACGTCAACATTCTACAAACAGCTCTGTTTGTAATCATTTTGCACTTTCACCTGCTGCTAAGTTAATTAGAGCAAGTTTACTTGCAGGTATGGCAGGTTCATTGTCATTTAATGCTTTTGCTCAGCAAGAAGCCCAAGAAAAAGTGACTGAAGTAGAGCAAGATGTAGAAATCATCAGCGTTACAGGTACTCGTAGAACCATACAAGATCAAATTGCAATTAAGCGTGAGGCAACAACAGTTGTCGATGGTTTATCTGCAGAAGATATTGGTGATTTACCCGCGCTGTCAATTGGTGAAGCGCTTGAGTCGATTACCGGTGCCGCATCTCACCGTGAAAACGGGGGCGCTACCGAAATCACCATTCGTGGTTTAGGCCCATTTTTAAGCGCAACCCATATTAATGGCCGTGAAGCTACCAATGGTAGTGGTGACCGCTCGGTTAACTTTTCGCAGTTTCCATCAGAGCTTGTAAAAAAGGTCGCTATTTACAAAACCCAAGATGCTTCAATGATTGAAGGTGGCGTAGCCGGTGTGATTGCACTTGAAACGATTGCCCCGCTAGATTACGGCAAGCAACGCGTACAAGGCGAAGTTAAACTAAATTACAATCCAGATGAAAGTAATGTAGAAAACTCACTGCAAAGTGATACAGGCTATCGTGGTACGTTTAGTTATGTTGACCAATTTGAGTTTGCCGATGGCCAAGCAGTGGGTGTGTCTTTTGGTGTGCAGCGCCAAGATATTAGCCAACCAGAAGCAGAGTACAGAAGCTCAAGCCCATCGGGCTCTTCACTTTGGGCATGTTTAAATGACCCAACTAATACGAATGAAGGCTTTTACAGAAGCAGCGCAGGTGATTGTGAAGACCAAGTAAATGGCAGTAACAATCAAGGTTATCAAACAAACATCGACCCAGAAACAGGCAAAGCCGAAAGCGATGGCACTCCATACGCATGGACAGGTAGTAGCCGCAGCTATCGTCAAAATGAAACCTCAGATGAGCGTGATGCAGTATTTATTGCAATGCAATATCAGCCGTCGTCTGAGTGGGATGTTAACTTTGATGCACAAATCTCTGACAGAACACAAAGAGAAGCACGCCACGATTTAATTTTTTTACAAAAACGCGCAACACCTGGTTTAACAGGCCCAACGCTTGTTACTAACGATGTAGGCGGAATTTTACATTGGGAAGGTGAAGAACGTATTGAATCGGCAGGCGAGCAATTCTCACGTGAAGAAAACTACCAAGGTTATGGTATTAATATTGAGCATACGGTAACCGACCGCCTTACTGTAAATCTTGATTTAGCGTATTCAAAAACTGAGCGTGAAGAGCTACAAATTTCTAACCGTGGTAGAACCGCAGACCGTAATTTGTTTAGCTGGGATATGGGCGATGAAATTCCTCACTTCACGTTAACGGACTTTGATGTAACTGATATTTCTAACTTTACAGATAGCTTACGTACACGTTTAGACCGTGAAAATGTTCGCGAAAACGTAGTTAAATCGGCGCGTATTGATTTTGACTACGCGTTAGAGGGCGATATATTTACCAGTATTGAAGGGGGTATTAGAGCCTCAGAACTAAGCTTTATACAGTTTGGTGGTAGCCAAGGTAATGGAGCTCGTACTGAGTACACTATAGGCGATGACTCAGCATTAGAGATACTTCAAGGCTGTCAAATTGACTTCCCAGAATCTGATTTTTTATCTAGCGTATCGGATGGCAACTTAGTAACAAATGTAGATAGTAGCGGTAATGTAATAAGCTCTGGGACAGGTTCTTCGTGGGCGACCTACGATAACGTGTGTTTCTCTCAAGCTGTAGCGGCTACAGACACTGATTATACAGGTGAATTTGGTTACCCTGATGTTGAGTACGAAAATGCCGGTACCATAGATGTTACTGAAAAAACCACCTCAGTGTACTTAATGGCAAACTACGACACCGAAGTATTTGGTAAGTTTATTCGTGGTAACTTCGGCCTACGTATAGTTGATACTGATGTAACCTCGGTAGGCTTTAGAACAAATTACACTGTAGATGTAGATGAAACTACAGGCGCTGTAACCCTCGATGTAGGGGATTCACTAGAAAGAACCGAAAGCGGCGGTGGTTATACCAAATACTTACCAAGCTTTAACTTAGTAGTTGATTACAGTGAAGACATTTTACTGCGTGCGGGTATTTACCGTGGTATGTCACGTGCTGACCCATCTGATTTAGGCTATGATCGCGACTTTGTAACAGACGATCAATCTGTTGCGCTATCGCTTTCTGACTTATTAACCGTAGATGGTTCAGGTAACCCTGATACTCAACCATTAATGTCATGGAACTACGACTTAGCCTTTGAATGGTACCCTAATGAAGATTCTATTTTAGCGCTAAGCCTATACTACAAACAGTTCCAAGGTGGCTTCCAGCAACAAACTGTGATTGAAGACTATGTGGTTGGCGGTGAAACAGTATCACTACCAGTGACAAATTCAGTAACAACCGATAATGATAGCGATATACTGGGTTTAGAAGCATCGTTCTCGTACCGCTGGGATAATGGTATTGGTGTAAAATTTGGCTATAACTTTGCAGATACTGACTTTGAGTTTGAAGATAGCTTATATGGCGATACATACGTTACCGACCTAGATGGCAATACTACTCAATTAACTGCCGGTATTATTGAACCAGGTTCGGTGCCGGGCTTCTCAGAGCATGTATTTAGCAGCCAACTGTATTACCAAATTGGTGACTTTGATACGGCTATTATTTACAAATACCGTAGTGAATACTTCCAACCTTATACCAGTAATGGTACCCGCTTACGTTATGTTGATGCCGTAGGTGTATGGGAAATGCGCGCATCGTATAAAATTAACGAGCACTTTAGAGTTAAAGCTGAAGCCATTAACTTGTTCAGCGCACCTAAGTCACAAGACTTCTTTGTGGAAGATAACCTAGGTGAAGTAAACGATTACGGCCCACGTTTATTCTTAGGAATGAGCTTTAAGCTATAAGACAATAACCAGTGATCCCCACTTTAAAACCCAATTAGCGTATGCCGCTAATTGGGTTTTTTGTATATGCGTGTGGGCTATTAACCCTAAGCTTTTTGAATCGCGGCGTACTCTCTTAACTAAATCTTGGTTAAACCTTTTTACCTAAAGCGCAGCATTACTAAACTCAGTGTTAGTAACGCTGCGTTATTGGAAAGCGAATTAGTTAGTCAAAAGTCTACTATCTTTATCTTGGTTGACCAATTAACTCGGTAAAAGCGGCTAAATATAAAAATAGCGCGGTATATATAAAAAAAATATATCAGTCAGGTTGAGGAGGTTTTAATCTATTTTTGTGTGTTATTTAACCTTGATTTAGATTTAAAAGCACATTAAATACAAGTGGTTATATTATGGTCAGTAATAAAAGTATTTTTGTCATGCCGAATTGGCTTTTATTGGTAATGACTATTTTTGCTTTTTTTACAAAAAATGGTTTACCAATAGGTTGACCTTTGGTGCTTTTGCTGTAAATATTAAGTTAACCATTTAGATAAATGGTAAGGCGTTTAATAAAAAATATATAGCGAGTTACACATAGCACTGACACACACAGGAAAAACTATGAATCACAAGTTATCAAAAATTACGCTAGCAGTTATATCTGCCACAGCATTAAACCTTTCTATGTCCACACACGCACAGGAAGCCAAGCCAATTGCAGAAGATGATGTAGAGATCATCGAAGTATCTGGCATTCGTCAATCACTTACTAATGCACTTGCTGAAAAACGCTCTGCAGATAGCCTAGTTGAAATTATTCAGTCAGAAGATATTGGTAAATTACCCGATCAAAACCTCGCTGAAGTATTAGAAAACGTAACGGGTATTCAAATTACACGCCAAGCGGGTGTAGGCACAGGTGTACAAATTCGTGGTACCGATGCTAACCGTACCGAAATTAACGGTGTATCAACGGTGGGCTCAGGCTCTGGTCGAAGTGGTATTAGCTTTGAAGATGTATCAGCGTCAATTATTTCAAGTTTAGAGGTAATAAAGTCGCCTGAAGCGAAAACAATAGAGGGCTCTGTAGGCGGTACTATTAACCTTAAAACGATTCGCCCACTGCATTTAGGTGAGCAGCTAGCCACTATTAGAGTGCAAGGTGAGCACAGTAGCTTAAGCACTGATAGCGGTTTGCAACCACGTTTTTCGGGAACTTTTGCTGATAACTGGGAAGGTGATTACGGTAAATTTGGTGTGTTAGTGAGCGGCAGCTACGCAGAGCAAGATGTAACGGCGTTTCGCCCACGTGCAGATAGAGATAACATTATCACTGCAGATAGCGGTGTAGCCAGCGCTCAGTCTTTTGACTTTTTACCGATTCAATTTTTTGTACAAGATTACGATAACTACGAATACGAAACTAAAAACTTTGTAGGTACCATTGAATGGGCGCCTAACGACAACACAAAGTTTTATTTTGATGCTGTGGTTAACGATCAAGAACGTCGCCAAGAAAGCTCTCGTGTACAGGCTTCTGGTGTAAGTGCGCTTAATGATATTTCGGTTCCTGATGAATTTGAAACCGTAAACTTAGGCTCACTTGGCGGTACCAACCTTGGGTCTATTCAAGCGGCCTTACGCGGTGTCATTCCGGTTAATTTAGAAAACGATGATGACGATCCTAACCTTCGTTTTTCAAGTGATACAAACTCGCGTGTTACCGATAGTAATATTTTTAGACTCGGTGGCGAATGGCAAGGCGATAAGTGGTTTGTTAGTGCTGAAATTGCATCATCATCTTCAGATACAACTACGCCTAGCTTTAATACAACGCTTAACTTTATTAACCCTAATGTGCCATTAGATGCTGGTGGCGGTAATGATAATAGTGTGCCGTTTGAGTATGACTTATCAGGTGGCGCATTGGCATTTGGTATTGCAGAGGGGGCAGAGTACGCGCCAACGGTTGAACAACTACTAGACCCTGCAAATGTAGTGCTACGTGATGTAAATATTGGTCAAGATACCGTTGAAAACTCTGAAGATGCGTTCCGTATTGATTCAACCTATTACACAGACTCAATTGTAACCTCTATTGATTTTGGTTACCGCTACAGTAAATCACAAAGCAAACAAAACGAAATTACCTCAAGCATTGGTTTAAGAACCATGGCTGATAGCCCGTCGGGTGATTTATTTGCCGACTTATTAGTGGCAGGCCCAGATAACTTTAACGAAGCTGATGGCCGCTCGTTATACATAGGCGACTTTTTACTTATTGATCCAGAGCTTGTGGCGTCAGACCCTGATGCGGTACTTGCCACATTACAAGCAGCGATGACTGCGCACGGTTCAAGCAAAACATTAAATGCACCTACTTCAAGTTCTGCAGGTTTTTTTGATATAGAAGAAACCACCCATGCGCTATATGCACAAGCTAACTTTGAGTACGAAATGGTACGCGGTAATATTGGCGTACGTTACATTCAAACAGACGTAGAGTCTACGGGCAACTCAGTTACTCAAGATGGTAGTGGTAATGAACTGGTAACGCGTATTACCAATGAATCTGACTATGACTTTATTTTACCTCGTTTAAACCTTGTGGCTGATGTATCAGAAGATGTACTTGTGCGCTTTGGTGTAGGTAAAGATATTCGTCGCCCTGATTATAACGACCTATCAACGTCTATTACCTACAGCACAAGTCCAAATGACGAAGTTGAATTTGGTAACCCAGCACTGAAACCTGAAGAAGTACTGTCTTACGATTTATCGGCAGAGTGGTATTTTGCAGAGGCAAGTGTATTTAGCGTAGGTATTTTTCATAAAACACGTAAAGACTTACACGTAAATCAGTTAACCTCGCCAGTTGAAGACCCTGTAACAGGGTATCGCGACTTAACAGACCCATGTGAAGGTGGCGGTATATTTAACCCCATTGCAGATATAAACGTATTTGGCCCTGAGAATGGCCGTGGCGTATGTGTTGGTACAGAAACAAAAGTAAACGATAGTGGTGAAACTACCCAAAAAGGGATTGAGTTTGCCTTTCAATATGACCTATCAGGCTTTGAAAAAGACCTAGGGTGGGCATCTGGTTTTGGTGTGCTAGCTAACTATACAATTCAAGAGTTCTCAGGTGGTGAAACCGAAAATTCAGCAACCTCAAGAGCAAGTAATGTATTTGCAGCAACCACCGGTACGCCAGGTATTGAAGTAAGTGAAATTCAAGGCTTACTTAACCTTTCTGAAAACGCGTATAACTTTACGCTGTACTACGAAAAATTTGGCCTATCAGCACGTATGCGTTACACGTGGCGTGAAGGGTATCGTTCAAATGACTTTGGTAGTACGTCTAGCTTCCCTTGGGGTTTCCCAGTGGTACAAGAAGACCGTGGCCAGCTTAATGCAAGTATTAGCTATGATGTGAACGAGCAACTTAATATTGGCTTAGAGGCAGTAAATATTACTGAATCTGAAATTAGCCAATCATGTGTAAACGAAAGCGCACTATTGTGTTTCCAAGGTTTAACTGACCGTCGTATTACACTGGGTGCAAGTTACCGTTTTTAAAAAGTATGTTGAGAGTGTGTAGCCTTTGAACGGGCACTCAAAAGCAAGCCAGATGGCTTGCTTTTTTTTACCTAAAATTAGCTGCAGTTAGGTGGTTAATAAAGGACCGTGGTTCTTTGTGTTGGGGGTAAAAATGCACCTGTTTGCAAAAAATAAAGTGTGTGTTGTATTACTTGTTGGTTGTAGCGCATTCCCGTGTGGCTTACATCAAGGGTAATAAAATCACGCATATTAGTAGGGCGTGTTGGTATTTGATGGTTGAATTTGCAGCAGTGTGTTTGGTTTTTAGGCAAGGCAGAGCCTGTGAAGTGTGGTTATTCCCCATAAATAGGCGATAACGCTGCATAAATGCCAAACATGCGCTGCCCTTTGGGTTCTGCCTAGGGGCGATAAACTCTTTGTTGCCTACATGGATGTAGGTAAGGGGCGTGAGCAGGACGCGGAAGCTTTACTTGGTTCTTACTTATTCTTACAGGGATGTAAGTCATTAGAATAACGCAGGAGCAGTTATCGAGCCCACTAGGTTACAAACCTCGCGCCGCGATTTAATCGCCCCTAGATTGAACAAATTTCAATCCGCAAAAATCAACACGCCCTCAGTTTGGCTGATTCTACAGACACCAAGCCATCGTTTTTACTTTTAAAATAATGCTGTGTCAGGGGGGATGCTTTAGTACCGGCTATTACGCCTAAATTAATGTCCAGCTCATTTATGGTGTTGCCCAAACTCTTACTGCCTGTAATTAAAGATTGACTTACACCGCCGGCTATATGCATTAACCATGAACCATTTAAATGATTAGCTAATTCGCTGCCTTTGTTAGGCGTACCAATTAACACGACATTTCCAAGTGTATTACCATTAAATACCCCAGGGTTATTTTGCAAGTAGGCTCTAATAACTAGGCCACCTAGGGAGTGGCCTACAAAATGTACTTTACTCGCGTTAGCAATACAGGCATTAATTTGTGTGGTTGTTTGCGTAAATACAGCCTCAACACTTTGCCCTAAAGAGGCGTAATTTAGGCTGCATACTTTATAATGAGCACGTTTAAGCTGCTGGGCAAAATATGGCATTGCCCAATCGCTTCTGCCTAATCCATGGGCAAGTACTACCAGCTCATCATTAGGTTTATACTGCACAGGAGGATTATTGGTACTTTTACAGCCGGTTAGGAGAAGTAAAAGTATTAGGCCGATTACTAATGGTTTTTTCATTACTTTTACACCCTACACACGTTCGCTATTAGTAATTATATTGTCCATTTAAAAGCAGTGTGCTGCTCAGTAACCGCCCATAATTTGCTAAGTACAGGCTGATCTAAAGCAAACGGCTCAAGTTTGCATGTTCCTACGGGGCCGCTCCAATTCCATCTTCCTGATGGGCCATAATACGCACGTTGTTTTAGGTTATGCTCGGTGGCACACATAACCTCAGGGTATGCACCTTGCTCTGCCGATTGCGCTAAGCCCATTTTTACTATTAGTGACCAGGTAAATCGGGTTGCAAAGTTAACATTATCGCCAATAAGAGAGGTATTAGCTGCACCTGGGTGACACACAAACACCTGCACATTTTTATTGGCGGCGGCTATTTTATTTTGCAGCTCATAAGCAAACATCATTTGTGCAAGTTTACTGTGGCAGTAGGTCTTATTTGGGTGGTAGTTTTTATTCCAATTCATGTCATCAAATTGAATCGTTTTAAGCCCCATTTTGTAGCCTTCACTGGCCACTACAACAATACGCCCGCTAGATTGCTCTATTTTATTAAATAGCAAACCACACAGTAAAAAGTGCCCATAGTGGTTAACCCCTAACTGACTTTCAAAGCCGTCTTTAGTAAATTGCTGAGTCGCGACCTGCGCAATAGCACCGTTACAAATAAGTGCATCTATGTGTGGCACAGTTTGTAATACCTCGTTGGCTGCATGGCGTACTGATGCAAGCTCTGCTAGGTCCATTTTTATAAAGCTCACATCGGTACTATTGCCAAACTCCTGTTTTAACTTAGCAATAGCTTCATCTGATTTTAAAGGGTTACGATTGAGCATAACTACTTTTGCGCCTTTAGCGAGTAATAGTCGGGTTGCTTCAAAGCCTGCGCCTGTATTTGCTCCCGTTATTAGATAGCATTTACCAACTAAAGAACTGAGTTGGTCGGGAGTCCAGCCAGAAGGGCCAAATGGGTTAGTTGCGCTCATTAGTTAAATTCCTATCAATAGTTAAGTATAAATATGCAGTACAGGGCTATGCGCATTGTTCCACATTGCTTGTTAGGTAATATAACTCTCGCTACTAGGTGTAACTAGGCGATATCCTCTTTAAAATATGCCTATTTGCATCGCTGCATTGAGAATGTATATTTACGATGCTAGATTGGATCTATTCTATATTTAAAGGGTATGAGTGAATGAGCAAACACCACATTAAGCAACTTATACAAAACAACCTGTCTTTTAACGAGGTAAAAAGCGATAAAAATTATACCCAAGGGCTAATAGAAACGGGTATTAAAGGTGTTCAGTTGTTTAAAGTAACGCATGCTATGCGCTGTGCTCCTGCGGTATACGAGCCGTGTATTGTTGCTATAGTCAGTGGCGCTAAAGAAGCCATACTCGATGGTAAGCATTTTATATACGATGAAAATAATTATATGTGCTGCCCTATGTCTATGCCGGTAGAAGCGGGTACACCCACGGCTTCACCTGAGAACCCCTTGCTAGGCGTTATTGTATCGCTAGATACAAAAGTGATGACCGAATTATCTATTACCATGGCTGCACAAGGTGTAAAAAAACACGCATCAGGCCCCAAAACGCAAGGGCTTACACTCGCAGCATGGGATGACTCATTTACCGATTCATTACTACGATTGCTGCAACTTGTAGGCAACCCTGTAGATATTGCGGTTTTAGGTGAAGGGCGACTGCGAGAATTATATTACGCCATATTAAACGGACAGGCAGGTAGTAGTGTGCACCAAGCCTTTGGCGTAGGAAACGACATAGCACGCTCAATTGATTATTTGGCATCTCGATTAGATGAGAGCATAACCATAGACGATATGGCAGCAAAAATTGGCGTAAGTAGAGCAGTTTTGCATCGAAAATTTAAGGATGCGACCAGTATGTCGCCGATTCAATTTGTTAAATCTATGCGCTTAAATACCGCCGCGATGAAAATTGCAGCGGGTATGAACGTAAGTTCGGCGGCCATGTCGGTAGGCTATGTTAGCTCATCACAATTTAGCCGAGAATTTAAACGCATGTATGGGCAATCGCCAAAGCAGTGGAGCCAAGCAAAAGAGTTACCTCAGGAGCTTGTTGAGCAATCGATTGCTCAAACAGTTGATCAAACAACCAGCCTGAGGGATTGATCATGGATAATATAGTCATTTTTAGGGTTGTTGGTGCGGTATTAATTATTTTTGGCATAGTGTTAGCTGCCAACCCTGAGCTGATAAGCAATAAGCCAGTTCCTAATGATATTTTTAAGGCCGTAGAGCGCAGAATTTGGTGGGGGTTATTTATTGGTTTTGGCTTATTGCTGCAATTTCATCATCAGCTTGTACCTTGGCAAGCTAGCATAGCGGCAACACTGTCATCGTTACTCGTAGGACTATTAATTGCAAGGCTTATTGGCATTATGTTAGATGGCTCGGTAGCAAAACAGTGGCTAAATGTGGGTATTGAAATAGTGATATTGGCGCCTCTAATTTGGTGGTATTTAAAAGTACGCACTTAGTATCAGAGTTAAACCGCTATAAATCTTAGTATTGCCTTAGAGTGTAACGCTTAATACCTTTAAGGCATGATAAGCAAACAAAGGCGTTTACCCATGAGCCTTACTTTGAGTTAGCGCCATTTCTTCAGACCAAGGTACATAGAGTGCAGGAGTTAAGTTTTTATTATCGGCCAAAATTACTTTCGCGATTGGCCGTCCGAAATATTCAGCTGGCTCAAATGAGCAAATATCTTTTAGATTAATTGAAATATAACAATTTGCTTTTTTGATTAATAAAGCTGATTCATCCATACGTGCATGAACTGTTATTTGTAAGTTCATGTAAGGAACCATCGATACTATGTGTTCACCTAAGTGAAATCTTTCTCGCTCTATCTCATCTCCTACTGCTTTTAAATAGTTAATATATGCTTTCCAACGCTTTAAAATTAATAAGGTTAAAAATGAAATAAAACAAATTAGGCTTAAAAGAATCGAATGAAATACAGAAAATTGACCCAAATAATAAAATGCACCCGCCAGTATAAGTACAACAGCTAAATTTAATAATGACCACTTATTTGGCTGAAATTTTGAATGATTACTTTGCAAAATACATCCTTGAAGTTATGTGGTTTCTTACAGCGCTAACGCAGAAACCTCCTTAAATTATTATTCACTATTAATAGCAGATTGTATGTTTTTTTACCACCTTTAGCCTGAGTCATATTTGATAACCAGAGATACAATAATATTAACTATTGCTATATTAAAAAAATCTTTTAACTAGGAGTCCCCTTTTAATAGCAAAGCAGAAAAAAGAGCTAACACCTCGCTTTGCTCTTTTACTTAGCTTATTACTCCCTCAAATAATTATTTTTTAAATAGTTGTGATTATTTCAGCGATACTGCGAATAACTAGATAAGAAGGTTATGTGAGTACTATCGTGCAGCTAAAATGTTTATATAAATGTGTACAGGCTATGTTGCATTAGCCAAAGCGCCGCACTTTATTACTTCTAAAAACAGATGCATTAGCACTTAAACACAATAAAACTGCGATGAGCCAACTACGTGATGAGATTAATTTAGATGATGGATTTATGCGTAAATGAACACCAATAAAAAAGCACTGTTTGCTCAAACAATGGAGCAGCATAAAGGCATTATTTATAAAGTTGTTAACTCTTACTGTCAAAACCAACACGACAGGCAAGACCTAGCGCAAGAAATACTCACCACCATGTGGCTTGCTTATGATAATTACAACAAAGACTATAAGTTTTCTACGTGGATGTACCGAATAGCACTGAATGTGGCGATTTCCTATTACCGCAAAGACAGTAAACGAGAAGATAAAGCCAATGAAAGTGAGCAGTGCATTGTCCACATAGCCGACCTCTCAGCGCACAATGATAAAAGCGAAGAGGTTAAGCAGCTTTATGAATTTATAGCAAAGCTCGATAAGTTAAATAAAGCCATAGTATTGCTGTATTTAGAAGGCGAACCCCATCAAAGCATAGCGACGAGTTTAGGCATAAGTAAAACCAACGCCGCTACGCGAATTGGCCGCATTAAAGAAACACTAAAAAATCAATTTGAAAAACAGGGGGCTTAATATGAATTTAGATAACATTAAAAACACATGGCAGCAGCAAAATAGTGTTAACGAATCGGCCATTACAATAAACCAATCACTGCTGAGCGAAACAAAAGTGAATAAACAAATGAAAGAGCTTAATGCTATGAAGTGGGCACGTATTATTGAAAGCGCAGCCTTCTTTTTTATTATTGTTTTATTGGGGCAGTATATTGCAAATAACTTTAGTGTTTCAGCGCCTTCAATATCTGCGTTGATACTGAGTGTATTTTCCATTGCTGGCCTTGCAGGTAATATCGGCCAAATAGTGCATATTGCTAACGTTGATTATGCAAAGCCAATTAGCCAACTTCAAAAAGACGTTTACCGCCTTTGCTCACATAAATTACAACTAACTAAGTTGTTATTTATGTCTGCACCTTTTTATATGGCTTATGTTTTTATTGGCTTTGATGTGCTATTTGAAATTGACTTGTATGCTCACCTAGATCAACACATGGTTTGGTTTTACAGCGTGTCATCGCTTCTACTTTTAATAATTACAAGCTGCGTATTAGCTAAACTAAACTACACAAATATTAAAGCGTCTTGGGTTAAACGCACCATTGCATTTATTGTCGGTGAGCGTTTAGTAAATATGGCGCAATTTATAAATAATATAGACTCGACAGACAGCTAATTAATTAGCTGTCTAACTTTCAAAATACCCAAAATAGAGTTATTCGAGGTTATTCTGTTTTTTCTTTAAACTCACACAAGTCTTCAATAATACAGCTGCCGCATTTAGGCTTGCGTGCTACGCAGGTATAGCGTCCGTGTAGTATTAACCAGTGGTGTACGTCTACTTTAAATTCTTTAGGGACAACCTTTTCAAGCTTTTGCTCAACGGCGACTACATCTTTGCCCATCGCAAATTTGGTGCGGTTAGAAACACGAAAAATATGCGTGTCTACGGCAATGGTCGGCCAGCCAAATTATAAGTAAACTAGATGGTGTGTTCATTTTAGAGCGAAATTTCTTAAATAGTATGTTTTAGTATTAACTTTATAAGGCAAATTTGATTGTTTTCTAAAGTAGCAAACTTGTTAATTAAATTGAGTGAGCGCATAACCCTGCCTATTTTTACTCTCTATTTATAGCTCTGATATTACTTAGTTTGAAACATAGCCTGGTTGTCATTTATGATGTATGGTTCACCAACTAACTAAAATAACTAAAATGACCGAGAGTATTGCATTACTAGTTTTTTTCACTCACTTATTAGTTGCGGTATTTCTGCTCAATATTCATTCCGGTAATCAATTAAGTAATAGAATTTTAGCTGTGTTTTTATCCGTCACTGCATTTGATATCAGTAATTTTATTTTCACTAGTTTTTATGGTGAGCATTTAAATTTAGATATGTTTCGTGCTAACTTTTCGGTTCTGACAGCGCCAATACTTTATTTTTACGTAAAATCAATTGTTTATAGTGATTTAAAACTTAAAGCTAAGGACCTTCTGCATGCTATCCCGTTTATTATTGTATGTTTAATCTTTATCCCGCGCTTCCATCTTGGAGATGACATTGCAAAAATGGCCTTTTATAACAACCATGAACCCTTGTTTGAAGTGTTGTTTGTTCATGTAGTGCTCTACTTACAAATGTTCATTTATCTTGCATTGATTTTTAAGAAGTTAAACCGCTATAAATTGACTGTTTTAAATAACTATTCAGATATTGAAATACTCAATAAGCAGTGGCTAAACAATTTTATGATGGTTTTTTTAATTGATTTCACCATTGTTGTGGTGCGTAATATTATTAAATTTACCGAGCTACAAGGACTATTGAACTTATTAACTACTCTAATGATGGTAGTCACACTATTTTTTGTTTGTTGGATATTATGGCAAGCACTTCATAACCCTTCCATATTTCAAGGTATTAGCTCAAAGGTTAAATCATTTGAACCAAAAAAACCTCCACAGAACCCAAGTGACGTTGTTGATGTTAATGAAGCACAAAGAGTGTTATCCACAATTAAGTGCCATATGTCGCTAAATAAACCTTACCTGAATCCATCACTAAACATTGAAACGTTGGCAAAGCAATTAAATATACCGGCCTTAAAAATTTCAATCGTACTCAATCACCACCTTGGGCAACACTTTTTCGATTTCATAAATAGTTATCGAGTTAATGAAGCTGCTAATATCCTTTCTTTAAAAAGCAATAAACAAAAAGCGATTTTAGAGATATTGTTAGAAGTTGGTTTTAATTCAAAATCGTCTTTTAACACTGCTTTTAAAAAGCATTTTGCAGTGACTCCATCCCAATATAGGAAAGAACGCTTAAACGATTAAATTTATCTCTTCTAGCGCAACCCTTTAAATATAAGACGTTCGACTTTTATAGTCGGTCGAAATCAATCTTGAACCTTACTAATATCCCTATTATCAAATCAAAACTGCTTTGATAAAAAACATTAATGCGAATCAAATAATAGGTGTTTTATGTATAAAAAAATTACGTTAGCTTTCATTTTATTTCTTACTTTTTTTGGGCAGGTGCAAGCTAAAAATAGCGATATAATCTCCAATAAAGACATTTCAAACATTATAACAATGCACGCTAATCAACTCTTGCAGGACTCTCGTTTTGTTTCTACATCTATAGGGGTCGTTACGGAAACGGATTCAGTTATTTTACATTTTGGTGAACTCACAAGGCATAAAAAAAACACCCCGACAGATAACACAATTTATGAAATAGGGTCTGTAAGTAAAACCATGACAGGGTTGATTACCGCTTATGCTGTGAAAGATGGAAAGCTATCTTTGAACGATAACATCAATAAGTATATTAATAATAAACTAGACAAATTAAGTACTGAAAAAAATCCTGTGACCGTTCGACAGCTTTTGACTCATAGTTCAGGATTACCAAGAGGTTATGTAGATTTAGGTTTAAGGGCTGAAACATTATCCAAAACATCGTTTTTAAAGGCATTAAATAATGTAAACCCTTCAGAAAACAAAGGTAAATACCATTACTCAAGCGCGGGAATAGAGCTTTTATCATATATCTTAGAAACTGTTTACCAAATGCCATTTGATAATTTATTACAGCAAGTATTGTCAACAGAAGCTAATATGAAAGATACGAAAGTGAACCTTGCTCAAGAACAGCTTAAGGACGTTGCATATGGTTATAATGAGAAAGGGGAGGTAGCAAAAGCCCATCTTACTCCTGAAATACTATGGGGGGGCAGTGGTTATATAAAAACTACTATGTCAGATATTGTAAAATATATGAAGTTGCAACTAAAAGAAGAAAATAAAGCCATTAAAGAATCACATAGAAGGCTGTTTCATGTAGGTGGTACTGATCATATCGCTTATTCATGGATTGCTGCAGAGGATGAAAACTTAGGATGTTATTACATTCACCATGGTGGATTGGAAGGCACACAAAATTGGATGATTATTTTTCCAGATCGTAATATCGCTGTATCGATTGTGACCAACAGTAGTTTTCCTGAGGCAGCTGGGCTGATGAGAAAAACTGGAATGGCTATTATAAAAAATTTGAAATAGTTATTTAATCAACTGGCATTTCTAAATGGTTAAAGCGCAACTTTTAGAACTAAATAGTCCACCTTACTGTGCAGTTTGAAGTTTTGATTCTATGTCAAAACTTCACATGTGAATTTCACGAACAGCAGAAGAACTATTCAGTCTTGTCTTTAAACTCACACAAGTCTTCAATAATACAGCTGCCGCATTTAGGCTTGCGTGCTACGCAGGTGTAGCGTCCGTGTAGTATTAACCAGTGGTGTACGTCTACTTTAAATTCTTTAGGGACAACCTTTTCAAGTTTTTGCTCAACGGCGACTACATCTTTGCCCATAGCAAATTTGGTGCGGTTTGAAACACGAAAAATATGCGTGTCTACGGCAATGGTCGGCCAGCCGAAAGCTGTGTTGAGTACTACATTTGCGGTTTTTCGGCCAACACCGGGTAGGGCTTCTAGAGCTTCGCGGCTCTCGGGAACAATGCCGTTATGTTGATCAACCAATATTTGGCACATTTTGTACACGTTTGCGGCTTTTGAATTAAATAAGCCAATGGTTTTTATATAATCGCGAAGCGCATCGTGGCCAATATCTAAAATGGCTTGTGGTGTATTAGCAACCGGAAATAATTTACGGGTGGCTTTATTTACCCCTACATCGGTGGCTTGTGCAGAGAGCGTAACAGCTACTAGTAGCTCAAATGGGCTTGAGTATTCAAGCTCGGTTTCTGGATGCGGGTTTTGCTCGCGCAAGCGCGAGAGTATTTGGTGACGTTTTTCTTTATTCATGCAACTTAAAACGCATTAGCTAATAGCGTTAATGCGTTTTCCCCTTAAGTTAAGCTAGTAACACGTGCGCGTGGGCCTTTTTCGGCTTCTGGCGGCGTTACTTGTTTTGATTTTATTTGTGCGTCAATAACATTTTTTGCTGCTATTAGCAGCCCAAGCCCTAAAAAGGCGCCGGGTGGTAAAATAGCGAGTAAAAACTGGCTATCGAAACTAAATATTTCCAAGCGTAGGCTTTGTGCCCATGGCCCTAGGAGCAAATCGGCCCCATCAAATAATGTACCTTGGCCTATCAGTTCGCGCATTGCACCGAGTACTAACAGTACGGCCATAAAGCCTAAGCCCATCATTAGGCCGTCGAATGCAGACAGGTGAACAGGGTTTTTAGAGGCATATGCCTCTGCACGGCCAATAATGGCGCAGTTAGTTACTATTAGTGGAATAAATATGCCTAATGATTGATACAAGCCAAAGGTGTACGCATTCATAAGTAGCTGAACTATGGTCACAAAGCCTGCAATAATCATTACAAATACCGGAATACGAATGTCTTTAGGCACCCAATTACGCACAACTGAAACAGTAATATTAGAGCCTACTAAAACTAATAAAGTGGCTAACCCTAGGCCAAGAGCGTTGGTTACAGTTGATGTTACAGCTAAAAGCGGGCATAAACCGAGTAGCTGCACTAGCGCGGGGTTATTAGCCCATACGCCTTCTTTGTATAAGGTTTTTAACTCACTCATTGTGTTACCTCTTGGCAAGCATTAGGCTGTTTAAAAATGGCGTCAAAGTTAGTTTTTGCAAATAATACGGCATTTTTTACCGAGCCTACCACGGCGCGAGGGGTAATTGTTGCACCGGTAAATTGGTCAAACTGGCCGCCATCCTTTTTTACCGCCCAACGGGCATCGTCTTCACTTTGAACCGTTAAATCGTTAAATGTAGTGATCCATAGCGACTTTTTAACTTCTACTTTGTCGCCTAAGCCGGGCGTTTCTTCGTGCTTAGTAGTGCGAACGCCGGCAATGGTGCCATCAGCAAGTACGGCGGTTAATAAGTTAATATCGCCACTGTAACCACTAGGTGTAACGTGTCTTATTACAAGTGCAACAGGTTGCTGATTTTTATAAGCGCGGTAAATAACTTGCTCGGGGTAAGGACCAAGTTGTTCGTCGCTCATAATTACGCAATTTGTATTGAGCTGATTATCGTAGCTGCTTGGGTTTAATACCTCTTGTAATTGTGAGGTTAGTTGCAAGCGTTCTTGCTCGGCAATTTTATCGGCGGTAAAGGCATCAATTGAGGCAACTAAGCCTGTTGTTATCAGTGCAAAGGCTGTTAATATCGCGCCATTTTTAGCCATTGATGAAATAATCATTTTACTGCTCCGTGGCCATAAGTGCGTGGTTGGGTGTAGTAATCAATCAGCGGTACAGCAATATTAATTAATAATACACTAAAGGCTACCGCATCAGGGAAGCCACCAAAGGTGCGAATTAAATACACCAACAAGCCAATTAACGCGCCATAAATTAAGCGCCCTTTATTGGTGGTTGCAGCCGAAACAGGATCGGTGGCGATAAAAAATGCGCCCATCATGGTTGCGCCACTTAATAAGTGAAATACCATACCCGGCTCGGTACCCGGTGCGGCAATATAGCCAATGGCACTGCACAGCGCTAGTGAGCCTATAAAGCTTACTGGAATATGCCAGTTTATAATTTTAGCTTTTAAAAGGTATAAACCACCGGCTAAAAAGCCTAGGTTAACCCATAGCCAACCAAGCCCAGCCCATTGAGAAAAAATCGGTTTTTGCATACTTTCGCTTACGGTTAGACCATGTGCTACATCGGTTTTAACTGTATCAAGCGGGGTGGCCATGGTGAGGCCATCAACGCCGGCACGGACTTGATCAACACTAAAGCCCAGAGCGGTAAAATCGGTAAATATAAGGCGTAATTGGTCAATAAAGCCAATTGGGGCGTTAAGTAAATCGGTAACGGGTAACCAAGCGGTCATTTGCACCGGAAACGAGACTAAAAGTAGTACGTATGCGGCCATAGCTGGGTTAAATAAGTTAAAGCCAAGCCCACCATAAAGTTGCTTTACAATCACAATGGCAAATAAACAGCCAATAATAATGACCCACCAAGGCGCCAGCGGCGGAATACTCAGTGCTAACAGCACACCAGTAAGCCAAGCACTACCATCACTCAATGCAGGCCAAACAGGGCGTTTACGCATTAACATAATGGCTGCTTCAAATACGCTTACAGCAACAAGTGCCAGTATTAACTGAATAAGTACGCCAGTCCCAAAAAATACCACTTGCGCTATTAGCCCAGGAATACACGCAGCAATTACGGTTAGCATTAATCGCGTTAACGACTTATGGCTATGGTTGTGCGGCGAACTGGCCATGGTTAATTTCATGACTGATCATTTCCTTCTTTTTGTAACTTTTTAGCTTTGGCGCGCGCTATTGCGGCGGCCACGGCGGCTTTTTTCTTCTCTGCAGCAGTTTGCTCAGAGGCCGTTTGCTCAGAGTCTGAACCGCTGCTGGTTTGTGGCTCATTGCTGTGTTCAGGTGCGCTGTGTTCACTTGCTGCTGATTGCTCTGCTTCTTTAGCGGCTTTTTTAGCTTTAGCGCGGGCAATAGCAGCAGCTACGGCCGCTTTTTTGTCATCAGCAGGAGAGTGTGTTTGTGAGTTTTCAGGCTCAACTTCACCTGTTTGCTCAGCAGCACTTGGTTCATCTGATTGCTGGGCTTGCGCAGCCGCTTTAGCGGCTTTTTTAGCTTTAGCACGCGCAATAGCAGCAGCTACCGCTGCTTTTTTATCATCAGCGGGCGGGGCGGCTTCATCGTTTTGTGGCTCTGCACTTTGCTCAGCTTGCGCCGCTTTTTTTGCTTTAGCACGCGCAATAGCAGCAGCTACCGCTGCTTTTTTGTCATCAGCTGGGGCGGGCGCTTCATCGCTTTGTGGCTCTGCACTTTGCTCAGCTTGCGCCGCTTTTTTAGCTTTAGCGCGAGCAATAGCAGCAGCTACCGCAGCTTTTTTATCATCAGCTGGGGCGGTTGCTTCATCGTTTTGTGGCTCAGCGCTTTGCTCAGCTTGCGCCGCTTTTTTAGCTTTAGCACGGGCAATAGCAGCAGCTACCGCAGCTTTTTTGTCATCAGCTGGGGCGGGCGCTTCATCGCTTTGTAGCTCAGGGCTTTGCTCAGCTTGCGCCGCTTTTTTCGCTTTGGCGCGGGCAATAGCAGCAGCTACGGCTGACTTTTTATCATCAGGTGTTGGTGATGACTCGCCCTCGGCAGCTTTTTGTTCTTTATATTTACGTGCTTTTTCTTTACGTAGTGCACGCTCTTTAGCTACTTCACTGTTATCTGGCTCTAGCTCTTCACCTTGCTGTTTTTTTGCTTTGGCGCGGGCAATTGCAGCGGCTACAGCTGATTTTTCATCGCCATCTGATGATTTGCTCTTAACGCGGGCAAGGGCATCCGCTACTTTTTGCTTTTCATCTGATGTTTTTGCCGCTGGTTTACGTTTATGGCGGTTTTGGCGTTCTTGTTGCTCGCGCTCTAGGCGTTCTTTACGGGCGTCAAAGCGCTCTTTTGCTCTATCGGCTTTAATTTTTTCGGCTTGTTGCTCTTTTATTTCAACTTTTGCTACGCGGTAATACTGCACCAGTGGAATTTCGCTCGGGCATACATACGCACACGCGCCACATTCAATACAATCAAATAAGTTGTGCTCTTGTAATTTGTCGTATTCTTTTGATTTTGCAAACCATTGTAATTGCTGTGGTAATAACGAAGCAGGGCAGGCATCTGCACAGGCACTACACCGTATACAGGCTTTTTCAGGGCCAGGCTCTGCCAGCTCTTTATGATCGGGGGCTAAAATACAGTTGGTGGTTTTAATTACCCCAATACGCACAGTCGGTAAGGTAAAGCCCATCATCGGCCCCCCCATTACAACGCGCTGCTGGGGTACGGGTGAAAAACCTTGGCAATCAAGCAGGTGCTTAACTTCGGTGCCTAATAATGCCCATACATTACCTGCATTATGAATGGTGTTACCTGTTACTGTAACAACGCGCTCTATAAGCGGTTTACCTTCGTACACCGCTTGTTGCACAGCAAACAAAGTTCCTGTGTTGTGCACTAAAATACCAATATCGGCAGGAATACCGCCACTGGGTACTTCACGGTTTGTAAGTAATTTAATTAATTGTTTTTCGCCGCCCGATGGATAAACAGTAGGCACCGTTTGAATAACAATATTGGCGTTGTGCTCTGCGGCACTTTTCATAGCCGCTATGGCTTCGGGCTTATTATCTTCAATGCCAACAATACACAGTGTCGGGTTTAAAATTTGTTGCATTAGCTCAATGCCTTGCACTACTTGCTTGGCATGTTCACGCATTAACACATCGTCGGCTGTTATGTATGGTTCACACTCAACAGCATTAACAATTAAAAACTCAATAGGTTGTTTTATATCGGCTTTTACATACGTAGGAAAGCCTGCTCCACCCATACCACTTATACCTGCTTGATGAATTATATCGACTAATTCATCGTGGCTAAGCTCACTTGGGTTAGGTGTTGGGGTTAGTTCGCACCATTGATCTTTGCCATCAGGCTCAATAATAATACTTAGCTCAGGTAAAGCCGATGGATGCGCCGAAGGCATAGAGGCAATATCTGTTATGGTGCCAGAGCTGGGCGCATGTACAGGCACAGACCAATTCGCAACGGGCACGGTAAGTGCTTGCCCTTTTAATACCTGTTGGCCTTTTTCTACAATTAATTTACCGTTAGCACCAATGTGCTGTTTAATTGGTACAACTAACTTATCAGGTAGAGGAAGCCTAGCAATACGCGCACTGTTAGAGAGTGTTTTTTGTTGTGGTGGATGCACGCCGCCCGGGAATGCCCAAACAGTGCCTTTTTTAATTTGTTCAAGTAACTTTTCCACTCAAACCTCTAATCTATTTGCGTGACAGGAATAGCATCAAGTTGCCATTTCCAGTTTTGTTTTGTTTCGGCTACAGGCTGCATATCAATGCAATCTACAGGGCAGGGCTCTACACATAAATCGCAGCCAGTACATTCTTCTATTAGTACAGTGTGCATTTGGCGTGTAGCACCGACAATGGCATCCACAGGGCATGCCTGAATACACTTAGTACAGCCTATGCACTCGTCTTCGCGAATATAGGCCACTGTTTTTATCGGCTCTGCTTGTTCGCCACCGGCAAGCGGTTTAGGCTCTACGCCCATTAAATCGGCCAGCTTTTTAACCGTTGCTTCACCGCCTGGTGGGCATTTATTAATTTCATCCCCGTTGGCAATTGCCTCAGCGTAGGGACGACAGCCCGGATAGCCACATTGGCCACACTGGGTTTGCGGTAAAATGGTATCTATTTGCTCTACAATTGGGTCGCCTTCTACACGAAAGCGAATAGCTGCAAAGCCTAAAATAAGTCCAAAAACAAGCGCTAGCGAGCCAAGCGCTATCAAGGCATACATTAAGGTCATATTAAAACTTCACTAATCCGGTAAAACCCATAAACGCCATCGACATTAAGCCGGCGGTGATCATGGCTATTGAGGCGCCTTTAAACGGGGTAGGAACATCTGCAGCAGCAAGGCGTTCGCGCAGCGCTGCAAATAATACAAGTACTAATGAAAAGCCAACGGCTGCGCCAAAACCATACACGGCCGATTGTAAAAAGGTGTGATCTTCTTTTATATTAAGAAGCGCAACACCTAATACCGCACAGTTAGTGGTGATCAGCGGTAAAAATATACCCAGTAAACGGTATAAAGTCGGGCTAGTTTTACGCACAACCATTTCAGTAAATTGCACCACAACGGCAATCACTAAAATAAAGCTCATGGTGCGTAAAAATTCGATATCTAGCGGCGCTAAAATATATTGATTAACTAAATAGCTTGTAACAGAGGCAAGAGTAAGCACAAACGTGGTTGCTAAAGACATACCAATAGCGGTATCAAGCTTGCCTGATACACCCATAAATGGACATAAGCCTAAAAATTGTACTAATACAAAGTTATTAACTAGAACGGTTCCAATCAATAACAAGACATATTCTGTCATGTGTGCCTCGCGCTATTAAAATCCTGTGTATTATCCTTTTTTCTGCCCCGATAAACAACATATGCGAGTCGTTATCAGTTAAATAAACACAGTAAAATAATTAAGCGATCACAAAGCTGTAAAATTTATGTGATTTTAAAGTAAGCGAAAAATTAAACAGTTACACGCAAAAAAGAGCACATGTGCTCTTTTTTACTTTAATTAAGGGTAGGTAGGTGCTAAATATCTTTAGGTTTTTCTATGTAATAACCTTGTACGCCGTCTAGGCAAAGCGTTTCTACTATGTGTTTTTCTTCTTGGCTTTCAACGCCCTCAGCAAACACACTCACACCAATGCGGTGGGCTAAATCAACCATTAGGCGCATAAAGTATTGATTGTTTTTATCATCTTCTAGGCCGCGGGTGTAACTTGCATCCATTTTAATAAAGTCTGGTTTTAAATCACGGAAAAACTTAAACGATGTTAGTCCTACACCAAAGCGTTCAACCGTTACGCGGGCACCTACGCGATGCACCATATCAATAAAGCGTTTACTGGCTTTAATATTTTGCTGTAGGCCAAACTCACTTACTTCAAATACTAATTTAGAGGCTATATGCGTATCTTTTAATAAGCGGCGCTCTAACCAAATAACAAATTGATCGTTATGTGCACTTGAGGCGGTTACATTTAGGCCAAAAAACTTTTCAGAGAGGTTACGGCTTTTAATTTTTTCAAGTGATGAGTCAATAATTAAGCGGTCAATTTCTAAGGCCATATCGAGTTTTTCAGCCATGGCTAAAAACGAGGCCGTAGGAAGCACTTGGTTATCTTCGGTTTTAAAGCGCACTTGTATCTCTGCATACGCCTTAATACTTTTACCCAGCGGCATAATATTTTGCATTACTAAGTGAACGCGTTTTGATTCAATCACTTCGTTAATCACTTTACGCCAGTTTTGGTTACCAAACCCTGCACTTACATTATTAACTAAATCGGTTTCGCGCTGCACATGCCATGCATTTACTTGCTTAGATTGCGCCATGCTCATTGCGTTATCGACAACCGATAATAGCTCACCCAGCGGTTTGCCTTTTTCGTAGCCCACAATACCTGTGTTAGCCACAGAGCTGAGCTCTTGATTTTGTTGGTATTGAGTAAAGCGCGATTGCAGGTTTTCACCAAAACGCTCTGCTTCTTTAAGTGGGGTATTAGGAAGTACAATGGCAAAGTCTGAGCTATTTAGCCTAAATACTTGGCTGCCGGTGTAAGTGCCGCTTATATGCTTAATTATATCCGCCACACCTTTAACGTAGTCATCACCTTTTTGGTAGCCACGGCTTTGATTTATAGTTTGCAGCTCACTACAGCGTACAAGCGCTAACGATCCAAACGTACTGCGCTCACTGTTTTCGATGTGTTTTTCGTAATATTCAACAAACATATTACGGTTACCTAATTCGGTAATTACATCTTTATAGGCTTCTTGTTTGATACTTAGGGCAGCGTTTTGAATATCATCATTTTTATTTTTTAAAAAATGCGAAAGGCGATTAAAGCTCGGGACTAAATCTTTACCAAGCTTTTTCATTTTACTGGCATCAAGTGCGGTGTCTAAGTCGTCGCCAATTTGATTTTGGTTAATGTAAATGTCTATTACATCGGCAACGGTCATGCTGATATTTTTATTTAAGCTATGAAAAATAGACTTCATTAATATGATAGGAATAATCACTAAAAAAGCAGAAATAAATATAACTATAAATAACGAGGTTTGTAGCTGCTGCGCTAAACGTTCAATGTTGAGGGTAAATTCTACTTTTATATCTGCAGCGTCGTTAACGGCAAACTGTGGGCGAACCGAATTAAAGCTAGATTGAATAAATTCAGCAAACATGGGTAGCTGGGTAGGGGAGTTAACTGAAAATACCTCAGCCCCTTGGTAGTCTCTTAGTATAAAGCTTGAAAACGTTTTACCATCGCCAATCGCTTTTTTTATACTTTCAGGCGAAAGCTCATCACTTGTTAAGCTGTTAATGTAACGTGTTACGCTGGTTTGCGCTGAAGTTTGTGCTTCACTTACTGCATTATTAAAGCTTACAGATATGAAGTAGCTTCCAGCCGCAACACATACAAGCCAAGACAGGATTTGTATAAAAATAAGTTTTTTAAAGCCAGCCATGTTATCAATCTTTTAATAGTTCAAAAGGAAAGGAATCAGGTCCTTGATCATTCAACTAATAGCAACACATTAGAATAGATATTATGTTTTAGTTATAAAGCAGAAGAGTAGTGGAAAATTACTGAAATGTCTATGAAATTCTTATGATTGGCTCCCCCTCCCCGACTCGAACGGGGGACCTGCGGATTAACAGTCCGTCGCTCTAACCAACTGAGCTAAGGGGGAACAAATAGAGATGTAATTTTATGATTTGGCTCCCCCTCCCCGACTCGAACGGGGGACCTGCGGATTAACAGTCCGTCGCTCTAACCAACTGAGCTAAGGGGGAACTACATCATAAACATAAACTTGGCTCCCCCTCCCCGACTCGAACGGGGGACCTGCGGATTAACAGTCCGTCGCTCTAACCAACTGAGCTAAGGGGGAATCGTTTATGATTGAAAAACTTGGCTCCCCCTCCCCGACTCGAACGGGGGACCTGCGGATTAACAGTCCGTCGCTCTAACCAACTGAGCTAAGGGGGAAGCGTCATGCCTTTCAACGGGGCGAAATATTAATGATGGAGCCGCAAAGTGTCAACATATAAAAGTCATAAATTTAAAAAAGAAGTTTATTCGTTGTTTTTATGTTCGATCTGAGCATTTTATAACTCTATTTATGCAAAACACGGCGGTAAATCTCTATTTAGACTCACACCAATGTGAAAAAAACAGCGCCCATAAAATAGCCATTGTTTAATTTATGTGTAAAAAATGCCGCTGAGACAAAATTTATCGCGGCAAATCAGTAAATTTGTATTTAACCTGGTTGTCATAAAACCGAGTATAAATTTAGCTAGCAGATCTTTTTAAAAAATCCAGCAGGGTAGTTTTTTCGTATTACCGTATTTAAGAGGGGTTAAACTAATAAAGCCGTGGTTGGAAACTTTATTTTAAAAAGCTGTACAAAAACAAAACAATCAATAAGTTGCTAAAAATTTGCGTAAACTAATTAAGTCACTTATAGCTGTATTAGGCACAAAGATTTGGCTTAGCTTAATTTTTTGTTTGCAAGCATTGATAAGTTTTTAACTTTAACTTTGAGCAAAGGTTGGACCTGAGCTGAATTTTAGCCAGCGCGCAAGCCTTTATAAATGCGGGCTCAGCTGAGTTATCCACGGTTTCTGTGGATAACTCTGTTTATGAAACTTTAAGAACACTGTCCCGACCAGAGTTTTAGGGCGCTACAACGATTTCAAGCTTTTAAAACGATTTTTTTATTACTATAAAAAACATAGGGTTATAAATGCATGCCGAATTACCATGCAACGATGAGTAAATTAATTCGTTACGATAAAGATTAATACCGCGCTGTGTAAAAATTCAGCGAATTTGCAGGGTTAAATGTTAAAAAAGTAATAAAAATGTTCACTTATTGTTTTTTGGCGCTCTAAGGGCGTATTTGTGCACAAATGCTTAAAAATTCAACTTTAGCTATTTTTTTAATTGTTGCTTTATTATTAGTATGAAATCCATTGATAAATCCGTGGCTTGAATTGCTATGATGCTTTAAAATGGCTCGCTCAGTAAAAGAGGCTTATTTATTCCATGCGCGAAACTTCACATTCTCAATCACGCCCAGATTTACTTAACGATCCCATCTTGCCTACATTGAAAAAAATGACCATCCCGATGATATTTGGCATGGTCACGCTAATGATGTTCAATATAGTCGATACATTTTTTATCAGTATGTTGGGCACAGAGCCCCTTGCGGCGGTAAGCTTTACGTTTCCGGTAACCTTTACGGTAATAAGCCTAGCCATAGGTTTAGGTATTGGCACATCAGCGGTGATAGCGAAAGCCTTAGGCAGTAATAAAATAGAAGAGGCGCGTTTTGATGCCAGTGTGTCGCTTATTGTGGCGCTACTATTAGTTATTTTACTTTCGTTTGTTGGATATTTACTAATCGACCCAATATTCACTTTATTAGGGGCCGGACAATTAGTGCTGCCACTTATTCATGAGTATATGAATATTTGGTTTATTGGCAGCGTATTTTTAATTACCCCCATGATAGGTAATTCGGTATTACGAGCCAGTGGCGATACTAAAACACCCAGCATAGTAATGGGTGGGGCAGGGCTTATTAATGCCATACTCGATCCTATTTTAATATTTGGCTGGGGCCCAGTACCGGCACTAGGCATTCAAGGTGCCGCTATTGCCAGTGTTATTGCCTGGGGCGTAGCGGTTATTATTATTTTATATGTGCTGGGCGTTAAAAAGCGGCTATTAAGCTTAAAAGCCGGTAATCAAACTGCGGCAAGTGCAATTAAAAAAGTACTTAAAATAGGTTTACCCGCAGCGGGGGCTAACATGCTTACCCCAGTAGCAATGGCTGTGATGACCGCACTCGTTGCCAATCATGGGCCCGAAGCGGTTGCCGCTTTTGGTGTGGGCAGCCGTATTGAATCAATTGCCAGTATTTTAGTGCTGGCCTTATCGATGACATTGCCTCCTTTTGTTAGCCAAAACTTTGGGGCGGGTAAATTAGGCCGCGTAAAAGAGGCGTACATTGGTACGCTTAAATTTGTGATGATATGGCAATTTGCTATTTATATTTTACTCATTGCGCTGTCAGGGGTAATAAGCCAATTATTTGGTAAAGAACAAGCTGTAATCGATGTTATTAAGCTCTTTATATACACCATACCGCTAAGTTATGGTTTCCAAGGGGTGATCATTTTATCAAATTCATCGTTTAATGCTTTACACAAACCTATGAATGCATTGTTTTTAAGTATTATTCGTTTGTTTGTTTTTTACCTGCCTTTTGCTTATGTAGGCAGTATGCTAGGTGGCTTGATTGGTTTATTTATTGGCGCTGCAATCGGTAATGTATTCACAGGGTTAGTCGCGTACAAATGGTTTGTAAATGAGCTAGATGCAATATGCAGTAACACGGTAACGGAGTAAATGAATGAGTGATCACTTTGAGCTAAAGTCACAATTTAAACCCGCGGGCGATCAACCCACAGCGATTAAACAGCTTGAAGAAGGCTTAGAAGCCGGGCTTGCGCATCAAACCTTACTCGGTGCCACAGGTACAGGTAAAACATTTACCATGGCCAATATTATTAGCGATTTAAATCGCCCAACAATAATAATGGCGCATAATAAAACACTAGCCGCGCAGTTGTATGGAGAAATGAAAGAGTTTTTTCCTAATAATGCAGTTGAGTATTTTGTATCTTACTACGATTACTACCAGCCAGAAGCCTACGTGGTTGCCAGCGATACGTTCATAGAAAAAGACGCCTCTATTAATGAGCACATAGAGCAAATGCGTTTAAGTGCTACTAAGGCATTGCTTGAGCGCCGCGATACCATAATAGTGGCTTCTGTGTCGGCTATTTATGGTTTGGGCGACCCCGACTCATACATGAAAATGATGCTGCTTTTAAAAGTAGGCGAACAGGTCGACCAACGCGATATGCTGCGCCGTTTAGCTGAGCTGCAATATACCCGTAACGACATTGACTTTAGCCGTGGTACTTACCGTGTACGTGGCGAAGTTGTTGATATATTTCCTGCCGAGTCAGACACCTATGCAGTACGCGTAGAAATGTTTGATGACGAAATAGAGCGCCTTAGTATTTTTGATCCCCTTACAGGTGCGGTAGAAAAGCACATAGTTCGTGCCACTATTTACCCTAAAACGCACTACGTAACGCCTCGCGAAAAAATTCTTGATGCCATAGAAAAAATAAAAGCTGAGCTTAAAGAACGCAGAGCGCAATTATTAAGTGCCAATAAATTAGTAGAAGAGCAGCGCATAGCGCAGCGAACGCAATACGACATAGAAATGATGACCGAGCTTGGTTATTGCTCGGGCATAGAAAACTACAGCCGTTATTTGTCGGGGCGTACACCGGGCGATCCACCACCCACATTACTCGATTATCTTCCTGATGATGCATTAATGATCATCGATGAATCGCACGTAACCGTATCGCAAATTGGTGCCATGTATAAAGGCGATAGAAGCCGTAAAGAAAACCTAGTTGAATATGGCTTTAGAATGCCATCGGCGATGGATAACCGCCCATTGCGCTTTGAAGAATTTGAAGCCATAGCACCGCAAACTATTTATGTATCGGCAACGCCGGGTGATTTTGAATTAGAGCGCAGCGCAGGCGAAGTAGCAGAGCAAGTTATACGCCCAACGGGCCTGTTAGACCCAGAAATAGAAATACGCCCTGTAGGCACTCAAGTAGATGATTTACTCTCAGAAATTTATAAATGTGTAGAAAAAGGTGAGCGAGTATTGGTAACTACACTTACCAAGCGCATGTCGGAAGATTTAACCGATTACTTAAGCGAGCACAACGTAAAAGTACGTTACCTGCACTCAGACATAGACACAGTAGAACGCGTTGAAATAATTCGTGATTTACGCGCCGGTGTGTTTGATGTGTTAGTGGGTATTAACTTATTACGAGAAGGCCTAGATATGCCAGAAGTGGCGCTAGTTGCCATTTTAGATGCCGATAAAGAAGGCTTTTTACGCTCAGCACGTTCGCTTATTCAAACCATTGGCCGTGCTGCTCGCCACCTCGACGGGCGCGCCATTTTATATGCCGATAAAGTCACTAAATCGATGGAAAAAGCGATTAGCGAAACACAGCGCCGCCGCGAAATACAACACGCCTTTAATATAGAGCACGGCATTGAGCCGCAAGCCTTGGTTAAAAAGATCACCGATATTATGGATGTGGGCGAAGAAGCAGCACCACAAGATAACCTTAAGCTGGTACGTAAAGAGTCTAAAAAAATACTCAGTGCGAAAGAAATTGCCTCACAAATTAAACAGCTTGAAAGCAAAATGCATGCTTATGCCAGCGACCTTGAATTTGAAAAAGCCGCGTCTGTACGCGACGAAATACACGAACTACAACAACAGTTGATTAACTAAATGACACCCGATTTTTCGCCCCTAATAAGCGCGCTTGAAGATGCGCCATTACTACAAAACGAACTATGCCGCGTATTTCATGGCCGCGGCCATAGCGTGGCATCGCTAAGCCATATTAATTTAGACTTTTATCCGCCGAGCTTGTTTTTAATTTCGTACGATGAAATTGACGAAGCCACGTTAAATACACTGACCAGTACCCTTTGGGCGTGGGCGCAGCAGCATCACCCTGAATTAATATCTGCATTGGTGTATCAACAGCGCGCGGGTGTACAAAGCAGTAATCGTTTAGTGCATGGTAATCTTCCCTCGCCACATGTGGTAAAAGAAAACGGCATTGGTTTTTTAGTGGATTTAACAAGCCGCCAAAACACCGGAATATTCCCCGATATGCGAAGTGGCCGTGAGTTTGTCTCTGCCAATAGTAAACATGCAAAAGTACTTAATTTGTTTTCATACACGTGTGGTTTTTCACTTGCGGCAATGCAAGGCGGGGCTGATCACGTTATGAACATGGATATGAGCAAAGGCGTACTTAAAGTAGGTAAGCAAAACCACCAACTTAATGGTTTCGAGCGCGGAGTGAGTTTTTTACCGCACGATATTTTAAAGTCGTTTGGTAAATTAAAAAAAGCAGCGCCGTTTGATTTAATTATTGTAGACCCGCCAAGCTTTCAAAAGGGCAGCTTTATTCTAACTAAAGATTATCAAAAGGTGCTGCGCAGATTGCCCGAACTACTGTGCGATACCACACAGCTTTTATTATGCGCTAATAGCCCAGAGCTTAGCGAAGATGCGTTTAAAGCTTTAATAAACGAGCACACTCAAGGAGCAATAGAATTTGTTGAGCGCCTTGCACCAACGGCCCGTTTTGTAGAAGTAGACAGCAATAAAAGCTTAAAAGCGTTAGTGTATAAAACGGCGCATACTGCAACTTATACCAATTCGCAATAATACTTAATCATTTTAAGGGGCTAAACGTGTCGCTATCTGTGTTAAAAAACTCTCATTTAGGACAACTAAATAGCGAATTTTTTGCCTAGCTATCAACACGTTTTTCCAGCCTCAAAATAGATCACTTAATTAAGCTAATTGGTATTAAATGAAACTGAGTAAGCGTTTAAACGCAATTAATGCGTTAATTACTAACCCCGTTGATGTTATTTGGGATTGCTGCTGCGATCATGGTTACTTAGGCATAGCACTATTAAAGCGCCGCGCCGCAAAACAGGTTAATTTTGTCGATGTGGTAGATAAAATAATGGCCGAGCTGAGCGAGCACCTTACAAATATTAGCCAAACACTGCCAAGTGGTGCGCAATATAAAGTACATTGCCAAGATGTAAGAGAAATAAAGCTTGTTCCAAATGCGTTAAATACTGTGGTTATTGCAGGTGTTGGCGGCGAGCTGTTACTAAAACTTGTTACTGGCATTATTAAAAACAATTGCGCTGCATCTGTAGTAAGCACCCGCTTTATAGTTTGCCCTATACACCATACTTATCATTTGCGCAGTGGTTTAGCCAAATTAGGCTTTGGCCTTGAAAGCGAGCAATTAATCACTGAAAACAACCGCTATTATGAGCTTATAGAGGTAAGTCAACGTAGCACGGCGTTGCTCACATTTACCGGTAACAGCATGTGGGATTTAAAGGATGCATCGCACAAGCAATACCTTAAACAGTTACTCACTCATTATAATAAAATGCTTAATAAAGATGAGCTTTATTATCAAAAAGTTATAACAGATTATAAAAAACTCAGCGACGCTTAAAAATGGCTTATTTAGCGCTGATAGTGTGATCTAATGCAAGGCGCAAAAACGTAACATCAACATAGATTATATCGCCTTGCGCGAGTTTATTTGGTTTATGTATGTCAGATAAAAAAAGTCGCATTGAGCCGCTGCTCAGTGCAGAGCAAAAATGGCAAAACAGTTACGAGCAGCCAATTTCGTATGCTCCATTAGTGCAACTTGCAAACAACAGCTGGATAGTTCCACAGCACTTTTTACGCTATAAACACACCTTACAAAGCGTTAATCAAGTACTAGAAAATATCAATTTTTCAGCGCACTTTAGAGTGCTTGCTGCACAAAAAGATCAGCAACTTTATTTACAAGTTGCCGTACTCAGTCCCGATAATTACAAAACCAGTAGTTACGCGGGTGAGGGCACAGCAAAAAAATTACTGTTTGGCAGGCGCTGGATAGTAGAGGAAAACTTACCAACCTCCGAGCTTATTCAAACAGCGTTTTTAGCGCTTAAAATAGCGCGAGAGCACGAAGTAAGGGAGCTGTTTCAACTTACTCACAGCAATAATACCACCAGCACGCCATTTAATAATCATCATGATTTACCGGTGATGGCACAAAATGCAGAGCTTGTTATTGCACACGCGCCGCAGGGCAATGAGGAGCGTCATACTATTGAGCAGTTATTAAAACGGGTAGTATTTGCAGGTGCTAAGGTATCGCTAAGTGCTATGCAGCAAATAAGCTCGCAGCAGTGGTTATACACCTTAAAATTACACTGCAATACTTGCCAGCTTACTGAATTTAATAATAAAATCTTTGCATTTTTAACCAGTGATAGCAGCGCAAATAGCTTTTTACATGGCCTTATTAATGCCCTGGTTGATATTAGTAATGAGTATGTGAGTGAGCAATTTAAATACCAAGGGTTTGCCCGATTTAGTAAACACAATTGCGTAGAAAAAATTGGTGCACTTAGTGTGGCAATGCGCTCGCCAAAAGTGTTGGGGCTGTGCTCGCTTGGCAAGCAACATGCAAATAAGCTTAATTTTGAAATTGATAGTTCGCGTGCGCCACAAGGTTGCGGCCAAGCTATAGATGGGTTTTTAGCTGCCCACGGTATAGAGCAGCCAGAAAATGCACATTTATATCGTTTTTAAAGGCGGTTAATTTCTTCTTTTGTGGTGTAGCTTGAGTCTGTCACTATGGCCTCAAGCGTTTGCACGCGCTCTTTTAAAGCAACCACTTGAGCACTTACCTCGGCCAGTTGTTTATTTGCATCTTGGTTGCTATCTTGCATTTTGTGTTTAAATTCAAGGTGCTTTTTGTACATATCGTAAATAACTCCAGAGCCAACCGATATAAGCACAATAAGTACTATCATTGTAGTGCCTGACATAACCACTTCCTTTTTATAGTTTTAACTGTTGCATAAAGTATAACCATATTTAGCAGCGGTTAAACCTGACAATTGTAACTTTATTTGTCGATTGCAGCGTGGAGTTGTGTTCATCATTGATACACCTGCGTTATTGTTTAATAACTAATGGCATAATTAATAAGTCTATTTGAGATTAAACTGTGTGACTTTAAAGCCAACATTTTTATTGTGTTGCTTTAATCTGCAGTTTTAACGCGCTCTATGCCAGCGTTAACTTTGTATTTAATTGTGTATTAATGCAAACGGGTATAGTGTTTACAGACTTATAGGTCCTTATTTTATAATCAATACAGTGAGTTGCTATGTTAAATAATAAAATACCTCCGGTTATTGTCGTGCTCGTTTTTGCAGGCATTATGGCGTTAATAGCGCATTACAGTGTGATTGATTTTACTGCGTTTATTGCCTACTTAGCAGCAAGCTTAGTCATTATAGGGTGCGCATTTTGTATAGCCGGAGTGGTAAGCTTTAAACTTGCACGCACCACAGTTAATCCAAATAAGCCTGAGCAAGCATCAAAGTTGGTAACCAGTGGTGTATATAAAATTTCACGTAATCCTATGTATGTAGGCTTTGCGTTTATTTTAGCTGGCTGGGGTATTTGGCTTAGTTCGCTGTGGGCACTTTTATGTGTTGCTGGGTTTATTGCTTATTTAACGTTTTTCCAAATAATTCCTGAGGAGCGGGCGCTTAGCAAATTATTCGGCCAAGAATTTATAGAGTATAAAAACAAAGTAAAACGCTGGCTTTAACTTTAAGCAATAACAAAAAAGGCTATCGAAATGATAGCCTTTTTGCGTTCAGCGCTAATAAATTAACCGTGCTTTCACTGAAAACCCCGTAACTAGCGCGTCAGCTAAATAGTGTTACTCGTACTCGATTGGATCAGTGACGTTATTAAGCGAAAATGCCTCTAAACGTTCTTGGCAGGCGCCACATTTACCACAGGCTTTTTCGCGTCCGTTATAACAAGTCCATGTTTGGCTGTAGTCTAAGCCCATTTTTATGCCATCGGTTAAAATATCAATTTTGGTGTTATTTAGGTACGGGCTAAAAATTTCTACAGCGTCGTAATTAGCAATACGACATACATCATCCATTTTTTGCACAAATTCAGGACGGCAATCAGGGTAAATAGCATGATCCCCCGAATGCGCGCCATAATATACTTTGCTCGCTTTTAAAGACACAGCGTAACCAACCGCAAGCGAAAGCAAAATCATATTACGATTAGGCACTATGGTGCTTTTCATGCTTTCTTCTTCGTAATGACCTTCTGGTACATCAATATCATCAGTCAGTGATGAGCCACCAATAAGCTGGTTAATAGCTGATATATCTACAATTTTATGTGGAACGTTGAGTTTTTCACACACGTTTGCAGCCACTTCAAGCTCTTTAACATGACGCTGACCATAGTCAAATGAAAGGGCATAAACATCATGGCCTTGTTGTAAGGCTTTATTTAATACGGTAAACGAATCCATACCGCCGGAATAAATAACAACTACTTTTTGCGTCATATCTGGATTGCTCTTTAGTTTTAATAGAGGTTTATATCAGGGCGCGATATACTACACGGCCGCAGCTTAAATAACAATTTTTTGGGCAGCGCTTTTTCGTCTTTTATAGTAGCAATTTTGCAGCTAGGCAGTAAGTGAGATCTCTTTTGTACAAAATTAATGAAGTGTTTGAAACCATCCAAGGTGAAGCAAGTTTTACCGGCACACCCTCAATATTTTTGCGTTTGCAAGGCTGCCCAGTGGGCTGCGCATGGTGTGATACTAAACAAACTTGGGAAGTCGATAACGTGTACAAAGTATCGCTTGATGAAACGGTAGAAAAAAAAGCCGATTCAGATCATTGGGCCGATGCCAGCGCCGAGCAAGTACTTGAGCTATTTAAATCACGTGGCTATACAGCCAAGCATGTTGTAATTACCGGCGGCGAGCCGTGCATGTACGATTTAAACCCAGTGTGTAAGCTATTGCACGATAATGGCTTTACAACACAAATAGAAACCAGCGGCACCTTTGAAATACTCGCCCCTGAGCAAACCTGGGTTACCGTATCGCCTAAAATTAACATGCGCGGCGGATACGAAGTACTTACCAGCGCCATGAAGCGCGCCAACGAAATAAAGCACCCAGTAGCGATGCAAAAGCACGTAGAAGAGCTTGAAGCGCTATTTGCCAAAACAGGTGTTAACCCGAAGCTTGTATACTTACAGCCAATAAGCCAAAAAGTGTCAGCCACCAAATTAGCCATCGACACCTGTATTGGCAAAAACTGGCGCTTATCAGTGCAGGTACATAAGTATTTAGGGATTAGCTAAAGCGCAAGAGCAGCTGTAAGTGCTTAGCTGTAAGCGATAAGCTGCTCGGCGTTAAGTTATATTACGTAGATACAAGGTTGGGTTGAGTGAAACGAAACCCAACACCATAACTCCATTACTCACTCTTTATATAAACCACCACACCAGCTTATTTAAACACGTAGGTCGGATAAGCGAAGCGCCATCCGACACAAAAAATTGAATACCGTAAAAATAAATTGGTTTCTGCTAAAAGCTCAGCAAGGGTAGCAACGCTTTTAATTTAATCTTTCTTTAGATATTCAGCTACCTCAAGCACTTGCTCATGAGTGCCTGTAGGTAAAAGTTTGTCTACATTGTAGTCGTAGCATAAATACTCTTCTTTACTCCAAACTGAAGACGTTTTGCTTCCAACTAAAAGCTTACTACCACTCGCGCATTGGGTATAACCATTAGCGCGAGCTGCAATTTGCCAAGTTACATAATTCGCAACAAGCGTTACTATTGAAACCACTAGCATTACACCAACAGCTTGTCCCAATTTCATTTTTACTTTTTCATAAATAGGCTTTTTAAATAACTTCGATAAAATATCAAAAACACCGATAAATGACCCCAGCCATAAAACTATACTGCCTGGAATCATTAAAATATCAGCGGTAGACGAAACAATTATTGGATAAATACTATATGGGTATAAAATCCCTTGTATTATTTCGCTAAAAAGATAAGAAATCATTAGCCAAGTAATACCAACACTTAATAGAATTGTAAACACAACAGCAAATATAAAAGTAGGATCTAAACTATTTAATCGTAACTTAAATGAATCTACCATGGGTTAACTAGCTCACTTAAAAAGCTGCTGAGATCTTTTCTTGCTTTGATCTTTATAGATTTCAGGAATGAGTTTACCGTGGCTATATAAACCCTATGAATTTCTTCTCCAGTAGTTTTCATTAACTGTCTTTCTTTATACTCTAGATATTTTATGAATGATTTGGTTATTTTAAGCCTTTCATCAATTGAATTTAGTCCCATACTTACAATAACCCCTATAATAATCCCCGAACCAATAGCTACAACAGCTACTGTTCCACTAGCAAGTGCTATACCTGCCAAAATACCAGCCAGTGCCCCTATAACAGCTTTAACGATATCAGTACTCGTTGTTGCCAACCAGTTTGTCCAACGATAATCCTCTTCAAAAAGCCAATTTATGCTATTCAGAGTCACAGAAAAAAATACTGAAATATAAAAACCGCTTTTAGCTCCTTGTTTCAAAGCCTCTTTACCTACACCAACGTTTACTACTTGTGTATTATTAGCAAGATACCTTGTTCCTCTAAGAATCGTCCTAACTTTGTGATTACCTTTAAAAACGATATATTTCTTTCCATTGCGAGTAATGGGCTCGTATTTACCAAAGATGTTTCCTGAACGCTTAAAGTCGTTATATATAGCTAAAAATGAAGGTGTGTCTTTTATTGCAGAGCCAAATGTAGCAGCATTTGCTAACGATATTTGAGCAAGAGACAAGCCTGTAACTTCTGAAAGATACTGTTCAATTTCCGCTTGAGATTTTCCACGCGCAGATTGAACTGCCACCCAGAGTTTTAAAAACTCTTCGTGGGTAAGTACAAAAATATCTGTTTGGTATTTATTAAAGTCACTCTCTAGATTCGAACGCAGTTTATCTTTGTTGATACTTGGATGATTTTGAGGTTGATAATTCAGAAATGGACCTGGCATGCATTTTTATCCTTTAAGTAATTAATTTAATCCTTTAATTTAGTACCCATTATAAAAGATGCATTGTCTAAAACAACCCCAATGTATAATAATAGTCAAAATTTACCATCCACATGAAATACAATAGCCACATCAACAATGCTCAATAGATAAGTGTCTGTTTAATAATATATTATTAAACACTAAAGTTGTTCATGTGACCATTTCCAAAAGTTTAGGAACTTAGTTGATAGTTACTAAAATAATTCAAGTGATGAGTAACTCATATGGTACTTTTTAAAGTAAGTAATTTATTTCTTTTGATATAAATATTTTAATCCCTTTTTATATTGCTCTTGAATACCAAGCCTATGATAAGCCGCTCAACTATAGTGGCTAGGCTTATTAAAAACTCATACCATCATCACAAAACGTAATCATTAATATCATATTTGATAATTTTTTGTCCTTACTATATTCATTTATCATGGCAAATTAATTCCTTTAATTACATTTAACGCCTTTGCCGTTAAGGAACATGCCATGAGTAAAAAAGAGCTAAATCGAAGAGACTTTATGAAGTTATCGGCTGCTGGGTTGGGTGCTGCCGCGTTGCCTATGCTGTTTACAAGTCTAAATGCTAATGCCAACCTGCAAGCAGCTGATAAAGGCGAGCAAGCAAATGGCTTAGCCGATTCGCCAATGCCTTATCCGCGCACGTTTTCGCATATTGGTGTGTCAGTGCCAAGCCTAGAAAAAGCCGTTAAGTTTTATACTGAGGTGCTGGGCTGGTATTTAATTATGAAACCCACACAAATAACAGAAGATAAATCACCGATTGGTGAGATGTGTACTGATGTATTTGGTGCTGGGTGGGGCAGTTTTAAAATAGCCCATTTATCAACAGGAGATAGGGTGGGGGTTGAGCTATTTGAGTTTAAAAATCAGCAAAACCCAAAAAATAATTTTGAGTATTGGAAAACGGGAATATTTCATTTATGCGTACAAGACCCTGATGTAGAAGGACTCGCTGATAAAATAGTGGCTGCGGGCGGTAAAAAGCGTATGAAAGCGCCGCGCTATTATTACCCAGGGGAAAAACCATACCGCATGATTTACATGGAAGACCCGTTTGGCAATATTTTAGAAATTTATAGCCACAGTTACGAGCTTATATATTCAAGTGGCGCTTATGGTTAATTAACTATGTAACGAGTCACTGTACTTCACTGTACTTCACTGTACTTCATTGAATAAACGCTAATAAAAAAGCGTAGCCCTAGAGCAACGCTTTTGTATATTTTTTACAGCTTACAGCTTACAGCTAACAGCTAACAGCTTACAGCTAACAGCTAACAGCTAACTTATTCCGCCGCTAAGTAATCCAACACCACTTGATGGTGATCTTTGGTTTTAAACTTATCAAATAAGTGTTTAATTTTACCGTCTTGGCCTACTAAAAAGGTTAAGCGGTGAATACCATCGTACTCTTTACCCATAAATTTTTTGTAGCCCCATACGCCAAATGCTTCAGCAATGGCGTGATCTTCATCGGCGAGTAAATCAAAGTTAAGCTCTTTTTTAGTTTCAAAGTTTTTAAGGCGCTTAATAGGGTCTGGGCTAATACCTACAACGCGGGTGTTAAATTGAGCAAGCTGCGCTTGTTGATCACGTAAGTTTTCGGCTTGAACCGTACAACCCGGTGTAGAAGCTTTAGGGTAAAAGTACACCAGTACTTGTTGCTCTTTTAACAGCTCACTTAAGGTGACTGTTTCGTCGTTTTGATTTTGTAAGCTAAATTCTGGTGCTGTATCACCGGCTTGTAATGGGCTAATTTTGTTCATGCTGTGCTCCTTAGCGAATACGTTTAAAAATATAATCTACGTTAAGACTGTGCGAAAGGTTTTCAAAGGTCACTTTAAATTGGTCTATATCAACCTCTACTGGGATATTAAACTCAATTTCGCAGCGCATTTTAGTGTCGGTTTCTTCATCGTAGGTGTCTGACTTTAATGAGCAGATACTAATGTGGTGATCGGCAAAAAAACGCGTTACTTTACTCAGTGTACCTGGGGTGTCTATCCCTGTGTATTCAAGGGTATAGCCTGCGCAAAATTCACTTTCGGTGTGGCGAGTGGTGCTGCGCTTCATCATGGTGAGTAGGCCTAGCTCCATGCCTTTAGTAGGCAAGGTGTGCTCTATGCGGCTAATGGCCGACATATCGCCGCTTAGCAGCATGGTAAAGGTAAATTCGCTGCCTAAAATGGCTATTCGGCTATCTATAATGTTGCAATGACAATCACTTACAAGCTGTGTAAGTTCACTTACAATTCCCGGTCTATCTTCGCCAATAGCGGTTAAAACAATTTGATGATTTGAAAATGCAGTCATGAAGTTTAATACCTACGTTTTTTGAAATATAACAACCGAGTTGGTATAGCCCGCTGCGCATACACTACGTTGCACGGCGGCGAAGTTTAACACAAAAAGCGCCCTAAACTACATAGGCGCTTAATTAAAGGCGCTTTAAAGCGTTGTGTTCCTTGTTTTTACTGGCACAGGAAAGTACCATAGCTAAAATTTGTCTTTTTGTTGTGATTGATTTTATAACACTTAGGTGTGAACTTTATTGCAATTAGACAGCCAAATAATAAATGTAAAGTTAATGTTGATTTTACACTGAACCAAATTCGGTATTACCCACTCATATACGTGTAAAACAATTAAAGGGTATGCTAAGGAGAAATATCTGTGCAGTATTGGATCCCAAAAGCACTTGCAGTGAGTGTATTGGTAAGTTTATCAGGGTGTAATGTTTTTATTAATGAAGCGCACAACGAACGCAATTATCGTACGCATGAAGGTGTTAAAACCCCGCCATCGTTATCTCAACCAGCGCAAGATCCGGTTTATAAAATGGATGTGGGCCAATACGATAACAACCCTGAGGCAACAAACTATCGTCCACCAGCACAGGTTTTAACTGTTGCTAAAGGTAGCTGGGTAGAAGAGGGCGATAAACAAGCGCGTATTTACTTTGATAAAAACGATGGCATTGTTGATTTAGATGAATTTGTTTGGGACTCAATTAAAGCGGTTATTGCCGAAAATAATGCAACAACCACAAAAGAAGATAAGCTACTTGGTATTATCGAAACCGACTGGTACTCAATAATTAAAGCTGAAGAGAGCTGGTTATGGGGCGATGAGGTAAGCGAAAACCAAGAGCGCTTTAGATTCACAATTGAAGAAAAATCGCATCAGCGTACTGCTTCGTTACGCGCTGAACTTATTGACTTTAAAGGTGATGATACGTTAACCGATTTACTTAAGCAGCAATTAGAAGTACGCGCGCTTAACCAAGTTGTGGCTGAATTTGATTATCGCTACCGTCAGTTAGAAGTAGAAAACCGCAAGCGCCAAGGTATTATTTCTTTAGAAATGGGCTTTGATAACAAAGGCAATGCTGCACTTGTTACTGAGCAATCATACGATGCAGTATTCGACCGCTTCTCGGGCTTTTTAGAACGCCTATCGTTTACTATCGTTGAGATTAAAACCGATACCGGCTTAATAACTGCCGACTACAACAAGCCAGAAAGCAGTGTATGGGATTCTATTTGGGGCGACGAAGTTGCGCAGCTTCCAATTGAAGAAGGCCAATACCAAATTTTAGTGAGCAAAACTAAAGAAGGTGGTACAAGCTTAACCTGGATGGATGACAAAGGCGAAACACTCGAACCTGGCACCATGAATGGTTTACAACAAGCGTTAGAAGCAGCACTTATTCAGCGCGGCATCAAAATTTAATAATTAATAATAAGTTTTTACTACAAAAAGAGCGCTTTGCTCTTTTTGTAGTTTTTATGGATTAAAAAATATGTCTCAGTTACCTCCTCGCGGGCACTATACGTGGCGCACTTGGTTTACTTTTTTAGTACCGTCGTTAATTGGTGTGTTTTTATTTATGACACCCATTCCTACCGCAGACGGGATGACCATTCCTATTGCGTTAATGGCTAAAGGCGTGCAAGCGTTGATGTCTGGCTCTGCGCAAGCAATTATTACCCTTATTATTTGTATTACTGGCGTTATGTCGGTGATCACCAAAGTATTTAAACCCGCCGCTATTTGCCAATCACCCCTGTTAAAGCATTTATTTGATGTAAGTGTAGTGTGGTTAGTGGTGCGTTTATTTGGTATGGCGTTTGTGCTAATGACTCATTTAGGGTTAGGTAGCGAGGCAATCACCTCTGCAAACACAGGTGCTTTGGTATTAAACGACTTATTACCTGTTTTGTTCTCGGTATTTATACTGGCTGGTTTATTACTGCCTTTACTAATTAACTTTGGGTTATTAGAGCTTGCAGGCACTATGCTAACCAAGGTAATGCGCCCTGTATTTGGCGTACCTGGGCGAAGTGCAGTTGACTGTACTGCGTCGTGGTTAGGTGATGGCAGTGTTGGTATTTTAATGACCGCAAGGCAGTACGACCAAAAGCACTACACGCAGCGCGAAGCCGCTATTATTGGTACTACGTTTTCGGCGGTTTCTATTACATTTAGCTTAGTGGTTTTAGGCCAAGTGAAATTAGAGCACTTATTTGCCCCATTTTATGCCACCGTATGTTTAGCCGGTGTGGTTGCTGCTATTATTGTGCCGCGTTTACCGCCACTTCGCTTTAAAAAAGATTTGCTTATTGATGGCAGTGAGCCAAATCGCGATGCTGAGGCTATCCCAACGGGTAAAAGCTTAGTAGGGCACTCACTTGATGTAGCATTAGCAAAAGCCAATAACTCGTCGGGCTTTAAAGGTACCTTAAAAGAGGGTGTACATAATGCGCTTGATATGGTGTTTGGTGTACTACCTGTTGTAATGGCCGTAGGAACATTTGCACTTATTATTGCTGAGCACACGCCGGTATTTCAATATTTAGGTATGCCGTTTGTGCCATTTTTAGAGTGGTTACAAGTACCCGAAGCACAGGCCGCGGCACAAACTATTATGGTGGGATTTGCCGATATGTTTATTCCGTCAATTTTAGCTGCGGGCAGCATTGAAAGTGATGTAACTCGCTTTATTATTGCCGCAATGAGCGTAACTCAGCTAATTTACATGTCTGAGGTTGGCGCACTTTTACTGGGCAGTAAAATACCGGTAAACATTGTTGAGCTGTTCGTTATATTTATTTTACGTACACTTATTACGCTGCCGGTTATTGCCTTAATGGCGCACTGGTTAGTTGGCTAGTCGTGTATTTTAATTATAAAAAGCCCTGATTTATCAGGGCTTTTTTGTGGCTAGTTATTTCAATTTACCCTAATACTTAACCCTTTTAAGTGGCAAATTGATACTAAATACGAATGAAGATTAAAAACGCCTTGCCACTGAAAGAGTTAAAAAGTTTAAACCTGGGTTAGGCTCTTTAAATCCAGCGTTTGAGTAATGAATAATTCTTAACGCTACGTTAGTGTGGCCAAAGTCTGCAACTAGGCCGATACGGTCTTCAAATTGGTAGTGAGTACTAATATTTTTGCCCGCAAATTTAGTTTCATCAATAAGCGATACGCCAATACCAGCTTCAATATAAAACGGGGTATTATGAAAACTAAAAGCAGGAAACTGCAGTACGGGCGACATAGCCAAAACAAGATTAGATTGCGAGTTGTCACCATGGCGGTATTCCCACATATTAACGCTGGTTTCAAAATAAAAGCGCGCATCGCCCACTAAGTTTTGTAAGCTAGGGGCATGATATTGATAAGCCAGCTTAACGCCATTCACGTTGCCTTCGCCTTTGAGAACATCTACGGCGTAACCATGATTAGACTGCGCAAACGCCGTGTTACCCCATACAGAAATAACTAAAAATAGAATAAGTGTGAAAGTTTTATATACCGTTTTCATAACTGCCAAATTGGTGTGTGAGTCGAATGAGTAAATAAATGATAAGGGCGGGCCATTCACATTTTCAATGAGGACAAAATGCCGCTTGTTTATGGGCTGTTAACAGGGAAGGCTTAACTAATTGAAAATAAATAGCTTATTTAATTGGTGCTGTTTTGGCATTAATAAGGTGCATTTTTGTGTCTGTTTTTGTGGCTTAAAATCGCGTAATTTAGCCACATCTTAATCACACACATGGTCACGCTCATGAAACTTTTTAACACTATTTTTATTGCTGCTGCCTTTTTTAGCAGCGCGTTATTTGCGCAAACGGCGCAGTCGCCTCAACATATGCTTGAAGGCGTTGCCGATACGCTTTTTAGCGATATTGCAAAAGTAAATGCACAAGGCGATGCAAGCAAAGCCGATATGGCGCGCATTGTAGAGACGCGTTTAATGCCAAACATAGATATTAAGTTTGTGTCGTTTAAATTGCTAGGTAAGCACATTAAAGGCATTGAGCGCGAGCAAGCTGTACGCTTTATTGATGCGGTAGAGCATTATTTAACAGGTACTTACGCAGGTGCGCTAATGAAATACACCGGCCAGCAAGTAGTATTTGAACAAGATACCGCGAAAAGCGACTCTGAGTACGCTACGGTTAAAACGCAAATTATTGAGCCAAACGCGCCCGTGATTGATCTGCATTTTAAGCTGCGCCAAGGTAAAGACCAGCAATGGAAAGTATACGACATTGTTGCCGAAGGTATTTCGCTTTTAAGCGCTAAGCAAAAAGAGATCATTCAACGCATTTCTGATGTAGGCTTAGAGCAAGTAATTACTGAACTAAAAAATAAATAGTTCACTTCCTGATTAAGACCCTCTCCAACCACAAAAGCAGCCGCACTAAAGTGTATTGGCTGCTTTTATATTTTCTTAATATTCATCTACTTTAAGCTCGCAGCAAAAAAAAGGTGTGATAGAATATCACCACGTCGATTAAGCGTGGTGTCAGCTAAAAACTGCTATAACTGACGCCTCATCAAGCTACACTGGAGTTGTGCTGTTTTAATGGAAAATGTACTGATTTGGCCAAAGGAATACCCATTACTTATTAAAGGACTTGTAGAACAAAACGGTGCCTTTATTTTAGATGCTTTAGAAGCTTGGCCTGCATGTCGTTCTACTATTGAAGATGACGGTGTATGCACCACTGTGCTACCACCCATTTACTATTTGATATGGTTAACCCCGCTTGAACCCTTTGAAGAGTGTTATTTTCAGCATATTAGTGAATATGACGAAGATGCGCACGCTTACATTGCTGCTGTTAAAAATCATTATTTAGATAACGAATACACCAGCGAATCAATGGCGCTAATGCTGTGCCAGCGCTTAGAAAAATACGCCAGTGTGGCGGCGCAAAACGCACTTGATACGCCGCTTTCGTTGTTTAGCTTATTATTTAGTAAACGCTATTTTTCGTTAATTGAACATGCCTTAAATAGTGGCAGCAAATTAAGTGCACACGATACGCTAGCACTGTGGCAAGAAGTTGATTTTAGAGAGCGTTTAAGTGCTTTTTTACCTGAATCGGTCGCTGATTTAAACGAACTTACAGAGCTTGCCAGTCAAAAAGTAGCAAACGGTAAAGACTATTTTACGCTGTTAACGCAAGTATCGCCTGATGTTGATTCTATTGTATTGCTTGAAAAAGCATTACTTGCTCATTTAAGCCAAAAAAGCGCAAAGCAAACCATGGCGATGCGTTTTATAGAGCAAGGTGCCACTGGTACATTGGCTGATGAAAACAATAAAACAGCGTTTATGTGGGCAGCCGAAAAAGGCTATGTAAATGTGATAGAAACCCTGTTGGCTAAACAGGATCAAAAAGCGCAAGACACCTTAGGCAATACCGCACTGCATTATGCAGTGTTAGCTAAAAACGAAACCCTTATGGTGCTATTACTAAAAGCAGGTTACGACTTTAGAGCACGTAATAACGAGGGCTTAAGCTGTTACCGGTTAGCAGTAAGTATTAAAGCAAGCAATTTAGTTAAATGCCTTGAGCGCGATTTTGGTATAAAAGAGCTTTCGCCAGAAGGGCAGTTTAACCGCATTAAAAAGGTGCACGCCTTACACGCAATTGTCACTATTTTATTGCCATTGCAGCTGTATTTCTTTTTTGATGAAAGCATTGCCATAAAAAGTGAGCTGACTTTAATTTTTACATTGATTGCATCGGTGTGTTTTTTCTTTGCGGCGAGCTTAAAGCGCTGTGCGCTCTATCCACATATAAAGCACCCGTGGGGATTATTTGTGTTGCGTGTTTTTTCGTTGTTAAGCTTAATAGCTCAGCTTGGATTAGCCAGCATAGTTGCACTGGCTGCACTGAGCGAATTAGTGTAGCGGCCGCCATGGCAAACTAAAAGCCTAAAAAAACGCGCTTACATTGTTATGTTAAGCGCGTTTTTTGTATGTATAAGCTATTATACCAATCCGCAATAATATCTAATCATTTTGCGGGGCTAAACGTGTCGCTATCTGCGTTAAAAAACTCTCATTTAGAACAACTAAATAGCGAATTTTTTGCCTTGCTATCGACACGTTTTTCCATCCTCAAAATAGATTACTTACTTATGCGGATTGGTATTATTTCAACTTTCAGCTTAAATAATTTATTTTGCGAATTAGCATTATTTATTGTATTCGTTAGCGGCTTTTTCCTCTGCGAGCTCTTCTTTAAGCTTACGTATTTTTAAGCCTTGCTCTTGCCCACGGTGCCTTGCGTAATATGTGCAGCCAATAAACATGGAAGAGGCAAATACAAGCTCTAATAACACCCATATTAGCTCATCAGGTGCAGCCCATAACATGGTTAAGCCGTGTATAAAGTACAACATAACAACAAAGTTAGCCCAGGCGTAAGTGTAGGTGTTGTCTTTAATAAAGCCTCTTAAGGGCAACAGTAAAGGGATTATAGGCACAAACAAGGATACAAAACTTGTGTTGCCATTTAGCGGAGGTACAAAGTACATCCACAGAGGAAATAAAAGTAATAAACCCACATAGCCAAAAATAGCGGTGCGCTGAAATTTTACAGTAATTGGCTTTTTAGCAGGGGTGTCAGCGGTATTCATTGAAGTCTTCTCGCAATGTGAGTGAGGCGTTTACCAACGCTTTGGCATATTTTAATTTCGTCTTTACTTAAAGTATTCGTATTACTACTGCCGGCTACATGTGTTGCCCCGTAAGGTGTGCCGCCGGTTTGCGTAGCTAGTAACTCTGGTACTTCGTAAGGTACCCCTAATAACATCATGCCGTGGTGTAGTAGCGGTAATGATAAATTAAGTAAGGTGGCTTCATTGCCGCCATGCATACTGCTTGACGATGAAAACACACAGGCTGGTTTATCTATTAACTGGCCTTTTAGCCATAGATCGCTGGTGGTTTCCCAAAACGTTTTTGCTTGCGATGCCATCATGCCAAATCGGGTAGGTGTACCAAACGCAAGGCCGTCGCAATTTATTAAATCATCTTTTGTAATTACTATATCGTGCGGATTTTTAGCAACAAAGGTACGCAATACGGCTGTGGCACCCTGTTGCTCTATAGATTCGGCTATTTCGTGCGCCATAGCCTCAACCGAGCCATGGCTTGAGTGATACAGGACAACAATGCGAGTCGTCATTATAATACGCTTAATACGTTTTCAGGCGGACGGCCAAGGGCTGCTTTACCGTTGTTTTGTACAATAGGGCGTTCAATAAGTTTAGGGTTGTCTACCATGGCGTTTATTAGCGCTGACTCGTTGGTTTCTTCTTTTAGGTTAAACGCTTTGTATGCATCTTCTTTTGTGCGCATTAGCTGGCGAGCTGAGCTAAACCCTAATTGTTCTAAAAGTTGGCTTATTTGCTCATGGTTAAGCGGTGTTTTTAAATACTCTACTACGCTTGGTGTTACGTTGTTTTGTTCTAGTAATGCGAGGGTTTCACGCGATTTAGAACAACGTGGATTATGATAAATAGTAACTGACATACAATTAGTTCCAAAATGTAATTTGCCGCTATTTTAGGGCAAGCGCTGACAGACTTAAAGCCTTGCCAGCTCTTTTTGTAAACGGCGATACTGAGTAAGCAAGGCTTTTAGGCGTTGCTGTTTAACCAGCTCTGTGGGTTCTACGAAGTTAAGCGCTTTTTGGATTTCGTCTGCCGCTTTAATATACGCGCCATATTGCGATAACACATCAGCATTGGCCTCGTGATAAGCGGCAAGCTTGTCTTGCTTTTTATAGGCATCGGCTAATAGTTGTTTACCTAAGTTGTGGTCGGGTTTTTCAAGTAAAAAGCTTTTTAAAATGTTTTCAGCTAATTCAAACTGCTCAGCCTCTAATGCTGCATTTGCATAGTTTAAAGTAATAACTTGGTTGTTAGGGCGATAGTTGTTTAGTTCAGCCAAAAATTTTACCGCTTCGTCGGCTTTTTTTTGCGCTATTAGTAAATCGGTATGGGTATCGATATAAAATAAATTTTTAGGACTTTGCGCTAATAGCGGCTCTAAAATTTCGGCGGCTTCATCTAGCTTATCTTGATCAAGTAAGCTTATGCCCAAGCCGTATTTAAGCGCGGTGTTGTTGTAACTGTTTTCGCGCATTAATTTTTTAAATAACGCTTCGGCATTTTCGGGCTTATTGGCATAACGAGCAAGTACTCGGCTTTTTGCTAAATTAAACTCAAGGCTTGGGTTTAAATGGCGCACAGGGAATTGCTCTGCACGTAGGCGTACGTCAGATACACGGCTCTCTGGCAATGGGTGAGTCAGTAAAAAAGCGGGTGGTTTGTACTTATATCTTATTTGCGCTGAAAGTTTAGTTAAAAATTCACTCGATGCACGGGCGTCAAAACCGGCGTTATTAAGGGTTTGCATACCAATTCTGTCGGCTTCTTGCTCGGCAGCACGGCTGTGAGTTAATTGGCTAAACGCAGCTTGGGTTTGGTTAGCCGAAATAATAGCAATACCTGCATCGGGAGCAACAACGGTGGCTAATATACCGGCTATCATGCCTGCAATAGTCAGTGCGCTGTTGTCTTGTTGTTGCTGAATACGACGAGCTAAATGGCGCTGAGTTACGTGCGCTATTTCGTGCCCAAGTACAGAGGCAAATTGGCTTTCGTTATCTGATTGCGCAATAAGCCCCGTATGCACACCAACATGCCCGCCGTAAAAAGCAAAGGCGTTAATTTCGTTATTATTTACCCAAAAAAACGAAAAAGGAAAACGCACGTCGTTTGCATTAGCCACAAGTTTTCGGCCAAGTGTGGTTAAGTATTCGTCTAAAACGGGGTCGTTTACTACCGGTGATGAGCCTCTTATTTGCATCATCATCACTTCGCCAATGGCTTGTTCTTTTTCAAGTGGCAAAACTTGTAGCGCAGACGTGCCTAAATCGGGTAGCGTAAAGTTTGTTTGTGCCTTTAACGGCTCACTAACCAGTAGGCTAAAGGTAAGCGCGGCACTGCATAAAGTGATAAAGGCTGATTTTAGCTGCATTTTATTCCTTGTTAATTTGTTCACCAATGGCAATTTTTGCTATGTCAATTTCATCGCTGCTTGCACGGCTGTCTTTTTCGCACAATTGGTAGAGTTCTTTTATTGTGACTCCATCAAGCTTTACAACGTTCAATTCCTGCTGCAAAAATTTAATAATTTTATGTACTACCTTATGTGCATGTAAAATAATGGCTTTATCGGCCTTGTCGCCGCGCTCAAAATAAAAGCCAATAAACTTATGGAGCTGATTTATGCGGATCAGGTTTTTCATTGAATGCGGATCCCATACTTTAAACTCCATAAAGCGGTTATCTCTAACGTATTGATCAATAATTATATCTTTAGCATAGGGTTGCGCCCAGAGCTCAAAGCCTCGGTCGGTAAATACTTGGTGTAGCGCTATACGCGGCTTATGCTTGGTGTGTATTTCACCAAAATCATCTTCATAGCCATCAAGTAAGTCTAAGTTCCAATTGCGTTTATTGATCAGGCTTTTTACAGCGTTATCAAATCCGTGCTCCAATATTCCTTCAGATTCGCTGACCGAAGAAGCAACAAGATGATAAAAAGGCGGGAGCTCTCCCCAGTTTATCTGCTTTTTATACCAATTAATCTCTTTGAGAGTTGGATTACTAGGTAGTTGCGCTTTATTATGCGTGCCAGGCATTAACTTATCCTTACTGCTAATTATGTTATAAGGATAAACTATTGCAGGAATGGTTTTAAGAAAAAGTTACTGCTGTTCACATTTTATAAATAGAATGACCGACAATATGCGACTTATTATTCATTTTACTTAGCGAGTAAAGTAGTTATGTTAGAGTGCGATTTAAAAAAATTTAAATGCCCACAACAGTTTGTACAATTTAAATTAGCGCTTCGTAATGCGCAGTCATCTAATAAGGCAATAACGTTTAGTATAAATAACGACGAAAGCGCAGATGATATTACGCGTTTTTTAAGCAAAAATGCATATACATATAAATTTGATCAACACCTAGGACTATTACTAGTGGAGCCATTGCATGTTTGAATACGTTAAAACATGGTACGAAAGAAAGTTCTCAGATCCTCATTCAGTCACCTTACTTTTTTTACTCATTGCCTCTGTGGCATTACTGTACTTTTTTGGCTCGTTAATTGTTCCTGTGTTAGTGGCATTGGTGATTGCTTATTTACTTGATTGGCCGGTCGTGCACTTAGAGCGCTTTGGGTTAAAACGCTTTAGCGCTACAGTCATTGTAATGCTTATTTTTACCGGAGTTATGCTTACCCTTATTTTGGTTATTGGCCCCGTACTTTGGAAGCAAACCAGTAATTTAGTACAAGAAACCCCACACATGGTAGAGCAAGGTAAGTCATTTTTAATGGCCTTACCACAGCAATACCCCAGTTTAATTAATGCCGAGCAGGTCCAAGCTATTGTGGCAAGTGTAGAGGCAAAGGCGCTCGAATTTGGCCAAGTTATTGTCTCGTTTTCACTTACTTCGTTAAAAGATGTTGTGGCATGGCTTATTTATTTGGTGCTTGTACCCTTACTTGTATTTTTTATGCTTAAAGACAAGCTTGAGCTTACAAGCAGTGCCGCTACGCTTATTCCGCAGCAGAGACGGTTAATTTTGCAAGTGTGGCACGAAATGAACCAGCAAATAATGAATTATATTCGAGGCAAAGTATTTGAAATTTTAATTGTGGGTGGCACCTCGTTTATTGCCTTTACTGTACTTGATTTACGTTATGCAGCTTTACTTGGCGTGTTGGTTGGGTTTTCGGTGTTAATTCCATTTGTGGGTGCGGCATTGGTTACCATACCGGTTGCGGCGGTGGCGCTGTTTCAATTTGGTATCGAAACGCAATTTTGGACCGTACTAATAATTTACGGGGTCATTCAGGCGCTAGATGGCAACGTATTAGTGCCCTTGTTGTTTTCTGAGGCCGTTGATTTAAATCCCGTATTTATTATTGTTGCAGTGCTATTTTTTGGTGGCTTATGGGGATTTTGGGGCGTGTTTTTTGCCATTCCGCTCGCATCGCTTGTAAAAGCGCTAATAAATGCCTGGTCATCTACGCATGGAGAAATAACAAAAGAGCGGGCACAGTAACGTACTTTTAGTTTAAAAAAGCATAGTAAACGCACCTAAGTTACTAATTGATTATTACCCAATGAGAACAAACTTATGTACTATTGGGTATAAGATATATTTTTTAGTAATAAAGGTGCGTTTTTAATGTCTGAGTTTTTATTGCACGATGAACAAGCAGCCCAAGTTTATCTTGATGCAAACGCTACAACACCTGTTTTACCCTGTATTGCCGACGTGGTGTCGCACACCATGCAAATTTGTTTTGGTAACCCTTCAAGCCCCCATATTAGCGGTATACAAGCTAAGTATTTATTAGAACAAACAAGGCAAAATGCACGCCATGTTATTGGTGCGCCCGATGGCGATATTCTTTTTACCTCAGGCGCAACAGAGGGCATACAAACAGCCATTGTTTCAACGCTCATTCATGCTAAAAATCATACGATTAAAAACCCTGTATTATTGTACGGGGCAACTGAGCACAAAGCGGTGCCTAACACGTTAAAACATTGGAATAGCGTTTTAGGCATTAACGCCCAATTACTGGCTATTCCTGTTGATAGTAAAGGGATTTTAGATTTAGCGTTTATTAATGAGCACATAAATAACGCGCTAATGATTTGCACCATGGCGGTTAATAACGAAACCGGTGTTTATCAAGACTTAAACGCTATAGAGCATACTATTCGCAGCCGCAATAAATCAGTGTCTTGGATGGTTGATTGTGTACAAGCTCTAGGTAAACAAGCGCTAGCGCTTAGTAGTACCAGCATAGATTATGCCCCGTTTTCGGGCCATAAACTCTATGCACCAAAAGGTATTGGTTTTTTATACATTAAAAATGGCAGTGCCTATACGCCATTTATTGCGGGGGGCGGGCAAGAAAGCGGCATGCGCTCTGGCACCGAAAACCTACCAGGCATAGCAGGGCTTAATAAACTGTTTAACTTGCTGCTAGATAAAAACGACGACACGTTTAAGTCGGTTGAGGTATTAAATAGCTACAGAGCGCAACTGCTTAATGCGCTGCAAAGTACCTTTGGTGATATAACCTTTAATCACGACTTTTCACATTCTGTACCTACCACCCTTAATTTTGCTGTTGATACGCTTACCTCCAAAGAGGTTATTGATTTATTTGACGCAGCAGGCATTAGAGTGAGCGGTGGCTCGGCATGTAGTACAGGGGCAACACGCAGTTTTGTGCTTGATGCAATGGGGGCAACTAATTGGCAAAGTGAAAACGCCATTAGGCTGTCTTTTGGGCCAGCTGCAACCGAGCAGCAAATTAACCAAGCATGCAAGCGAATATGCTCGCTAAAGGCGGTATTAGAGGCCAATTGCTTAATTGTTTCTGACAGTGCCTCGCCAAAGCAAGAAGTATGCGCGCTGGGATTAACACAATTTAGGCATAAAGGGGCGTGTAGCTGGCTGTATGTTAGTGACGATGACAGCGCCGTTATTATTGACCCGGTAATAGAGCTTATTCCACGCTTTGAAAAAATAGTGAGCACACAACAGCTCAGCGTAAAAGCAATTTTAGATACCCACCAGCACCAAGACCGGCCAAGCGCAGTGGCTTTGTTAAATGAAGTACTGGGCACACCGCATGCGATGCAAAATAGCATTGAGCTTGGTACAAAAACGCTAACCATAAAGCCAACCCCAGGGCACAGTAAAGACAGCGTTAGTTATTTATTAAAAGATCGCACCACAGGCCATATTGAGTATTGTTTTTGCGGTGATTTAATTTTACCTGCAGGACTTGGCAATACCTCGATTGAAGGGGGCAGTGCAACGCAAATGGCACACTCACTTATTACCCTTGCTGAGAAAATGAGTGACGATACGGTTATTTGTTCGGGGCATGACTATCAGCAATGCTTTGCCATTAACTGGCGTACTGTACGTGCACAAACGCCTTTGCTTAGCCCGTTATTAAATGGAGAACTAAGTACGGCGCAATTTGCACAGCTAAAAGCACAACACGATCAGCTACATATGCAAACTAGTAACCAATTGTGTGGCTATGTACAGGCGGCGGTGCAAACAGACACTAAGCAGCTAGACTTTGGACAAGCTAAAGCGTTACTAACGCAAAAAAATGTGTATTTAATTGATACCCGTGAGCCGTATGAACATGGCGCAATTAATGTGGCGGAGCTTTTTGCCGCGCCTTTATCTAATACGCTTAATATTTCACTTAGCCGTATGGCTAACGCCATAGTACAAAATCAATTAAACCCGCAGCACACCTATATATTACTGTGTAGAAGCGGCAATCGTTCTAAAATTGCAGCGGCAAATTTACAGCAATTAGGCTTTGCGAATATTTATAACGTAGCGGGTGGCTTGGCGTTGGTGAGCTAATTATGGGCCTAGTTTTGAGGATGTTTTAACCACCTATAAAGCTAGGCGAGTGCATACGATGCATTTTATGCTTTGGGCCTATAATGTTTCGAAGTTTAATTTGCAGCAGTGTTTGGTATTTTTATATGGATGTAAGCCAGTAGCGTAACGCTGGAGCCGTTACTGAGCCCATTAGGGTACAAACCTCGCGGCAGGATTAAATTGTTCCTAGTTTGAACAAATTTTAATCCTAAAAGGTCAACAGGCCCTAATTCATGAATATTTAATAAATGTTGTTTAAACTATTAAATGCTTAAAATTTGTGGGTAATTAATTCATAAAATTTTTATGATACCGGTGTCAAAAGTAAAAAATTGCGTTATTATCTGCATCATAAATTATAAAAACAGCATTTTTATTACTTTTTTCGTTATACTAAGCGCTTGCTTTTTTACTAGCACTACGCGCAATTAGCGAAGTCTTTTTACCTAAAACTGTTTTTAAATCATTAATTTAAATATTTTAGAGGATATTTACATGTCTAATCGTTCGCAATTAGCAAGTTGGCAAGCACTGCAAAATAGTGCCGCGCAGATGAAACAAACCCATCTAAAAACGTTATTTGCACAAGATGATACACGATTTGATGCATTCTCTACTCAAATTCCGGGTGTGTTGTTTGATTATTCAAAGCAGCGTATTGATAAAACTATTTTTGCACAACTCATCGAGCTTGCTAAAGAGTGTGACATTGCCTCTTGGCGCGACAAGATGTTTAGCGGTGAAAAAATCAATATTACAGAAGAGCGTGCTGTTCTTCATACTGCTTTACGTAATCGTGCCCATACACCTTTAGTTGTTGACGGCGAAGACGTAACACAAGCGGTTGATAACGAATTAGCTAAAATTAAAACCTTTGTAGAAAAAGTACGCAGTGGGCAATGGGTAGGCTACACAGGTAAAGCAGTAAAAGATGTGGTAAGCATTGGTGTAGGTGGTTCAAACCTAGGCCCGCAAATGGCAACCGAAGCGCTAAAAGCACTTGCTGATGACACTTTAAATGTTCATTACGTATCTAATGCTGACGGTGTTCAAATTGCCTCTGTGTTAAAAGCAATTGACCCAGAAACAACCTTGTTTGTTATTTCATCGAAAACATTTACCACATCAGAAACCATGACCAACGCCAAAACGGCCGTTGATTGGTTTTTACAAACAGCAAAAGATGACAGCGCCATTGCTAAGCATTTTGTTGCTGTTAGCACAAACTTAGAAAAAACCGCAGCCTTTGGTATTAGCGATGAAAACGTATTCACTATGTGGGATTGGGTAGGGGGTCGCTTTTCACTTTGGAGTGCGATAGGCTTACCTATTGCGTTATACCTAGGTTATGACGCGTTTGAAGCTATTTTAGAAGGCGCATTTGAAGTAGATGAGCACTTTAAAGCAGCCCCATTTGAGCAAAATATTCCGCTTATAATGGCACTACTTAGTGTATGGAATACCAGCTTTTTAGGCTTTACGTCGCAAGCTATTTTACCGTACGACCAAGCGCTTCATATGTTACCTGCGTATTTACAACAAGGTGAGATGGAAAGTAACGGTAAACACGTAAACTTTGCTGGCGAAACCGTACCTTATACAACGGTTCCTATTATTTGGGGTATGACCGGTATTAACGGCCAACATGCGTTTTATCAGTGTTTACACCAAGGTAATGTAATTGTACCTGCTGATTTTATTGCCTCAGTTAAGCCGCAGGTAGCCGTAGATAAGCATCACGATATTTTATTATCTAACTTTTTAGCGCAAACAGAAGCAATGATGAGCGGTGTAGATGCACAGCAAGTCACGGAAGATTTAGCCGCTAAAGGTAAAACACAAGCGCAAATTGATGAGTTACTAAATCATAAAATTCATCAGGGTAATCGCCCTACAACATCTATACTGCTAGATACAGTTGATGCAAAAACAGTAGGACGCTTAATTGCGCTGTACGAACATAAAATTTTCTGCCAAGGCATAATTTTAGAAATTTGCTCATTTGATCAATGGGGTGTTGAGCTTGGTAAAGGCCTTGCCTCTAAAATTGAAAGCGAACTAACCGATGACAGCGTAAAACACGCCCACGATAGTTCAACAAATGGCTTAATTGCGTACTACAAGCAACACCGTACGCAGTAATATATTCGCTTATGTAAATAAGCAAACCGAGTACCTTTGAACGGGTAGCGCTGGAGTTCTTAGGGCCTGTATTTTTGTGAGAGGATTTACAGGACTCCTAAGACTCATTTAATTGTGCGAACAGTCAAATAATAAATAAAACGCCATAGCGTAAAACATTCAATAGGCTTTTATTAACACTAAGAGCCACTGTCATTCAAGCACTAAACCTGCATACCAAGCGGCTTATGGAAGTCGCTTTTAGGTATTACAAACGTAGAGAGTAACTATGCTTAATCCTTTTGATATTATAATTTTTGGGGGCGGTGGTGATCTTGCGTTACGCAAATTGCTACCTGCAATGTACAGAGCATATCAAGAAGGCAACTTACCAGAAGGCTCGCGTATTCTGCCTACAGTGCGTGAAGAAAGTAAGCGTGCTGACTACATAGAAACAGCACACAACGCACTGAAAGAATTTTTAAGTAAAGGCGAATTTAACGCTAAAGATTGGAAAGCATTTTCTACTTACTTAGTGCCTGTAGTAAGCAACGTAACCGAAGCTGACGACAACTGGGATGTACTTAAAGGCATTTTAGATGAGCACGACAGCAATAAATCTCGCGTATTTTATTTATCACTTCCGCCTGCTGTTTACGGCACATGTTGTGAAATTTTATCAACGAAAGGTTTAATCACACCCACTTCACGTGTGGTTGTTGAAAAGCCAATTGGTTACTGCGGCGAATCAGCAGAGGCTATCAATGGTAAAATTGCAGAGTTTTTTGACGAAGAGCAAATTTTCCGTATTGACCACTACTTAGGTAAAGAGACAGTACAAAACCTAATGGCACTGCGTTTTTCAAATTCACTGTTTGAAAACATGTGGGATGCTAAATCTATTGATAATATTCAAATTAGTTTATCTGAAACGGTAGGCCTTGAAAGCCGTGCTGGTTTTTACGATAAAGCAGGTGCACTGCGCGACATGGTGCAAAACCACCTATTACAGTTATTGTGCTTAGTGGCAATGGAATCACCAAATAAACTAAACGCAAATAGCATCCGTACTGAAAAACTTAAAGTATTAGAAGCACTTCGTCCGTTACTAGAAGGTGACGTAGATGAAAATATCGTTCGCGGTCAATACGTACCAGGGGATTTAAACGGTAAAATTGTACCTGGTTACTTAGAAGAGCTTAACGAAGGTTCAAGTAAAACAGAAACTTTTGTTGCTATTCGTGCACACATTGATAACTGGCGCTGGGCGGGGGTACCTTTTTACCTTCGTACTGGTAAGCGTATGGCTAAACGTTGTGCAGAAATTGTGGTTGAGTACAAAAAAGTATCGCACAATATTTATGAAGAAAACGTGGGTAATATTGAGCCAAACCGCCTTGTTATTCGTTTGCAGCCGGAAGAGACGATTCAATTAACGCTTATGTCTAAGCGCCTTGATAATCTTGAAATGCAATTAGAGCCGGTAACGATGAATATTGAGCTTTCTCAAGCATACAGCAACGGTTTCCATTCTGATGCGTACAAACGCTTAATGCTTGATGCTGCAGCTAATAACCCATCGTTATTTATACACCGTGACGAAGTTCGTCAAGCGTGGAAATGGATAGATCCAATTATTGAGCGCTGGCATACTAAAGGCAAACCTGCACTTTATCGTGCTGGTAGCTGGGGACCGGATGATGCTGATGAATTATTAGCTGAAAACAACCACGTGTGGTTTAACACAGGCGATAAGGCGTAAGGTATGGCAACACTTGTTGAAAAATTTTTTGACTCAAAAGATGAGTTAACCGCTGAGCTATCACACACGCTTGAGCAATCTTTACGTGATGGCATAAAAAGTGATGGCCGTGCTGTGCTAATGGTATCGGGCGGTTCGTCTCCGGCGCCAGCGTACAAGCACTTATCAACGCTTGATTTAGATTGGCAAAATGTAGATGTTGCCATGGTTGATGAGCGCTGGGTTGAGCCAAGCCACGAAAAAAGTAACGAAGCGTTTATAAAAAGCACCTTGTTACAAAATTACGGCAGTGCCGCTAATTTTATTACCATGAAAAACGATGCAGCAACGGCCGAGCAGGGCGCACAAGTATGTGAAGCCGCTTATAGCGCTTTAAAAGCACCGTATGATGTAACAATTTTAGGGATGGGTCCAGATGGCCATACAGCGTCTTTGTTCCCACATGCAGAGGGTCTTGAGCATGGTTTAACAACACAGCAAACTGTGTGCGCTATTAATGCAATAGAAAGTGACGTGACAGGCAGCATTACAGAGCGCATGACACTGACTTTAAATGCAATAGCAAACTCTAAAGTGGTTAAACTCCTGATCAGTGGTGAAGAAAAGCTAGCGGTATACAAGCAAGCTAAAGCGGGTGGCGATGTAAACGATATGCCACTTCGCGCTGTGCTAAACCACCCAAGCATAAATATTGAAGTGTATTGGGCGCCTTAATTTAGCCGCTCATTTACAGTTTAAAAAGGCAGCTTAATTAAGCTGCCTTTTTATTTGGCTAAATAACGTGCTAAAGCTATTCAAAAAATACCGTCAAACTGTTAACCAATGTTAATGGTTTTTATGGCGCTGTATTAAAATCACCCGTTATTTGTACTGTTTTTGAGCGTATTAGTTGCGTTTTTATTGTCTGTTTTTTAGCAACGCCCAGATTTAGTTAAACTTTATTTTTTCATGACGGTTGTCATAAAACTTTCCCTTCCTTTTTTCGTTCAAAAGCATTAGCCTAAAGGCATTAACAATGAAACATATATATTAAAAATAAACGGAGCAGTAACATGGCGGAGCAACAAGTACAGCCTTTACACAACGAAAAGCATGCCAACACTAAAATTCAAAACGGCATCAACGTTGAATTTATGAAAACTCAACATTTAGTGCCAGTAGTTGCACATGAGTTTGCACGCGTAGCAAATGAATTCCCAATGTCTTTTGTTAAAAACAACGAAAGCGGTACTTTCCAAGCAGTTGCAATGTTTGGCCTAGAGCCAGGCGAAAACCTGTTTGTAGAAGATGGTAAATGGACAGCAGCTTTTGCTCCTATGGCATCAACGCGTTACCCATTGGGTCTAGTAAAGCACCCTGAGCAAGATCAGTACGGTATTGTGATTGACGAAGCAAGCTCGCTTGTAGGTGAAGAAGAAGGCAACGCATTATTTGAAAACGGTGAAGAAACAGACTACTTAAAACGTCGTAAAGAGTCCTTAGTGTCTTTCATTGAGTTTTCTCAAGTAACAGAAGCATTCACTAAATACTTAGCTGATAAAGAGCTACTAGTAGCGCAAACGCTAACAGTAGACATTAAAGGCGAGAAAAAAGACATCAACGGTATTTACCTTATCGATGAGAAAAAACTTAACTCGCTTAGCGATGAAGAATTTTTAGAGCTTCGTAAGCGCGGTTACTTAGCACCTATTTATTCGTTCTTAACATCTACTCACCAAGTAGCACGTTTAGCACGTTTAAAAGCTAAGCAAGACGCTTAATTACATACACGTTTAGTAAAAAGCGCCTGATGGCGCTTTTTTTGTGCCATTAAACTTACTCTATGCCAATTGGGTTAAAAAGTAGGGGTGATGAAGGGAAATAACGCCCTCGTATTTCGCTTTGTTATTAGGCTGTTTATTAGCTGCTTAAATAAAGCGCTAACTTAATGCCGTTGATATTAGTTGAAAAAATACGTGTAACCATTCAAAGTAAATTCAATACTAAATTTAAAAAAGAGCGCACTATGAAAAAAACATTCTTATTGTCAGTTTTAGCCAGCGGCTGCTTAACACTAAGCACGCAAGCATTAAGTGAACAAGCCCCGTTTGCTATAGCGATTCATGGTGGAGCAGGCACAATTGAAAAAGCAAAATTTACCCCAGAGCAAGAAAAAGCCTACCGAGCAAAACTAGCCGAAGCTGTTGAAGCGGGTTACACCGTACTTGAAAAGGGCGGCGAAAGTTTAGATGCAATCACCACTGCTATTGAAGTATTAGAGCAGTCGCCTTACTTTAATGCTGGGCGTGGTGCAGTGTACACCTATGATGGCAGCCATGAGCTTGATGCCTCAATAATGGATGGGCGAAACCGTCAAGCGGGTGCGGTCGCTGGCGTAAAGCACATAGAAAGCCCAATTCAATTAGCCCGCTTAGTAATGGATAACTCAGTACACGTAATGCTTAGTGGTCAAGGCGCTGAAGAATTTGCCAAAGAGCAGGGCGTTGCGCTGATAGAAAATAATATATTTGATACTAAGCACCGTTATGAAGCACTTTTAAAAGCAAAGCAAAAATTAGAAAAAGAAAAAGCAACCAGCAAAAACTACCAAGCTGCGCATAAAGCCCTGCCAACAAATTATAAAATGGGCACCGTAGGCGCAGTGGCACTTGATAAAAACGGCAATTTAGCCGCAGGTACATCTACTGATGTCAGATTTAGCTAAACATAGCCATCAGGTTTATTAAAATAAATTGTTTTAAGTTCAATCTTCAGCTACAAAAGTAAATTTTTTGATTGTAGAATCCTTCCCCCCTAAGAAATTTCATTCGAAATAACTCAATCACATTTAATTAAGATCTATACGGGTTAAATATGCGGAAAGAACTTAAGAGAGGTATGAACCTCGCAAAATTGTTACGTAAATACCATGCTGACTTCCCTCCCAATGGGTTGGCTATTTTTATCGAGGTAAGTAGTTCAGAGGGTATTAGCTCTTCAGAGTTAGTAGAAAAGCTTTGTATGCCTAAGGCTACAGTTAGCCGTAATTTACGTATGTTAAGTGACAGGGCCTCCCCTACCAAAGAGGGTATGTATCTGGTTACTTTAAGGCATGATCCTAATGATTATAGAGTAAGACGAGCTTACTTGACCGACAAAGGAAGGGGCTTTTTATTAGAGCTCCTTAAAGCTTTGGATTAAGTGACACTGTGGGATTTTGAAACTCGTAAGGGTTTTCTTTGGCATACATTGGAGCTTCAGGTTCCCATACTCAGTAGATATTTTAATTTAGCAAGCTTTAGTTTAGCTGTATGTACACAGCACCTACAGGTGGCATGACCGCAAAACGCTTTGGCCGCATTGGCGATTCCCCTGTTATTGGCGCGGGTACATTTGCTGAAAACGATTCGTGTGCGGTATCGGCCACCGGTCACGGCGAGTATTTTATTCGCTACAGTGTTGCCAGTGATATTTGTGCACGCGTTAAATATCAAAATAAAACCATTGAACAAGCTGGGGATGAGGTTATTAACCAGGTGCTTGCGCCTATAGGTGGTACAGGTGGGGTTATTATTGTAGATGCTAAAGGTCATATTAGTATGCCATTTAATACCTCGGGCATGTACCGAGCGAGCAAATCGAACACGCAAGCAACCTTTGTAGGAATTTTTAAAAACCAATAGCGTGATATATAAGCCTTATAGGGATTGTAGGATTAACGCTGCGCGTTTATTTTGATACTATTAGCCCTCATTTATTAAATTTATAAGGTGTGCGGGTGGTAAACCTAGGTCAGTTGTTTGGCGAGCTTAAAACGTGCTTAAAAAAAGATCAGTTTATATTTAAAAAACGCTTACATGGCGTAAAAAAAATACAAGACGAGACTAAGCAGGCCAATGCCCTTGAAAAAATAGCGGCTGATATTACCCGCAGCCAGCAGCTACGTGAAAAACGTTTAGCTGAGCTGCCCGCTGTAACGTACCCTGAGCAATTACCGGTAAGTCAAAAAAAGGATGTCATTAAAGACGCCATTGCGAATAATCAAGTGGTGATTATTGCCGGTGAAACAGGCTCAGGTAAAACCACACAAATACCAAAAATGTGTTTAGAGCTTGGCCGTGGGGTTGATGGCTTTATTGGCCATACTCAGCCAAGACGTTTAGCCGCGCGCAGTGTAGCTAACCGCATTGCTGAGGAAATGAAATGTGAACTTGGCCAACAAATCGGTTTTAAAATACGTTTTAGCGATCAGGTTTCTAATAATACGTATGTAAAACTGATGACCGACGGTATTTTGCTCGCCGAAATACAACAAGACCGCTTTTTAAATCAGTACGACACCATCATTATTGATGAAGCCCATGAGCGCAGCTTAAATATCGATTTTATTTTAGGGTATTTAAAAAACTTACTGCCAAAGCGCCCCGACTTAAAAGTTATTATTACCTCGGCGACCATTGATCCTGGACGTTTTTCAAAGCACTTTGATGATGCGCCAATTATTGAAGTGTCGGGACGTACATTCCCCGTTGAGGTGCGCTATAACCCTATAAGCGATATAAATAAAGACGCTATGGAAGCCGAAGGCGACCAACTGCAAGGTATTTTTGATGCGGTAGATGAGCTGTGCGCTGAAGGGCCCGGGGACATTCTCATATTTTTAAATGGCGAGCGCGAAATACGCGATACTGCAGAGGCGCTCTCTAAACGTAATTTAAAACACACCGACGTATTACCACTTTACTCGCGCTTATCTAACGCAGAGCAAAACCGTATATTTGCCCCGCATTCGCGCCGCCATATTATTTTATCAACCAACGTAGCCGAAACTTCATTAACGGTGCCGGGTATTCGTTATGTAATAGACCCAGGTACAGCGCGTATTAGCCGTTACAGCTATCGTACTAAAGTACAGCGTTTACCTATTGAGCCAATTTCTCAGGCAAGTGCGAACCAGCGTATGGGACGCTGTGGCCGTGTTGAAGCGGGTATTTGTATACGTTTATACTCGCAAGATGACTTTATATCTCGCCCTGAATTTACAGACCCAGAAATACTGCGCACTAATTTAGCCTCTGTTATTTTGCAAATGTTGGCATCAGGGCTTGGCGATATGAGCGAGTTTCCGTTTGTACAAGCGCCAGATAGTCGCAATATTAACGATGGTTTAACCCTACTTGAAGAACTTCAGGCGATTAAGCCGAGTAAAAAGCGCCATCAAACAAGTTTAACGCAATCAGGGCGTGAGCTTAGCCGCTTACCGGTCGACCCGCGTTTAGCTAAAATGGTGTTGACGGCTAATAAGCTCGGTGCACTGCGAGAAGTAATTATTATTGTGGCAGCGCTATCGATTCAAGACCCCCGAGAGCGCCCGCAAGAAAAACGCGCAGCAGCGAACGAAAAACACAGTCGCTTTGATGACCCTGACTCAGATTTTATTGCTTTTTTAAATCTTTGGAATTACCTAGAAGAGCAGCAAAGTGAGCTGACAAATAGCCAGTTTAGAAAGTTGTGCCAAAAAGACTTTTTAGCTTATATGCGTATTCGTGAGTGGCAAGACATTGTTTATCAAATAAGCACTGTGTGCAACGAAATGAAAATTAAAGCCACCACGCAAGTGGCTGACTCTGAGCTAATACACAAAGCGCTACTGAGCGGCATGTTAAGTCACATAGGCTTTAAAGACGAAAAGCAAATATATAAAGGCGCTCGTAATAGCCAGTTTCATATTTTTCCGGGTTCTGGATTATTTAAAAAGAGCCCCAAATGGATTATGTCGGCAGAGCTGGTAGAGACCAGTAAACTATACGCACGTATTAATGCCAAAATAGATATTAATTGGGTAGAGCCCCTTGCACAGCATTTAGTAAAACGAAGCTATTCTGAGCCGCATTGGGAGAAAAAACCAGGCGCTGTTATCGCGTTCGAGCAACAAACCTTGTACGGCTTATTGGTGGTTAATAAACGCCGCTGTGTGTATAGCAATATAGACCCTAAAGTTAGCCGTGAGCTGTTTGTACGCACCGCCCTTGTAGAGCAAGAGCTTGGCTTAAATGAACAATTTTTGGCGTACAACCGCGAGCTAATAGAGGATATTCAGGTACTTGAGCATAAATCGCGACGTCGCGATATTTTGGTTGATGAGCAAACGTTATTTGAATTTTACGATAAAAAAATACCTAAAGAAATCAACAACCGTGCAGCCTTTATTAAGTGGTATAAAGCCCAAAAGCAAAAAGATAAACGCTACCTATACATGACCCGTGAAGAGCTTATGCAACACGGTGCAAGTAATATTACTGAGTTTGATTACCCTGACACATGGCAGCAAGATAATATTATTTTGCCGCTGAGCTATCATTTTGATCCAGGACAAGCTGTTGATGGGGTGGCTGTACAAATACCGGTAGCACTTTTAAACCAAGTGCAAGAAACCGGGTTTGATTGGAACATACCTGCCTTTAGGCATGAGTTAATAAGTGGTTTAATTAAATCGTTACCTAAGTCGTTACGTCGTAACTTTGTACCTGCTCCCAATTACGCTGATGCTGTACTGGCAGCCATTGAGCCTATGCAAGGCAGCTTACTTGATGCACTTACTACACGCTTACTAAGAATGACAGGCGTAAAAGTAGATATAGAAGCGTGGGATTTAAACGCACTGGCGCCTCATTTAAGGTTGCAGTTTGAGGTGCGTGATGAGCACGATAAATTGCTTGCACGCGGGCTAGATTTAGCAAAACTAAAAGCACAGCTGCAAGGCAAAGTAACCGATACGCTATCAAAGGTAGCCGATAAAGGCATTGAAAAAGCTGATTTAACACAATGGGACTTTGGCGCTTTGCCTGCCTCGTACGTTAAAAAGCAAGGCCAATACGAAATAAAAGCTTACCCAGCGCTGGTAGATAAAAAATCCACAGCGGCAATTGAGCTCTTTGATAGCGAAGAAAAAGCCCAGCAAGCGCATCAGCAAGGTTTACGGCGTTTAGTTTTATTAAATGTGCCGTCGCCAATAAAGTACCTTCAGCAAAACTTGCCTAATAAAGCCAAACTGGGCTTGTACTTTAATCCGTTTGGGAAAATTGCGGATTTAATTGACGATTGTATTGCCGCCGGCGTAGACAGCTTATTAATAAAGCATGGCGATATACGCGATGAAAACGCTTTTGATAAAGTTAAAGAGCAAATTAGGGGCGAACTAGGCGATGCTGTAGTAGAAATTGCCACCCAGGTTGAACAAGTTTTAAGCATTGCTCATGCGTTACATAAAAAAATGAAAGGGCGTGTCGATTTAACTATGATAACTGCCCATGGCGATATAAAATCGCAGCTTGAGTCACTTATCTTTAAAGGGTTTGTGAGCGCTCACGGTGCGAATAAAATGCCCGACCTAATTCGTTATTTAAAAGCGATTCAAAAACGTTTAGAAAAACTACCTGTTGATCCTAACCGCGATAGACTGTGTGTTTTAGAACTTGAAAAAGTAGCGCAAGAGTACAAAAAGCTCGTAAATAAAATTCCAAAAGGCTTACCTATTCCGCAACAGGTAAACGCTATTTTTTGGATGCAGCAGGAGCTTAGGGTGTCACTGTTTGCGCAAACCTTAGGTACCCCATATCCTATTTCTGCAAAACGCGTTATGAATGCGATAAAAGAGATAGAATAAAACTTGCATTTTCTATTAAGCTTAGTACCTTAATAGAAGGATTTATTTTTGGTTGAGAAGGAAGCGACATACCTATGTCCTCATCGGTTGAACATAAGATTAAGCGATTGTTAGTTGTAGATGACGAGTATTTTAATTATGAAATGCTTAAATCTGCCCTGACTTCAAAATTTGATGTTAGTTATGCTGACTCGGGGAAAAGCTGTTTGGCGTCTGCCATTGCTAACCCGCCGGATATTATTTTGCTTGATGTATGTATGCCTGGCCTCGATGGGTATGATACATGTCGGATGCTTAAGCACACACCTGAGACTAAAAATATACCTGTTGTTATGGTTTCGGGCTTAGAGTCGCCCTCGGAAAAGCAAGCTGGCTTTGATGCAGGGTGTGATGCCTATGTAGTAAAACCGTTTTCGATGGGTACTTTATTTGAGCAAATAAACACGGTTGTTTAAAGGTGATGCATGTTTACTGAAGATAAGCGCAATTTTAGACGTATGCAGGTTAATACTCCTGCGCAATTAACAACAATAGAGCCAGTTGCTGGGCTAAATTATACCGCAGAATGTGTTGATTTAAGTGCCACTGGGCTATCACTTCATTTAGATGACTTGCTTGAGCTCGATACTTTGTTACAGGTTAATATAGAATCGACTCACCCAAGTATTGCCTCTTTAAATGCAACGGCTAAAGTTATACGTGCTAGCAAAGAAGACGATGGCACCATTACCGCAGGATTAGAAATAGTTCAGTTTAACTAAATTGAATAAACACCAAGCGGCTGGCTTTTGCTATTTCGGGTATTAAACAACGTTCGATTTATTACCTACGTCCTTGTAGGTAATAACAATAATTTTTAGTAAACCTTACAAATCAAGCCTTTTAAGTAAAAGCCTTCAGGGTAACTGCCAGCAATAGGGTGATCGGCCGCTTGATTTAAACGCTCCATAATCAATAGCTCTTTACCTGCATCTAGCGCAGCGTCTGCTACCACTTTTTGAAACAAGTTTTGCTCCATTAATCCAGAGCACGAGAAGGTAAGTAATGTACCGCCTGGTTTTAATATTTGCATAGCAATCATGTTTATATCTTTATAACCACGACACGCACCGGTTAGCTGCGCTTTGTTGTCTGCAAATTTTGGTGGGTCCATCACAATAGTGTCAAACTGTTTGCCTTCCTCACGGTATTGGCGTAATAGCTTAAACACATCTTGTTTTACAAAATCGACTTTATTTAAATCTAAGTTATTGTGCTCTACGTTACGCTTAGCGGTATCCAGTGCTGGTTGTGATACATCAACATTAGTGACGTGTTTACAGCCACCACGTAGTGCGTAAAGTGAGAAAGTACCTGTGTAGCTAAAGCAATTTAATACGGTTTTATCTTTTGAAAAGCGCTCAAGTGCTGCGCGGCTATCACGTTGATCCAGGTAAAAGCCTGTTTTATGACCTTCTAAAATGTCTACTTCAAGCTTTAAGCCATTTTCTTCAATAACCACAGGTTCTGAAGGTTCGTTGCCCCACAGTACACCTTTAATAGGTTCTAAGCCTTCTTTGGTGCGCACGTCTACATCTGAGCGCTCATAAATATTCGCGCCAGGAAAAATAGCCATTAACGCGCCTACAATTTCACCTTTATGGCGCTCAGCGCCGGCACTTAGTAATTGGCAAACTAAGGTGTTATCAAACTTATCAATGGTTACACCTGGCAAGTAGTCAGACTCAGCAGCACACAACCTAAAGCCAGTTAAACCGCCTTCGGCTATTGCATGCTCGCGAGCATCTAAAGCACGGCGTAAGCGACGCTCAAAAAAGTGTTGGTCTATTACTTCTTTTTCATCAAAGCTCCACACTCGCGCTCTTATTTGTGAGTGAGGGCTATAAGCAGCGGTGGCTAAAAATTTACCTTCGCTGTCGTGAATGGTGACCGTATCACCTAAGCCTGGTTTACCTTTAATTTTTTTGATGGCTTTTGAAAATAACCAAGGGTGTTTTCTTTTTAATGATTTTTCGCGACCAGCTTGTAGGTAAACGGTAGATGACATAAGGCTTCTCAGTTGTAATAAATAAGCGCTGTATTTTAGTCAAGCATAGGGCAACATACAATGAATGTTTTGCAAGGGAGGTGTAAAGCACGTTAAAGTACGAATAATTCTCATATAAATTAGTTTTTTGGAACATCACTGTGGCCAACACTGCTTTAAGCCCTGAGTTACAACAGCTTGATTCTCAATGTCGCTCATTTATTACTTCGTTAATACATGCCGATGTAGCACACGACATAACGCATATTGAACGCGTAGTGCGTGTTGCTATTCAATTATGTCACGCCGAGCAAGCCAATATGAATATTGTTTTGCCAGCGGCGTGGATGCACGATTGTGTTGCGGTGGCAAAAAACCATCCCGATAGAGCAAAAGCATCTACTATGGCGGCAGATAAAGCCATTGCGTTTTTAAAATCAATTAACTACGACGCATGTTTGTTTGATGATATTCATCATGCTATTGCTGCCCATAGCTTTAGCGCCAATATAGCGGTTAAAACTGTAGAAGCGCAAATCGTGCAAGATGCCGATAGAATGGATGCACTCGGTGCAATAGGCGTTAGCCGTTGTATGAAAGTAGGGGGCTCTATTAGCCGCTTACTGTATAACCCTGATGACCCATTTTGTGTTAACCGCGAAGCAGATGATAAAACCTATACCCTTGATCACTTTTTTATTAAATTGCTTCATATTGCTAAGAGCATGAATACGCCCTCAGCTAAAGCCGAGGCAGAGCGACGCACAGAGTATATGTATGCGTTTTTAGAGCAGCTAAAATCAGAAATTGGTCAATAATATGAGCGCTCCTTTATTATCGGGCATTGATCATTGCCACCTTAATGTTGAAAACATCCAAGAAGCGCTAAAGTGGTACAAGCAGGTACTAGGCTTTAGCGTAGTTGAAGAGCTTGCCTTTTGGGATGAAAATGGCAAAGGGCCACTCACACTTGAAGATAGCGCAAAAACAACGCGTTTAGCGTTATTTGAAGGACAAGGGCGAAGCAAAGGTATTGCTTTTGCAGCCACCGGTGCACAGTTTATTGGTTGGGTTGATTATTTAAATGACTTAAACATAAAAACTGTACTGGCTGATCACGGTGTAACGTTTTCGCTTTATTTTAAAGATAACAGTGGGAATAGCCACGAAATAACCTCTCATGACTACCCGCACATAAAAGCGGTATATGGTGATGTAAAACAAGGCTCACGCACGCGCAATACTTAGTGTTGCTCTTGATATGTGTTTTTAATTGCGATTATAGCATCGAGCTTATTTACAAATAAATTGATGAGGTGGGGGTCAAAGTGTTTACCCGCTTGTGCTTGCATATGCTCAAGCGCTTCTTCTACACCCCAAGCCTCTTTATACGGGCGTTTTGAGGTAAGGGCATCAAATACATCTGCAATAGCCACAATACGCCCTTCAACCGATATTTGTTCGCCTTTTAAACCATTAGGGTAGCCACTGCCATCCCACTTTTCGTGGTGCTCTATAGCCAGTTTATGGGCAAGTTGTAATAGCGGTGATGAGGAATTTGCTAAAATTTGCGCGCCAATAGCCGCATGCTGTTTCATGTGGTCAAATTCGTCAGGGGTTAATCGCCCAGGTTTTAATAAAATAGCATCCGGAATACCTATTTTACCTACATCGTGCATGGGGGCTGCTTGGCGAAGTAGCTCTGCTTGTTGCTCACCCATGCCAAATTCTAATGCTAATAATTTACTGTATTGGCTCATCCTAGCAATGTGCTCGCCAGTGTCTGTGTCTTTGTACTCTGCAGCGCGGCCTAACCGATGTACTAAATCAACATGGGCTTGCTTTAATTGCTCGGCTTGTACAAGCGATAAATGCGTTTTAACACGTGCGCGCACAATCGCAGGGCTAATAGGTTTAGTAATGTAATCAACAGCACCGAGTTCAAAGCCTTTAAACTCATCGCTTTCATCACCCAAAGCCGTTACAAAAATAATTGGGATATGCGAAAGCGCGGGTGTGCTTTTAAGTATTTCGCACACCTCAAAGCCATTCATATCGGGCATCATGATATCGAGTAATATAAGTTTAGGCTGTTCTTTTTCTAGTAGCGCAAGTGCTGCAGCGCCTGATTTAGCAAAAGACATACGGTATTGATTACCTAATACTTCTCGCATGACTTTTAAGTTAGCAGGTTCATCGTCAACGATTAATATACGTGGTTTGTCGTTGCTAAAATCCATTCAATATTCTCATTCTTGGGTAAACTCTTTAATTAGACCGTCTAGCACGTGTTGCGCCTGATCAAAGTTAAATTCATCAAATGCGTTTACAACCTCATTGATTTGAGTTTGTAAGTGTGCAGGGGCGTTATTTTCAAGCTGCGCTAGCAAATCATCGTTGAGCTCAGCGCTTTGCGCTTCATGGTGCAGCGTTTCACACAGTGACTTTAATTCAGCCGCGTTTAGCGTGCTTTTTTGTTCAGTATTTTCACTCTCAGCAGGCGTGATTTGTGCGCACTCATCGCCTGATATTAAGTGTGTTATTGTCTCTAACTCGTCTTTTATTTGTGTTATTAACGCTGTAGATTGCTCAGAAGTTTGCTCGCGCTCTAAATTGGCTAGTAAAGTCATTAATGTTGTTAGGCCTAAATTACCGGCGACCCCTTTAAGGGTATGTATCAGGCTATTGGCGTCTTTAATCTCAGATAACTTACTGTTAAATAAAATATCAAATCGTTTATTGCTGTCATTTATAAATTTGGCAATTTCAGTTAACTGTTTGCATTTATTACCCCAAAGCAATACACCTTTTTCAAAGTCGATGTGTTTAGCCTCAGGGTCTGATTGGCTAATAACCATATCTTTAGCAATACCTAAGCCAAGCACCTGGGCTATTTCTTGGTTAAGCTGATTTATATCTATCGGCTTATTAGCAAAGCCGTTCATGCCGGCACGTTTAGCTGTGAGTTTATCTTGTTGTAGGACGCTTGCCGTTAACGCAATAATGGGGGTAAATTTAAGCTGCCTTTGCTTTTCTATGGCTCTAATTTTTGTGGTTGCTTCTATGCCATCACACTCAGGCATATGAATATCCATTAAGATGACATCAAAATCTTGCTTCTCGAATATTGCAATAGCCTCTAAACCGTTGCTTGCTTTGCTTACCAAATGTTGATCTTTAGAAAGTAATAACGAAAGCAGCTCGGTGTTTTGCTCAATATCATCCACCACAAGTACCCTTAGCGATGGTAATTGAGTGTGCAGGCCATCGAAATGGTCTATTTTTTCTGAATCGCCTTTTATAAGCGGTAAAGAGAAGTAAAAGCAGGTGCCTTTGTTTTCTTCACTGACTAGGTTTATAGTGCCGCCCATCAGCTCTACTAATTGTTTACTAATGGTTGTTCCAAGGCCTGTACCGCCAAAGCGACGAGTAGTGGTACCATCGGCCTGAACAAACGGCTGAAATATAGCTTTAACGCGGTCTTTGGCAATACCTATACCGGTATCTTGCACTTCAAAAAAGAGCTGATCGGTTTGTGTAGTACTTACAGTTAGCTCAACCGAACCTTGTTCGGTAAATTTAATGGCGTTACCGATGAGGTTAGTTAAAATTTGCCTTAACCTATCTGGGTCGCCATAGTAAGTTGTGGCAACAGAGTCTTTAATATTCAACTTTAAACGCAAGTCTTTCTTTTTTGCTTCAAGCCAAAATGTCGAAATAATGCTATCGAGTACTTGTTTTAAACTAAAGTGAACGGGTTCAATCGTTAGCTTTCCGCGCTCAAGTTTTGCGGTATCAAGCACTTCGTTAAGTAACCTTAATAATGAACGCGCCGCATTATTAACTGTAACCAAGTGTTTTTGCTGTTCTTGGTTTAGTGGAGTGTCCATCAGTAGGTCGCTAAAACCGATAATAGAATTCATCGGCGTGCGGATCTCATGGCTCATATTAGCCATAAAAGATTGCTTAGCGTGCGCTGCTTCTTCAGCTTGTAGTTTTGCCTGCTCAAGTTTGTCTTCGTATTCTTTTTGCTCGGTAATATCAACCAATACCCCATCTATCCACTGCGGGTTATTATCTTTATCAAGGGTAATACTGCCTTTATCTAATACCCAGGCAACTTTGCCGTTACGGTGGCGAATACGATACTCTACCGAGTACTTTAAACTTGAGGTCATGGCTTGCGCTACGGCTTCGTTTACCGTTGGCTGATCTGTTTTCAAAATAAGGTCGTTAAGTTCAATGCAGCTTTCTGTGAACTCTTCTGGCGTGTACCCAGTTAGCTCAGCCACTGTTGGGCTGATAAATAACATGCTCCAGTTTTCGTCGTACTTACAGCGAAAAGCAGCGCCAGGCATATTATCCATTAAAGAGCGGTACTTTTGCTCTTTTTCAATAAGGCTTTGCTGCATAGCGCGTTGTTCGGTTAAATCGGTGATAAAGCCAACATACAACGGCATATGGCCGGGCTGATTAACTTCCCCTATACCTAAGCGAATAGGAAAAAGGTGGCCATCTTTGTGTTTGGCAGACACATCCCTATTTATACCAATTACTTTACCTAGATCTACATTTTTGGCGTGAGACAAATAGCCATCATGGTGGCGAGCGATTTCATCGGCCATCAGCATTTTTACATTATGACCTTGAACTTCGTTTTCTCGCCAACCAAAAATTTTGCTGGCCGCTTCGTTAAAGCTCAAAATAATGCCGGTGTGATCTATAGTCACAATGCCATCAATAGCAGTGCCTAAAATAGCATTTAGTCGAGATTCATCCGCCGATTTTTCCTCAAGCAGTAAGCGGTATCTAACCATGCCATTTATAACTGCAATAACACAGGTTATAGCAACAGTCGCGGTAGCTACGGCAATAGCCACAAAAGCAAGCTCAGTGGTTGACTCTTGATAATCGGGTAAAAGCGGTGTGGTTGCAACAAAGCGGGTAGCGGCCATACCCATATAGTGCATACCTGCCACCGCTGAGCCTAAAATAACAGCGGTAATAGCGCGCGCTTGCAGTAGTGATAAATTAGGTAGTAAACGCGTTAAATGATAACGCGTAAAAAGTGCTATAAACGATAAACCAACAGCGACCACAATTGATAAAGCAAATATGATTGCATCGTAACGTAGTAACGGGGCCAGCTCCATTGCTGCCATGCCGCTGTAGTGCATTGTACCAATGCCTGAGCCTAGTAAAATAGAGCAAATAATAAGGTTTTTATATGACCCTTGCGATTTTACTAAAATCGAAAAAGCATACTGACATGCAATAAACGCCGGTAAAAAAGACAAAACGGTAATGATTGGATCATAGCTAATGTTTGTGCATAACGAAAAGGCCAACATACCTATAAAATGCATACTCCAAATACCGGCCGATAAAACAGTGGCACCGGTTACATTAGCTAAGCGTTTATAGTTTTCGAACTTTGTTTGCTTTGCTACATCAACTAACCAGAGCGTAAAAAAGGCAGCAAAAATAGTGGTAATGACCGATAAACTAACCAGTATAGGGTTATATGCACCGTTAATTATGAGGCTCGGATCGTGGTCGGTTATAAAAAATGCAGACAGCATAGTGGCTCAAATTAGTATCTTTATTGAACTAGTTTAATAGATTTAATATATAAATAAACTGTTAATCTATTAATTTATATTATAAATCAATGAGGTTACTTTTTAGCATTAAAATATTAACATGCGTAACGTGCTTTATTAATAAGACGTGATTTTGCGTAAATAAAAATAATAATAAACACTGAGCCCATTTATTTATCGCTAAATAACTGCATTGATTAAATAAGGCTTTATAATACGCTTTTATTTATATTTAGAGCATACACCTTGTTTGAGTATCAGCTAAAACGCAGTGCAAGGCGTAAAACAGTGGCAATAAAAGTTAGCCAAAAATCAGTCACTGTTTATGCGCCTACACACGTGCCAAAACTACAAATAGAACAATGGCTGTTTAGTAAAAAAGAGTGGGTAACTGCGCAATTGCATAAACAACTTAACGCCATTGATACTCAACAACACCCGTTTAAAAACCAGCAAATAATGGTTTTTGCTAAGCCATATACCATTACTTTTGCAAAAGGGACACGCTCTCATGTTCAGCAATCCGATAGCGTATTTACTATTTACACTTCTAATCGAGTAAAAAAACAGCCTGAAAAACGCAAGCAGTTACTTTGCCTTGCCCTTGAAGAAACGCTAACAAACTACATTGAAATGCGTTTAGCTTATTATTGCCAACAGATGTCAGAAGCATTACCGACTAAATTGACGATTGGAAGTTATAAACGTAAGTGGGGGAGTTGTAATTCTCGGCGAGAGCTAACCTTTAGCCTTAACCTTGTTGGGGCGCCTCATCGTATAATTGATTATGTTATTGTGCACGAATTAGCTCATTTAAAGTATTTGAACCACAGCAGCGCTTTTTGGAAGCGCGTAGCTAAATTTTATCCCGATTATAATTCTGCATCAGCATGGCTTAAAAACCACGGGGCAACATTACAGTGGGTATTTGATAATTAGTCTAAAAATGAAGTTTTAAATAGTGATGAAAAAGATGTAGAAAAAGATACTGAAGATAAGAAGTGGTGGAGGGAGCTGGATTCGAACCAGCGAAGGCTGAGCCGTCAGATTTACAGTCTGATCCCTTTGGCCGCTCGGGAACCCCTCCACACTATTTTATTACATTTGGCCCCACTTAACTTAGCGGTAAGAAAAGTGGTGGAGGGAGCTGGATTCGAACCAGCGAAGGCTGAGCCGTCAGATTTACAGTCTGATCCCTTTGGCCGCTCGGGAACCCCTCCAATGCAACGGCGCTGATAATAGCAAACTGCGTATTTAAGTAAAGAAAAAAGCTAAAGAAATTTGAAATAAAGCCGATAAATATCTATCAGTTATCATAATCGGCTAAAGACTATGCAAATCGATGATTTGTTAATCACAGAGAGTCAACTAAAGACCAGGCTAAATAAAAGTGTGCATGAAAATCGCAGAGGCGAATTCTCACTTTTATTAGCGATGCTATCGCACGATGCGCTGGATTTTAGTCAATTTCACTTGCCAAAAAGTGAAACGCATAGTGATTATGTAGACGAAGAACAGTTAAGGGAGCGCTTTGGTGCTGGACCAAAGCAATTATTAGCTCCCGAAAAATTTGATATGACCATAGGGCAAGAGCACGCGTCGGTGATTGTTCAACAAGGCGAGCAAGCGGGCATGAAAGCAATAAAATTAAGCCACTGCTTAAAGCCTGAGCCACTAGCGATTAGAGATGACAAGTTACATATTCCTTTAACAGTAATCGATAATTGTGAACTATCAGTACGCAGGCGCTTAAATGACACGCACACCGCGCTTGCAAGTCCACAAATGGACGCCGCGGCATTTTATGACGATTTAACTAATGAGGCTATACATAAGCCATTGCTTGTTGCTAACGCATAAAAATAATTTAACACTTGTGCGTTTTAAAAGCCTAAAACACCTTATATTTAATAACCGGTTATGCAATAAAATAGAACAATTCTTTTTTTGTTTAAAAAAAGCATCCACAAATTAAATGCAATTGCTATAATGGCTGCAAATGGTATGACTTGAGTGCCATTATCATTAAATCAAGGTAATTAGGAACGTAATGAAGAAAACATTCACGCTAAATCATGAGAAAATCAAATACCCTCGTATGGTTGATGCTGCAAAGCATGAAGTGAAAAAATATTTGAAAAGAGAGCGCAATAAAACGCTACCTGTTGAAGCTGATTACTGGGCGTTTGACTGTAAGTTTGGTACAAGTGCCGATGATGCCGAAGTTGTTCACGTAGCTGAAATTAACAACAAGATCAGCGAAATCGAAAAGCAGGCGCTTACTTCATTCTATGTTGAGATTTTAGCTAGACCTGCGCAGCGTGAATCGTTCGATTTAGATGATGATGAATAACCAATAGCAATATTGTAGAAAATGGACCTAGATGGTCCATTTTTTGTTTATGGCAGTTATTAACATGTTTAGTTGTATAGAGTAGCGCTTAAATAAAAAGCTATTTTATGCTAAGTGTTTAGCTTATTTTATACACTGTGACACTTTTTATATTTTTTGCCGCTTGCACATGGGCAGGGGTCGTTTCTGGCAACTTTTATATCGGCGACCGGATTAATAATACCCTCTAAATAACGCCATTCACCGTCCTCTTTTATAAAGTCTGATTTCTCATCCAACTCACAATATAAGTTTTGGTAAAAATAATACGCATTAAAGGCAACATAACCTCGCTCATCACTTTGCTGCGTATCGCGCACAACTAATTTTACAAAGCGGCAGCTATTGGCAAAGTCAGCAATTTCATTTACTGGGTTTTGTGCTTGTTTTTCTTTGGCGTAAGTTTTAAATACATAAGATGCATTTTTTAATGCATAAGCACTAAAGCGCGAACGCATTAGTTGCTCAGGTGTGGCTGGGGTTTTTATATCAAGATGATAAGGCTGGCAACAGTCGCCATAATTAAGCTGACTGTTGCATAAGCAAGCGCTAGTACTGGTTACACTCATAAAATACTAATTAACATAAATTAAAAATGTATTTTACCAAGCTTATTGAGTAAGTGATATTGCTGTAGTACTGGTTTTTTTAGTAAAGCAAAATAGCTTAGCGCTTCTTTTGTTTAAATTAAGCGATAAATTAACAAGCTGCTGCTCACTTACTATATCTGTCCACGTAATAATGGCTGCAAAGTTACCATTATGAAGTGCTGAATTAAGCACATACTCTAAATTTACTAAATGCTTTTGTCTTATTACAAGCAGTTTGCTGGTATCTATAGAGCAGCTATCTAGCAAGGCTTTACTAGGCACATGGTCGGGCGCAATCAGTAAGGTCCACGCGTTAGAGCTATTGTATTGGTGCAACACTTTTAGCATCTCAAACGTAGCAGAAATTTCATCTTCTACTTTTATTAAGTTTACCGACTCACTTTCATTATGTTGTTGGTAGCTTTTAACGGTTCTTACGGTAATTGGCTGTAGCATAGGTCTCACTCACTGGGTTTATATACAGTACGTGTATACAGTAGTTTATACAGTTGTTGTGTGCAAGCGTTTTTTGTTATTTTTTATACAGTTAATGGTTTTAAAAAGTAAAGAATAAAAATAACCATTTAAAAACAGTGGGTTATAGTTTAAGCTGTGTAAGTGAAAGCTGAGGGTGTTTGCAGTACTGTATAAAGTGTAGCAGTGTTATACAGTACTTAAGGGATGGCTATACAGTTATTTTAGTGTGTTTTACAGTGCTTAGCTGTTAGCTATACAGTAGTTAGTTATTTTTTGGAATTAAGTGGGCAAACTGAATTTGGTGGATTTGCTCATACAAACTGGCTGCATAGCACTGAGCGTCTTTAAGACGTTTGGTGTCGATATATTTTCTTAAATCATTTAAAGCCGCGGTTGCCGGTTCATAGCCTTGGCTGCTGGCTAAACTCAGCCATGCTGCTGCGTGAAATACGCTTTTTGGTACGCCTTGGCCTTTGACAAAAAATAACCCTAAATAAAACTGGGCGCGATGATTTCCGGCCATTGCGGCAAGGCGCATCCACTTAGCTGCCAACGGTGCTTGGTTATGCTTTAAATAATACAGTGCTTTGTTAAGTGTTGTTTGCTCACTTACATCACTATTGTTTTCAGCGCTGTGGTTTGTAGGCTGTGTTACAAAATCTAAAATATTGTTTAATTGCTGCTCTAAGTCTTGTCCGCTAGGCTGAGTCTTATTCATATATTTTCTTTTTTATAGTTTCTACGTCAACAGTTTAGTATATCGCAAGGTAAAATGTCCTGTTTATACTTAATTTTATGGTAAAATTACGTCACTTTTTACTATCACAAGTCTATTATGCTCGAAGCTCTATTTAAACTCCGCGAAAACAACTCCAATGTGCGACGCGAAAGCATTGCTGGAATCACTACTTTCATTACTATGGTTTACATTGTATTTGTAAACCCTGCAATGCTTGCGGAAGCAGGCATGGATCAAGGTGCTGCATTTGTTGCTACCTGTATTGCGGCTGCTATTGGCTGTTTTATTATGGGATTGTGGGCTAATTACCCTTTAGCACTTGCGCCGGGCATGGGTTTAAACGCATTTTTTACTTACGGTGTTGTACTGGGCATGGGTTATAGCTGGCAAGCTGCATTAGGTGCGGTATTTATGTCTGGTTGTATATTTTTAATATTAAGTTTGTTTAAGGTCAGAGAGTGGATAATTAATGCTATTCCTTTGGTCTTAAAGCAGGCTATTGCCACTGGTATTGGTGCGTTTTTAGCGTTAATTGCGCTTAAAAATGCAGGCATTATTGTTTCAAGCCCAGCTACATTAGTACAGCTTGGCGATATTACTTCGGCAGGTCCTTTATTAGCTATTTTAAGCTTTTTTGTCATTGCTGCTTTGCTTTATCGTGATATAAAAAGCGGCGTACTTATTAGCATTTTGCTAGTAACGGGCATTGCGTTAAGCCTCGACTTAGTTGAGTACCACGGCGTAATGTCAATGCCACCATCTATTTTACCTACCTTCATGCAACTTGATTTTGCAGCGGCCTTTGAGCTTTCTATGCTGAGTGTAATTTTTGCGTTTTTGTTTGTTGATTTATTTGATACATCAGGCACGTTAGTTGCGGTAACTCAAAAAGCAGGCTTAGCCGATGAAAAAGGCAATATGCCACGTTTAGGGCGTGCTTTAAGTGCAGATAGTACAGCTACTATTGCGGGTGCAATGTTAGGTACTTCTACCACTACTTCTTATATTGAGTCTGTAGCCGGTGTATCAGTTGGTGGGCGTACTGGCTTAACAGCTGTTGTTGTGGGTATATGCTTTTTACTAATGATGTTTTTTGCGCCGCTTGCGCAAATGGTGCCGGCTTATGCAACAGCGGGTGCTATTTTATACGTTGCGGTATTAATGCTGCAAAACCTTAAGTTTGTAAACTGGGATGACATGAGCGATGCAATTCCGGTAAGTGTGGTATTACTTATGACGCCGCTTACATTCTCTATTGCGCACGGTATTGCTCTTGGTTTTATATCGTATACTGCGGTTAAAGTACTGTGTGGTAAACGCGATCAGGTTAGTATTAGCGTGTGGATATTAACAGCGTTATTTATTATCAAGTTTGCATTTTTATCGTAATAGTTAATACCCATTCTTTTAGCTAAGAGCCTTAGTTTCAGGGTGGGTAAACATTTATTATTTAGTGGCTATCGCTCATGCCGCTGCGTTGTTATACCTTGCGTATCTATATTGTGGTAAATGAGCGTTTATAACGTAGTTAGCGCTAAGTAGTGCCTCAAAATACGTTAGTATTTACCCATTGGTAAAAATAGCTTAACAGATACAAAAAAGCCCATACCTTATGTATGGGCTTTCTTTTGGGTATTTAAAATTACCATTTCTTTTTAGGTGCAAATAATACATCTAAGTCATCTTGCTCTGCTTCTGCTTTTTTCTTCAGGGCAGTGGCATTTGATGCTTTTAGTTCGGTGCTTATTTCTTCTAAATAGGCTTCAACTTCTTGGCGTTTTGCGTTTACGTATTCATCAGAATAGGTAACGGCACTAAGTGTGGCATAGGCTTTTTCAAAATATTGCCTAGCAGAGCCCACCATGCTCGCTGAGCGAGCAGATAAACCGCGTTTAATTTGGCTTTCTATGTTGATTCTAAGTTGTAACTTTTCTAGGCGCTTATCTTCTGCTGCAAATACTTGGCTATCTACACGGCCTTTACTGTGCTCAGAGCGCATAATAACTCTAAGCTTTTTTATGCCCTGAATTAACGAGACTAACTGCTTATCGTTACTTGGTAACGATAAATTGTCGCTGCTATTACCTTGTACTGCACCACTTAGCTTTTCTTTAGCTTCGTTCATTCTGCTTTTTAATGCTTTAGAATTAGGTGAATGGTTCACCATAGCGTTTAGTGCTTCGTAACATCTACGTTGTAAAACGCGTATAATGTTTTCAGAAAGCGGAATATTAGCGCTATTCATAAGTGCTTCTTCGGTTTCTTCAATTATCGCTTTTTGTTTTGTTAATTCTTTGCGACGTTCAACTTCTTGCTTTTCTTTATGCTGCTGTACAGCGCTTACCCACAGTGCAATCACTATCAGTGCCACTATAAGCACAATTATAATCGAAACGATCATGGCTTAATTCTCGGATTCATAATCTATTTTTTTATATTACATCAAATATATGCTTTGAGGGTAGCTTTGCGCTGATTAACTTAAAAATATGTTAAAAATTAGATATAAGAATAATGTATTATAAGTTGAACCTGAATAAACATCGCTATCTGCAGCGGGTTTATTATGCTAGCCTTAATGCTTAAATAATGAAAATATACGTGCTTACTTTGCCAAGTTTTAACTAAATTAAACTTGGTTTTGCTTAGTATTACCATCATATAAGCTTAATAATAACGTTAAAAACTGCAACCATGAAATTACAACAACTTAGATACATCGTAGAAGTTCAAAACCATAAGCTAAACGTATCAGCAACTGCTGAGAGTTTATTTACCTCACAGCCTGGTATATCTAAACAAGTGCGCATGCTTGAAGATGAGCTAGGTGTACAAATTTTTGGCCGCAGTGGTAAGCATTTAACGCATGTTACAGGTGCCGGCGAAGAAATAATTAACATTTCTCGCGAAATTTTATCTAAAGTCGAAGGTATAAAAGCGGTTGCTAATGAGCACACGCTGCCTGATCAGGGTAAACTAAATATAGCCACTACACACACGCAAGCTCGTTATGCTTTGCCTAGTGTTATTCAGGGCTTTATGAAAAAATACCCAGCTGTTTCGCTGCATATGCATCAAGGTACACCACAACAGATTTCTGATGCGGCAGCGCGCGGTGACGCAGACTTTGCCATTGCAACTGAAGCACTTCATTTATACTCAGATTTAGTTATGCTGCCTTGCTATCATTGGAACCGCAGCATTGTGGTGGCAAAAGATCATCCTCTAGCACAAAAGGCCGACAATTTAACCGTTGCCGATATAGCTCAGTATCCGCTTATTACGTATGTATTTGGGTTTACTGGTCGCTCTGAGCTTGATAAAGCATTTAATGCGCACGGCCTTGAGCCGCACATTGTGTTTACTGCAACCGATGCCGATGTAATTAAAACTTATGTAAGGTTAGGGCTAGGTGTAGGTGTAGTCGCTTCAATGGCCGTTGATCAATTAAGTGACACAGATTTAGTGTGTATTGATGCCAGCCATTTATTTGAAGCTAGCACAACTAAAATTGGCTTTAGAAAGGGCAGTTTTTTACGTACTTATATGTATGACTTTATTGAGCGTTTTGCCCCGCATTTAACTAAAGAGCGAGTAGAGCGAGCAAGCTTATTACGTAATCAAGAAGATGTTGATGCGTTATTTGCCGACATAGAACTGCCAGTAAAATAGTAAGACTTTAAGTATACAAATACTAAAAAACCGCGTATTGCTAAAATACGCGGTTTTTTGTTTTTATACGCTTAACATTCAATAATGTTTACCGCTAATCCACCACGTGCGGTTTCTTTATATTTGGTTTTCATGTCGTTACCGGTATCGAGCATGGTTTTAATCACTTTATCAAGCGACACCTTTTGCTCGCCACTGCCACGTATTGCTAGGCGAGAGGCATTAATTGCTTTAATGGCGCCCATGGCATTGCGCTCAATACACGGTACTTGTACCAATCCGCCTACAGGGTCGCAGGTTAGGCCTAAATTATGCTCCATGCCTATTTCGGCGGCGTTTTCAACATGTACTACATTACCACCAACAATTTCGGTGAGTGCGCCAGCGGCCATTGAACAGGCAACACCTACTTCACCTTGGCAGCCTACTTCTGCGCCCGAAATAGAGGCATTTTTTTTGTATAAAATACCAATCGCCGCTGCGGTTAATAAATAGCGTGTGGCTATGTCGCGGTCCACTTCTTTAATAAATGTGTGGTAGTACATTAAAACGGCCGGCAATATACCCGCAGCACCATTTGTTGGCGCCGTGACTACGCGCCCACCTGCGGCATTTTCTTCATTTACAGCCAAGGCGAATAAATCCACCCAATCCATTGCTCTGAGTGGGTCATTACTCACTTCTACATTTAGCTTTAAATACAAACTAGGTGCACGGCGTTTAACTTTTAAACCACCTGGTAAAATTCCCTCGGTGCGCATGCCACGTTCAATACAGGCTTTCATTACTTGCCAAATATTAAACAACTCGTCTTTAATATCGTCTTCTTTGCGCAGCGTTTTTTCGTTATGCATCATTAAAGTAGATACACTAAAGCCTGATTCTTTACACAGCTCTAGTAAATCTTTTGCACTTTCGAACGGGTAAGGAGCCGGGTTTTGCTCGCGAATATCAAGGGCTGCTTGTTTTTCGTTTTCAAATTCTTCATCGGTAACAATAAAGCCGCCGCCAATAGAATAGTACACTTTGCTATATACTTTTTCGCCATTATTTGAGGCAATAATTTCCATGGCATTAGAGTGCTTAGGTAAGGTTTTGCGGCGATGAAAAACAATAGCCCCTTGCTTAGGAAAGTTCGCTTTATGGGTTTGGTTGAGGTATATCACTTGCTCTTTTTCAATGGTGGCAAGGATATCGTCAACTAAATCGGCATCTATTGTTTCTGGGTCGTAGCCGGCAAGCCCTAATATAACGGCTTTACCAGAGCCATGGCCTACGCCGGTTTGACCCAGTGAGCCATAAAGCTCTACCTTTATATCGGTAACAGAGGTTAAAAGTTGTTGCTCTTGTAGGTCATTAACAAATAAGCGCGAGGCACGCATTGGGCCAACGGTATGTGACGACGATGGGCCAATACCAATGCTAAACATATCAAATGCACTGATCATACTATGGGTCTCTACTTTATTTACTCAGCCCGAAAGCTGTTCTTTGAACGGTCGAGTATCATAACGTTAATTCTATATTATGTAACTATTTGGCCGTAAGTTTTACACTGGTAGGGCAAGCTGTTTTGTAAAGTTTTTTATAATGCTAGCCGTTGCTCCCCACAGTAATCCGTGCGGTGTACTAAACCCTCGCAAGGTGATGGTTTTGCCAAAACGTTGAAAAGGAATGGGCTGCCAATTGGCCTCTTTTGAAAGCTGGGTAAGCGACAGTAAAAAGCTAGCTTGCACTTCATTATAATCGTTCTCCCATACTGTGTGTTCACCAAGTAAACCCACAAATGGGCTAATGCTAAAGCCAGTTAGGGTAGAGTATTGTGGCAGCTGCCCGAGCACTTTAACATTACTTGGCGCTATATTAAGCTCTTCGTGTAGTTCTCGAAGCGCTGTGGTGCGCAGGTGCTTATCGCTTTGCTCAAATTTACCGCCGGGTAAACAAATTTCCCCAGGGTGATGATGTAAATAAGTAGGGCGTTTGCACAATAAAATATGCGCGTGGTTATCAACATCAATAATAGGCAGCATAACCGCACTGGCACGCTTTTTACGGGTATCTTTTATTTGATTTGGCGCGGCAGTAGGGCTTAGCTGAAACCGCGCCATAATATGTTCACTATTCAAAGCGTTCTACTGTTTTAATAAAGGAAGTATTTTATTCACTTTATCGTATGTTTCTTGGTATTCCAATTCGACTTTAGAATCAGCGACAATACCACCACCGGCCCAGCAATAAATGTGTTCGTTATGACAAACCAATGTACGGATTGTAATACTGGTGTCCATATTACCGCAGGCGCTTAAATAACCTATAGAGCCACAGTAAATACTACGCCTATGAGGCTCTAGCTCTTCAATTATCTCCATAGCTCTAATCTTAGGCGCGCCAGTGATTGACCCACCGGGGAATGCTGCTTCAAGTTGATCAACACACGTTTTGCTCTCATCCAGTTCTGCCGTTACGGTACTCACTAAGTGATGCACTGCCGGAAAGCTCTCAATAGCAAAAAGTGAGGGCACCTTTACAGAGCCAGGTTTTGCAACCTTACCTAAATCGTTACGCAGTAAATCAACAATCATTACATTTTCTGCGCGGTCTTTGGTTGAGTTTTCAAGGGCTCTGGCTTGCTGTTGGTCGGCGATTGCATCTGCCATGCGTGGCAAAGTGCCTTTGATGGGTTTTGTTTCAACTATATTGTCGTGAACTGCAATAAAGCGCTCTGGCGATATTGATAAAATGGCGCCACGTGGGTGGTTAATAAAGCTAGAAAATGGCGCTTTATTAGCCTCACGTAATACTTTGTAGGCTTGGAAAGGGTCGCCTTTAAAACCGGCACTAAAGCGCTGTGCTAGGTTGATTTGATAGCAATCACCACTTTTTAAATAATCTTGTATTTGCGCAAATTTGTCAGCGTATTCATGCTCACTCATATTTGAGTGCCAAGCGCTGGTGAGCGAAAACTGTGCAGGCGCTGCATCGTTTGCTAAATACTGCTGGTAAAGCGCTAAACGGTTCACCTCAGGTTGGGAAACGTAAAACCAGCTTTGCTGGTGTTTATCAAATATCAGCGCATCTAAATAAAGGCCAATGGCCATTTGTGGCAACGTTATATCGTGTTTTGCCGTGCGTGGCATGTGCTCAATAATACGCCCTAAATCGTAACCAAAATAACCAAGCCAGCCGCCGTTAAAAGGCAGGTTATTAGCGGCTTTTTGCGCGCTAAGTTTACTTAGTTCTTCGTTCATTATTGTAAAGGGGCTACGCGAGTCAAGCTGCTGATTAAATATGCTTTGATTATTGTTTACTTCTAAAATAGCGTGAGGCTCTATCGCAATAATATCAAAGCGACTATTTATGTGCTCGCTATTGGCTGAGTCTAGTAATACGGCATAGGGTAAATGCGCAAAATGCGCGAAAACATCAATGCAGTTTTGTGTTATGGCTAATTTTACACAATTTTTTTCATTGTTTAGCATTTACTGCCCCTTTAAGAACTGGCTCGAAACGGGCTGGGAGGGTATCATAAGTCAAATTTTTTTGGCAGCGTTTAGTATCAAATCTACGTTGTAATTAAAACAGTGCAAACCACCGTCACCGGTTTGGTATAGATTACGCTTAAGCGTAACGCTAACTTAAGGAACCACTATGAGTACAATCCGTCAGCAAGACTTTATTGATAGCATTGAAGATGCGTTGCAATATATCTCTTTTTATCACCCCCTTGATTTTGTTCAAGCGCTAGAAAAAGCCTACAACAAAGAACAAAGCAAGGCTGCAAAAGATGCAATCGCGCAAATTTTAATTAACTCGCGTATGTCGGCTGAAGGCAAGCGTCCATTGTGTCAAGACACGGGTATTATTACCTGTTTTGTAAAAGTAGGGATGGATGTTAAGTGGGATAAAACAGATTTAACCGTACAACAAATGGTTGATGAAGGCACACGTCGCGCATATTTAAATCCAGATAACCCACTACGCGCTTCTATTGTAGCTGACCCTGCTGGCACACGTAAAAACACTAAAGATAATACCCCTTCAGTTGTACACATCGATTTAGTGGCGGGCGGCGAAGTAGAAGTAATGGTTGCAGCGAAAGGCGGCGGCTCAGAGAACAAAAGTAAAATGGTTATGCTAAACCCATCTGACGATGTTGCTGCATGGGTAGAAAAAACGCTACCAACAATGGGCGCTGGTTGGTGCCCGCCAGGCATGCTAGGTATAGGCATTGGTGGAACCGCCGAAAAAGCAGCTGTAATGGCAAAAGAGTCGTTAATGGACCCGGTTGATATTCATGAGCTTATGGAGCGCGGTGCAGAAACAACGGAAGAAAAACTGCGTTTAGAAATTTTTGAACGTGCTAACAAGCTAGGTATTGGCGCGCAAGGTTTAGGTGGTTTAACAACGGTTGTTGATATTAAAGTAAAAACAGCGCCTACGCATGCGGCATCAAAACCTGTTGTGATGATCCCTAACTGTGCAGCTACGCGCCACGTACACTTTACACTAGACGGCTCAGGCCCTGCAGATTTAAAAGCACCTAAGCTAGAAGACTGGCCAGAAGTGACGTTTGAAGTAGGTGAAGGAACTCGCCGTGTTAATTTAGATACGTTAACTAAAGAAGACACCCGCGAGTGGAAAATGGGAGAAACTGTTTTACTCTCAGGCACTATTTTAACAGGCCGTGACGCTGCTCATAAACGCTTACAAGATATGATCAATTCAGGTGAAGGTTTACCTGAGGGCGTTGATTTTGATAATAAGTTTATTTATTACGTTGGCCCAGTTGATGCTGTAGGTGATGAAGCCGTAGGCCCAGCAGGCCCTACGACCGCAACACGTATGGATAAATTTACCGATATGATGCTGGAAAAAACCGGCATTGTAGGCATGATAGGCAAAGCTGAGCGTGGTCCTGCTACAGTTGAGTCGATTAAAGAGCATAAATCGGTTTATTTAATGGCTGTAGGTGGTGCGGCATACTTAGTATCTAAAGCAATTAAAAAAGCACGCGTGGTTGCCTTTGAAGATTTAGGTATGGAAGCAATCTACGAATTTGAAGTAGAAGATATGCCAGTTACGGTTGCTGTAGACAGCGAAGGTGCTAACGCACACACACAAGGCCCTGCAATTTGGAAAGCTAAAATTGAAGAGCTAGACGGCAAGCTTAAATAAAGGTTTATGTAATCTAATAAAAAAGCGAGCTTAGGCTCGCTTTTTTTGTATTTGTTTTATGAAATATTAAAAAAGCGTAAATTGCCCCTTCAAATAAACACCTCAGACCAGTTGTGGTAAATCTGCTTTTTACTTCATAAACCTATACACTGTGCGACTTTGCTGGGAGGGGAACTGTGTAATACAAGGTTTACACTTGGTGTTACCTTTACGTTCACGTAAATGTGAAGGCACTTTTTAACGGTGTTGTTAGCTTTAAATTTAATTTATATGCCTTTTGTTGAATTTTATATCCGTATTTTGTTGTTATTTGGATTTATTAATTCACAAAGCTCGCTTTTTTCGGGTTTAACTTCTCATTATGTGGCACCCTTAAAAATGAAGTGGTAAAGTTTCGTCAATTTCCAGCGCTCATCCCTCTCACGGGTAAACTATTTTGGAGTAATTACAGTGGCTGTGTTTAATCAAGCTGAATTTGATAACCACGAACAAGTGGTTTTTTGTTCTGACGAAGCGTCAGGTTTAAAAGCAATTATTGCCGTACATAATACTAACCTTGGCCCTGCTGTTGGTGGTTGTAGGATGTGGGACTATGCCAACGATGAAGATGCCGTTTACGATGTTTTACGCCTCTCAAAAGGGATGACCTATAAAAATGCGGTTGCTCGCCTACCGTTTGGTGGTGGTAAATCAGTTATTATTGGCAATGCAAAAGAGATTAAATCAGAGCAGTTATTTCGAGCTTTTGGTCGTCAATTAGAGCGATTAAATGGCCGTTACTATTCTGCCGAAGATGTAAACATTACATGTGATGACGTTGCTTTAATGAATAAAGAAACGAATTATGTGCTGGGCTTGGAAGGAAAAAGCGGTAACCCGTCACCTTTTACAGCTTACGGTACGTTTTTAGGAATTAAAGCGGCATTACAGCACCAACGTGGGCATCAAGATTTTGCGGGCATTAAAGTGGCTGTACAAGGTTTAGGTGCGGTCGCCTATGGTTTATGTAAGCATTTAGCCCAAGCTGGTGCAAAATTATTTGTAACAGATATCAATCAAGATGCTGTAGAGCGGGTAGTAAATGACTTTGGCGCTACGGCGGTGGGTATTGATGAAATTTACGACCTTGATGTTGATGTATACGCACCTTGTGCATTAGGTGCCACCATTAATGATGAAACCATTGCACGTATTAAGGCAACCATTATCGCTGGGTGTGCTAATAATCAGCTAGCGCAGTCTCGTCACGGTGAAGTACTTCGTGAAAAAGGTATTTTGTATGCACCCGATTACGTTATTAATGCTGGTGGCATTATTAATGTGTATTACGAAACTGCACCACAAGGCTACAGTGAGGCGGCCTCTAATAAACATGTTGAAGGTATTTTTGATACCTTAACCGAAATATTCACCCGTAGTGAAAAAGAGCAAAAATCAACGCATTTGATTGCCGATGAGTTAGCGCAAGAGATAATTCAAAACGGCCTGTAAATTTACCCGTTTATTTAAACTAAGGCGTACAGTGGTACGCCTTTTTTGTTTATACTCTGTGGCGTGGTAGTTTTTGTGGCCAAGACCCTAAAGGCATTGCGGCCTAATCGTTAACGACAAGCTTATGGATATTATGACTGATACAAACGCCTTAATGGAGCCCATCGACCTTGATACATGGCCTCGCCAACAACACTTCGAATTATTTAAAAACTTTACCCAGCCATATTTTAATGTGTGCGTAACACTTAACGCCAAGCCTTTATTTGAATATTGTAAACAAAATAAACTGTCTTTTTTTCAAGCATATGTGCATGCCACATTAAAAGCTTGCCACGCTTATAACCCGATTATGCTAAGAATTATTAATGACCGTCCATGGCGCTTAAAGCAAGTAAGAGCCAGTGTGGTCGAGCTTGCTAGCGATGATTCGTTTATATTTAGTTACTTTAATTATTCGCCTTGCCTCGAAGAATTTGCTCAGCACGCCACAGCTATAAGCGCCAATGCTAAATCTCAACCGTTATTTTCTCAGGCGTTTAATCAAACCGAAGGGCAGGCCGATTTGATACATATATCGGTTTTACCTTGGCTTAATTTTAGTAGTTTTTCGCATGCCTTTAGTGAAGGAAAAAGTTTAGGTATTCCTAAATTTGTGTTTGGTCATTACGATAAAACCACGGGCCTGATGCCGTTTTCGATTGATGTGCATCATTCGCTAATGGACGGTTTACACGTCGCAGCGTTTATAAACGTATTACAAAACAATATTGACGACTTTTGTAAAGATTAATCGAATTTAGTTAATGCAATGTATTTATTTGCTATGGTAGTATTTTTAGTTAGATAGGCGATATAAGTTAATTTGTAACGATTAGCTGATACGTTTACGACATTAAGTTTTAGCGACTTATTTAAGGTGCTTTTTAGCACGTATTATTAGTTGTTTACGCTATTGTTTAGTTTTAATTAACGCGCTTTTAGCGCTTAAACAAACCCTAGTGTATTCACCCAATGCGTATAGGGATTTTAACGCTTTGTTGGAGCGCACAATTTTGGTGTGCTCAGTGCCAAGTAAATTCTTTCCTACTCCTTTTAAATAACGATAAAACGCTTACACACAAGTAAAAGAATAACTAAGGCAGTTGATGATGAGACAATTAAGCATTATATGTTCTTTTTTCGTCATGTTTTTATGTGAAGCCCAAGAGCAAACCCGTTTACCGTTAAGTGATTATTTTTCTGAAACATGGAATACCCGCTCTGGATTGCCACACAACAGTATTAATAGCGTTACGCAAACCCAAGATGGCTACTTATGGGTTGCTACATGGGAAGGTTTGGCACGTTTTAATGGCCAAGAGTTTACAATATTAACCCGTGCTCATATTAATAACTTACCCGACTCGGGTTTAAGGGCACTCACTCCCACAAATAGTGGTGGGTTATACATAGCGGGGTCGCGCGGAGGAATTAGCTTATATCAACATAGGCAGTGGGATACCAAGCGATCAGCATCAACCATGGTTAATCATTTAATTGAAAGTGCTGATCAAAGCCTATGGTTAGCTCTTGAAAACGACGGCGTGTTTTATCGTGAGCATAACAGCGATACCGACCTTGCAATTATTAAAAATGTGAGTGCTTATCGCGTTATAGAAGATCACGATGGGGTTATTTGGGCAGCAACTAGTGCAGGCCTTTATAAAATACACAACAAAATACCGACTTTAATGACGCCACACTTTGGTTTACCAAATGCACCTGTCTATAACTTATTAATTACCCGTGGTGGCTCGCTTATTGTAGGAAGCGAAAAAGGCGCGTGGATCAAAACCAATGCGCAGTTTCAGCCAATACATGAAAAGCTTAGCAATGAATCTATTTCTAGCTTATTAGAGGATAACCATGGAGATTTATGGTTTGGCACAATTAATAAAGGGGTGTTTAGGTTATCGCCCGATGGCGTAGAGCAGTTAGATGCCAATAACGGATTACCCGCCAACCGTATTTTATCTTTGTTACAAGATAGAGAAAACAGTATTTGGATTGGCACAAACGCCGGATTGTTTCGCCTGCGTGAGTCGCCGTTTTCATCGTGGACCCAAAAAAGAGGTTTAGCGGGGGATTATACCCGCACAGTGCTTTCTCACTCCGATGGCAGTTTATGGGTGGGGGGAAGCTCTGGCTTAAATATAATAAAAAATAATCGCGCTACCTTGGTTTCAGGCTCTAAACAAAGCAGTCCTTATTCTGTGCTCAGTTTACACGAAGCACCCGACGGTAGTGTGTGGGCAGGTACGTATACCTCAGGTGTTTTAAAAATAGTTAATAATACCTTTACGCCGTTTATTAATCGTAGCACTGGCCTTGGGAGTAACGAAGTAAGGGCTTTATTATTTGATTCTAAAAACCGTTTGTGGATAGGCTCTGCTATGGGGCTGACGCGCATCAATGAAGATGACAGCTTAAATCAATTTACAAATAAAAAAGACTTACCAAGTGGGTTTGTACTTGCACTTAGTGAAGATAACGCAGGCAATATTTGGGTAGGCACCGGCAATGGGGTGGTGGTATTTGATATTGTTAGTGAGCAATTTACAACGGTTGAATTCCCCCGTGAGTTTTCTGCGCAATATGCGTTTGGGTTTTATATTGATGATACCTATACCTGGATGGCCACAGATAGAGGCTTAGTGCGCTATGAGCTAACAAGCGGAAAAATGGCCATGCTTGGCTTAGAGCAAGGTTTACCTATCGATAAACTATTTCAAGTGGTGCCGCACAATGGCTCATTTTGGCTCTCGAGCAACCGCGGAATTATTCAAATCGATAAAAATCATATACAGCAAATCCTCGACGCTCCCGCGAGCGCTAAAGCACCCGTTCTTAACTATCAACTGTATGATGAAGGCGATGGGATGTTAAGTGCACAGGCCAACGGAGGTTCAACCCCTTCGGCTGTAACGCATAACGATGGGAGTATTTGGTTTGCAACCGCAAAGGGGGTGAGTACCGTAAAACCAGCGCGCTTACAAGCATCAACGCAAATTGCGCTGCCGACCATTATTGAAAATATTTTTGTAGATGGTAAGCCTATTGCGCTTCCGCTTGAAGGGGAGTCGGTATTTTTGCCTCCGGGGGTTTCTCGTTTATCGTTTCATTATGCAGGGCTGAGCTTTATTATGCCGCAGCGATTAAATTTTCAAACCCAATTAAAGGGCTTTAACGATAAATGGGTTAATCGCCAACATATGACCGGTGCTGAGTACACTAACTTACCGCCTGGGGAATATACCTTTATGGTACGAGCAAGTTACCCTAACGCACAGTGGCAAGATAATCAGCAAGCTGTAAATATTGTAATTCAGTCATTTTTTTGGCAAAAACCGCAATTTAAGTTTGCAGTATTTGTATTATTTTTAATGGTTATTTTTGCTATATACAAATACCGTTTATACCACTACAAAAAAATAGAAATAGAGTTGACTAATCGCGTAGAAAAACAAACCCAAGACCTACAAACGCAAGCCAATGCGTTTGCATACCAAGCAACGCACGACCAACTTACCGACATGCCTAACAGGCGTGCTTTTGATAGCTGGCTTGCCCATAACTTCGCCACTTACAAACAGCAAAACCGGCCGCTAGCCATAGCTATACTGGATATTGATCACTTTAAGCGGATTAACGATAACTGGTCGCATATTATTGGTGACAAAGTGATTTGTACTATTGCAGAGCTGCTTAAAAATGGCTGCCAAGAAAACCAGCATATAGCACGCTGGGGCGGTGAAGAGTTTACAATTGTTTTTGCAGATAAAACCGCCGGCGAAGCAAAAATCATATGCGAAGCACTGCGCGAGAGCATTGCACAGCATGACTTTTCTGCCATGGGTGAGGGGTTAAGTGTAACAGCCAGTTTTGGCTTGTCTGACTCAACCAACGTCGGTGATTACGACCGCCTTTTATCGCGGGCAGATCAAGCATTATACAAAGCTAAAAATAGCGGACGAAATTGCACAGAAATTATCTGATTGAAAATGAGTGCATGTGCACATATTAATAAGAGACTAACTTATTTTGGATGTCCCCATGATAAACGGGCTACTCATTTTTGCTTTGGCTATTTTTGTTGTAATTTATTGGCGCTGGCAGGCACTACAAAACTGGCTTTGGAATAAAAAATATAAAAACGCGGTTTTAAACTCTCAACAAAAAGAAATACTCCTTCGTTGCATGCCTATCTATAAAAAGATGACGGATAACGACAGAGCCAAGCTTGAGCGCCACATAATATGGTTTTTAAATGAAAAGCGCTTTTTAGGCCGAGACGGACTAAAGCTAACCCCCGCCATGAAGCTGATAGTTGCTGCCGATGCCTGTGTGTTAGTGCTTAATAAACCTTGGCCACTTTATAAAAACGTAAAAGAAATTTTGCTCTACCCCAGTGCGTATTATGCGCCGCAATCTACACGAGATAGTGCTGGGCTGGTTAGTTACCACAACGCGGTACGCTTAGGTGAGTCGTGGCCTGGTGGCACGTTAGTGCTAAGTTGGCACGATGTACTTGAAGGCAACCGTTTACCAAGCGATGGCCATAATTTAGTGTTTCATGAATTTGCCCACCAGTTAGACCAAGAAACCGGAAAAACCACTGGCACTCCATTATTAAAAACCCCCAATGCTTATAAAGAGTGGGCCCGAGTGTTTAGCCGTGCATTTGTGCAGTTAAAAAGTCATGTTGCTTATAACATGCCTCACGTTATTCATAGTTATGGGGCCACCAACGAGGCTGAGTTTTTTGCAGTACTCACAGAGACCTTTTTAGAAAAGCCGGCGCAGCTTAGGCAACACGACCCTGAAATTTATAGAATGCTGGTGGATTACTACCAATTTGACCCCATAGTTTGGCATTAATTTTTGGTACTTGGTCTGATAACGCTGGCAAGTTAGCGCTGTTTTTGTTGCAATCGTGTTAGAGAGTTTAACTGCAATAATAACAAGCGAGAAATGCATGAAAAAAATGCTTCACACTGCACTGGCTTTATCAGTCGCCCTTGCAATAGGTCAGCCGCACGCAAACGAAGAGCAAGAAAAGTGGCAGGTAGACTCACCAAAAGGTGAGTTTGTAGATGCAACCATTAGCACAGAGCAAGGCACATGGATGAACATTGATGTTAGTCCTGATGGCAACACGTTGGTGTTTGACTTACTTGGCGACATTTACACTATGCCTATAAGCGGAGGTGAAGCAACTAAACTCACCTCAGATATTGCTTGGCAAATGCAGCCTCGCTTTAGCCCTGATGGTAAACACATTGCGTTTACCTCAGATCAAGGCGGTGGTGATAATATTTGGGTTATGGATGTTGATGGTAGCAATCAACACGCTGTGACTGACGAAACCTTTAGACTTTTAAACAGCCCCGCATGGAGCCCTGATGGCGACTACCTTGTCGCACGCAAACACTTTACCGCTAGTCGCTCACTAGGGGCTGGAGAAGTGTGGCTTTATCATAAAGCGGGTGGTAAAGGTGTTCAGCTTACTAAACGTGAGAACGACCAAAAAGACTTAGGTGAGCCAATGTTCTCACCAGATGGCCGCTATGTTTATTTTTCTCATGACGCGACACCAGGTAAAACCTTTCACTATTCTAAAGATTCTGTTGCCGGTATTTATAAAATTAAGCGCTACGATAGAGAAACAGGCGAAATAGAAACCATAATACAAGGCATGGGCGGTGCGATAAGACCCACACCTTCACCTGATGGTAAAAAGCTTGCCTATATAAGACGTGATGACTTTCAAACAAGCTTGTACTTATACGACCTAACCAGTGGCGAGCACACCAAGCTTTATGACAAGCTTGAACGCGATATGCAAGAAACCTGGGCTATTCATGGTGTGTATCCGACCATTGCGTGGACCCCAGATAACGAAGAACTGGTGTTTTGGGCTTCCGGTTCAATACATAAAATTGCTGTTGATGATAAAGCTGTTGCGCGTGTTCCCTTTAAAGTAAACACCAGTAAAAAAATACAAACCGCGGTACGCTTTACTCAAAATTTAGATACCGATGAGTTTGATGTAAAAATGTTGCGCAACGTGCAGGTTAGCCCCGATGGTGAAACTGCGATTTTTGAAGCATTAGGTTATATTTATAAACGCGATTTAGACTCTGGTAAAATTAAGCGCTTAACCAAACAAACTGATCATTATGAGCTGTTCCCGCAGTACTCCCGCGATGGGAAAAAGATTGTTTACACCACGTGGAGTGATACTAAGCAAGGCACTGTACGCGTTGTCTCTGCCCGAAGCGGGCGCGGCGAGGCGATAACCCGCGAGCCGGGTAAATACGTTGAGCCTACTTTTAGTCCTGACGGCAAAACAATCGTTTATCGTAAAGCCACCGGCGGAAGTATTTTAAATCCTAAGTGGTCACTCAACCCAGGTATTTATAAAGTAAGCGCAAAAGGGGGAGAGAGCGAGCTTATTTCTAAAAGTGGTTATCAACCTCAGTTTGGTAGCGCCAATGACCGTGTATTTATCATGAGCCCTTGGCCTAAGCCTACCTTAAGTGTTGTGGAGCTTGAAACTAAAAACGTTCGTAAACTTTACGAATCTGAGCATGCGACTGAATTTCGAGTCTCACCAGATGGTAAATACTTAGCGTTTGCTGAGCGTTTTAAAGTATTTGTTACCCCGCTGGTAGAAAGCGGCTCACCTATCACAATAAGCCCTAAAGATAACCAGTTTCCTATTGAGCAGTTATCTGTGCGTGCGGGTGAAAATATAAGTTGGAGTGCTCAAAGTAACACTCTCTACTGGAGCTTAGGGCCCGAGCTATACCATGCAAGCCTTGATGGTATGTTTGCTATTGATAAAGCCGATGATGCCGACTTTAAAGTAAAAAGCGGTGAGAATATTAGCTTTAGTAAAAAAATGGCTGCACCAAAGGGCATGATTGCGCTAAAGGGCGCCAACATTATTACCATGAAGGGTGAGCAAGTCATTGAAAATGGCGTCATTATCACAGACGGTAAACGCATAAAAGCAATAGGTACTGCTGATGAGGTAACGATCCCCAAAGGGGCTGAAATTATCGATGTAGCAGGTAAAACAATTATGCCTGGGATTGTTGATGCGCATGCCCATGGCTCACAAGCCAGCGATGAAATTATTCCTCAGCAAAACTGGAAAAACTATGCCGGTTTAGCGTTAGGTGTCACAACAATTCATGATCCATCAAACGATACCTCTGAAATATTTACCGCCAGTGAAATGCAAAAAGCCGGCATGATTGTCGGGCCACGTATTTTTTCTACCGGCACCATTTTATATGGAGCAAATATGCCTGGTTACACCTCGCATATTGATTCGCTAGATGATGCTAAATTTCATTTAGAGCGTCTTAAAAAAGTTGGGGCGTTTAGTGTTAAATCGTACAACCAGCCACGCCGTGAGCAGCGCCAACAAGTTATTGAAGCAGGGCGTGAGCTTGAGATGATGGTTGTGCCAGAGGGCGGCTCACTGCTACAACATAACTTAAGTATGGTTGTTGATGGGCATACGGGCATTGAACACTCAATTCCGGTTGAGCATATTTACGATGATATAAAACAATTATGGTCGCAAAGTGATGTTGGTTATACCCCAACGCTTGTTGTCGCCTATGGCGGAATTTGGGGAGAAAACTACTGGTACGATAAAACGGATGTGTGGAATCACCCGCGTTTAAGTAAGTTTGTGCCTAAAAATCAGCTGTTGCCACGTGCTATGCGCCGAGTAAAAGCGCCCGATCATCACTATAACCACTTTAATAACGCCCGCGTTGCTAAAGAGCTGCAAGATTTAGGTGTACTGGTAAATTTAGGTGCTCACGGACAACGCGAGGGCTTAGGTGCACATTGGGAAATGTGGATGTTTGCTCAAGGCGGTATGAGTTCACTTGAAGCAATTAGAGCCTCTACGCTTGACCCTGCTAAATACTTGGGACTTGATAAAAATATAGGCTCGCTAGAAGTAGGTAAGCTTGCCGATTTAATTGTTATTGATGGCGATCCGCTGAAAAATATTCGCGATTCAGATAAGGTCGATTACACCATGATCAATGGGCGCTTATTTGATGCAAGCACAATGAACGAAGTGGGTAAAAAGCAGCGAAAACCACTTTATTTTGAAAAGCTATAATTGTAATACACGTTTAAAAAGCGGCTATTAGCCGCTTTTTTTTAGCTCAAAATAAATTATTTAATAAAGCGAATTGATAGAAGGTGATAAACAGGCATAAAAAAACCGCTTAACGCGGCTTTTTTATCAATCACATGTTGTTTAAACAACACCGCGCGGTAAGCGACAGTCGTGATCTTTACTTGCAAGCTCAACAATCCAAAGCTCTTCAGCTGTGTAGCCGTCTTCGCTTTGTGTTACAACAGTAAACGGCGCTGTTTTTTGTGCTTTAACAGGCGCAGCAGCTTTAGTTTTAGTTTTTTTCGCAGGCGCTTTTTGCTCAGCTTGTGCAGGCGATTTGCCAGAGCTTAATTCTTTCGTTAGCTCTGCTACATCAGCTAGGCGTAAGTTTTTGCCACCATCGATGCTGTACCAGCCAGGTTTTGTAGTAATTTCAGGTTTTTTACCGTTGGCAGCTTCATATGCAGCTTCAAAGGCAGATAAAACTTCTGTTTTGTCTAGTTTGCTCATCAGAGACCCTATACGTTGTGAACACAGATAAAGAAGCCGTATTTATACCTATTTTCCAACTGTTTTTCAATTTTTTGCGATTTTCCTTCCATTTTAGCCCCATAAACGCCAAAATTTGCACAAAATTCAGTGCTGAGTAAGGTAATAAGTATGCAACGTAGAGAATTTAACCAACTGTTAAACGACATTTTAAAGCCTCACACAATTAAAGATTTTTGTCCTAATGGGCTGCAAGTCGAAGGTAAAAATGAAATCAGAACGATTGTTACGGGGGTGACTGCAAGCCAAGCACTCATTGATGCAGCAATAGAAAAAAAAGCCGATGCTGTTTTGGTTCACCACGGTTATTTTTGGAAAGGTGAATCGCAACCTATTACAGGCATGAAAAAACGCCGTATTGGGGCTTTGTTAGCGCACGATATTAATTTATTTGCCTATCATTTACCGCTTGATATTCACCCTGTTATAGGTAACAACGCCCAGCTTGCTAATTTGCTCGATATTGAAATAGAGACAGGGCTTGAACCCGTTACTAATAGCGTTGCTATGAAAGGACGGTTAAAAACTCCGCTTACAGGTAGCGAGTTTGCAAATAAAATAGCCAAAGTTTTAAACCGCGAACCTTTAAGTAGTGTTGTACGCGATGAAAAAATTAACACCATTGCCTTGTGTACAGGAGGCGGGCAAGGTTATATCGATTTAGCAGCAGAGCAGGGGATTGATGCATACCTAACGGGTGAAGCCTCAGAGCAAACTATTCACAGCTCGCGAGAGCAAAATATAGACTTTTTTGCAGCAGGGCATCATGCAACCGAGCGTTACGGAATTAAAGCCCTTGGTGAACTACTTGCTAAAGAACATGGTTTTGATGTGAGCTTTATAGATATAGATAACCCAGTATAAATTTATATACTCTACAGCGCCTCTGGGTTTATCCAGCGGCGCATACTTATCCAAGCATTCCCAATCACTTCATGGGCATATTGCGTTACTACACGTAATGCCTCAGCATTTGGTATAAATTGTTTATACAAAGGTAAAGCCGCAAAATTGTGATAATCCGTAGCGGCAGGAATTACCTCAATGCCTTGGGCATTAAACAGGTTTATTGAGCGCGGCATGTGTAGCACAGACGTAACCAGTGCAACCTTAAAATCAACGAGCTTAGGCGCGAGTAGTTTGGCTTCTGCGGCTGTATCCATCGCCTGTGGGTTTTGTTTTATGCGGTTTTTACTCACCCCTAAATTTATTGCTGTTTGGCTCATTAACGCGCTATTGGTTACTTTATTATAGCCACCGCCAGATACGATAAGCGTTGCATTAGGGTATTTTTTTGCAAGCTTAACCCCTTCTACCAAGCGAGTAAGCGCACAGTTTCCTAGCTGATTATTAGCGCTTAAAGCGGGGTTAGGGTTTATGTCGCAACCCAGTACAACAATTTTATCAAGGGTTGGGTGTTTTAGTGCATTAAAAGCCAATGACGCGGGCTCATTGTTTTTAATCAGTTGATGCGCAGCAAACGGCGTACTTAACACTAAAAGCGCCAATAGACTTAAGCTTGCGATCACTAAAGCAGACTTACGTGCACGAAACGCCAAAACTAGCATTACAAACGCAAGTAAACCAAATAGTGGTAGCGGCATAATTAAGCCACCTAATAATTTTTTTAATTCAAACATAACAAGCAACATAAAACACAATAGGCCTTATGTTACTTATTAGTTTGTGATTTATCGACCGTTATTTTGCTTACAGGTATTTAAAAAATGGCGATAAACGGGGTTGTCTTTCATGTCTTTTTTCATTGCTAGGTACATAGGGCGGGTTAGGCCTAGTGCACCAAGCGGGATAGATTTAATTAAACCTTGGCTTTCGTAAGGTGTTACCAACCAATCAGGCAGCGCTGCTACACCCATTCCTGCACTCACTAGCTGAAAAATTAATAAGCCTTGATCTACATTTTTTAAGGTGCCGTCAAAGCGGGCATTTTGAATAAAGTGTTTAAATATATCTTGTCGCTCGCGCGGAATAGGATACGAAATAATGGTTTCGTTTTTTAAATCAAGCGCCGTTACATATGCTTTTTTAGCTAGGTCGTGATCAGGGGCGACGATAAGCTTTAATTTAAAATCAAATAAGTGAGCGTATTCAAGTTTATCAGGATCGCGTATATCTGAGGTCAATACTAAGTCGAGCTCATCGTTGAGTAAATCTGGTATAGCGTCGTAGCTAAAGCCGCGTTCGTAGTCAATTTTAATATCTGGCCAAAAATTATTAAATTCTTTAATAGTAGGAAGCAGCCAATGAAAACACGCATGGCATTCAACACTTAAGCGCAGTTGGGAAATAGGTTGATTAAGGCTTTCTTTTAAACGGCACTTAGTGGCTTCTACTTTAGGTAAAACTTCGTTGGCAAGTTCGAGTAATAGCATTCCTTGTGGCGTAAAGCGCACAGGTTGCGTTTTTCTTTCAAATAATTGGCAGTCTAATTTGTTTTCTAAGTCTTTAATTTGATGAGATAAAGCTGATTGCGTTAAAAATAATTCGCGGGCTGTATTAACTAACGATCCGGTGTCTTTTAATGTCGCAATAGTTTTAAGGTGTTTTATATCAATCATCTTTAATAATTCTCAAGGGAAAAGTGAGTTTGGCTCAGATTGACTACATACTACGCCTTTACAAAAAACGTTTCAACGTCTAGATGGCTAAAATAATCGATTAATTACTAAAATAACCCCTTAAAGTTAAATTAACTAATGTGGGTACTTTAGTTGCTACTGGTTTGATGAGTTTGGCATGAGTTTAGCTCAAGTTGTTTTGTTGGGTTATGCAGCGGCTGTTAAAAGCGCGTTATGGGCAGGGCAGCTTAATAAATGGCATTGGTTTTTAAGAGGGGTAAGTAATTATAACAACACGTAATAACAGGTCTGTTTTTAATGGGCTAAAGCTTAAACAGTAATAATATGTTTTATTGCTTTAAAACTTGAGCGCTTAAATAAACGAATGGGTATTACGGGGCTTACTTTTTACACCTTTTTGGTTGTGAAAAAGTAAGCCTTTGGATAACAGCTACTACAGGGGTTTGTGGATAAGCTTAATGGCGTGTTGTGCTGTAACTGGTTTTGACTTTAAAAAGCCTTGCCCGTAATTACATTGAGTGGCTTGTAAAATATTTAGTTGTTCTTGCGTTTCGATTCCCTCAGCCACAACTTCAAAGTTTAGTGATTGTGCTAATGAGAGAATGGCCTCTACTAACGGGTTATTGGTTTTGTTGAGGTGATCGATAAAGCTTTTATCTATTTTTAAAATATGAATAGGTAATTGGTGTAAGTAACCAAGTGCTGAGTATCCAGTACCAAAGTCATCTAAGCATAACTTCACTTTAAGTGGGGCTAGCCCTTCTATTATTTGGGTTGCTAAATCAAGGTTAGCAATAAGTCCTGATTCAGTAATTTCTAAACACAATGACCCTAAAGGCAGTTGGTATTTATTATACAGTGCGTGAACTTGGGCAACAAAGTCGAGACTGGCAAAATGACGCGATGACACATTGACCGTTACTTTTAAAAAGCGATGCCCTAATGTGTGCCAGTGCGCAATATGTTGTGCAGCGAGGTCAAGCAAGTGCAAATCGAGGTTAATAATTTGCCCGGTGGTTTCGGCTATCGGAATAAACTCATTTGGTGGCACAAACCCTTTTTTAGGATGGTGCCATCTCACTAATGCCTCAAAGCCGACAACTTCACTTGTCGCTATAGTAAAAATAGGTTGAAAATAAAGCTCAAATTCGTTGTGTTCAATGCCGTGTTGTAAGTCGTTTTCTATATCGGCATGTGTTTTGAGCTTTTTACGCATGGTGTTATTAAAAAACTTAACTTGGCCACGCCCGCTTGATTTAGCTTCGTACATAGCGGCATCGGCTTGCTGTAATAACAAATAGGCTTTATCGTCGCTGCTTTCGCTAAAGGCGATGCCAATGCTGGTTGATGCTTGCAATAAATGACTATCCACATTAAGTGGCTTAGCAAGGGCTGTGTTTATTCGTTTTAACGCTTCGCTAACCTGGTTTCGGTGCGTGATGTTTTCCATAAAAATAGCAAATTCGTCGCCACCAAGGCGTGCAAACGTATCAGTGTTTCTTACGGTGCCTTTTATGAGCTCACAAATTTTAATTAAAAAATGATCGCCAACCTCATGCCCAAGCGAATCATTAATACTTTTAAATCGATCAAAATCTAAATAAAGCAAGGCATGGCTCGTGCCTTTTTTAACACGCGATAAACGCAAAATTGCATGTTTAATACGCTCAATAAGTAACGAGCGATTAGCGAGGCCTGTTAGCTCATCATGCAATGCTTTGTGTTCAAGCTCTTGCCTTGCAAGCTGCCTATCTATGGCCATACTAATTTGCCTACTTACGTAGGTTAAAAGGGCGCTGTCGTGTTCGTTGTAATGCAGCTTTTTATCGTAACTTTGAACAACAATTACACCGCTCATTCTATCATTTGCTTTAAAAGGCACACCCAGCCAGGATTCAGAAAGACGGCCAACAAGTTTAAAGTCGCCGTTATTTATATGTTGCTGATAATCATTTTGATTTAATAGCAGTACACGGTCTGATTTTAGTAAGTAATACGAAGCTGTATCTTTTAATTGCTCTTTTGATATTTTTTTGTGGGCGTGCGTTTGAATGCCTTCTTCAACGATGTAAACCAAATCGAGTATGTCTACTTGCTTATCGTAAAGGGCAATAAAAAAGTTATCTGCAGGGAGTAAGCTATTTATTATGCTGTGAAGAGATTCAAAAAAGGTATCTAGGTTACTGGCTTTATAGGTTAAGTTAGCTATTTGCAGTAAGCTGTTTTCAAGCTTTTGCGCATCATTTAACTGTTTTACTGTGTGCGTTAAGCTATTGACCGTGTTTACTTGGTTTAGCTTAGCACTTAATAAGTGCGCAACCGTGGTTAATATTTCTAAATGGGCGTTTGTGAAGTAGTTTTTTATTGGATGTTCACAATCAATAACCCCTAAAACATGATCCTTGTATATAAGTGGCACACATAACTCTGATTGAGCAGGGCGCTCATCAGCAATGTAGCGAGGGTCTTGCGTTACATCGCCAATAATAATAGCTGTGCCTGTGCGGGCAACATAACCGGTTATACCTTCGTTAAAGCCAATAACTTTGCGCTCTGCTTGGTATTCGTCTCTGGCGTGGGTTATGCCCATAGAAGCGACTTGATTTAGCTGTAAACGTGTTTCATCAGCCAGGTAAATAACACAATCAACAAACCCTAGGCGGTTTACTACTTGAGTGGTTACGTACTCAAATAACTCTTCTAGGGTATCGAGCTGTAATAAGCTTGAGGAAAACTGATTTATTATGCTCAGCTGTTCAGTTTTAACTTCGAGCGCTTTATAGGTATCGATATGATTCGACATAGGGTAATTTTATTCTTTTTATTTGTATTAGCACCGATAAGTTAACCCAAATTTAAAGCATGTTCAAAATAAAACGCTTAAACGGGTGTAATCGTCGTTAAACTTAACCCAATAGTATTTTGCAGCACTCATAAAGGGGAATAGTTTAGATAACACTTTACTAGATCTTTCCATATGCCTATGATCGGATAAATTCAGCCGTGGAAAAAAGTAATGAGCATTAATACCGATTCAAAAAACACATTAACCATAACTCGTCCTGATGATTGGCATGTCCATTTACGTGATGGTGAGCAACTTAAAGATACAGTACGCGATATTAGCCGCTACATGGGCCGCGCCATCATAATGCCAAACCTTGTACCGCCAGCAACGAGCACTGATTTAGCGCTAGCTTATCGAGAGCGAATTATGGCAGCGGGGCCGCAGGGCAACTTTGAACCCTTAATGGTGCTTTACCTAACCGATAAAACCACACCTGAAGAAATTAAAAAAGCCAAAGCAACGGGTAAAATTGTTGCTGCCAAGTTGTACCCAGCAGGGGCAACCACTAACTCAGACTCTGGGGTTACATCAGTAAAGAATATTTACCCTGTATTAGAAGCGATGCAAGACGTGGGCATGCTGTTATTAGTGCATGGTGAAGTGACTGATTCATCAATAGATATTTTTGACCGTGAAAAAGTATTCTTAGAGACGATTTTAGGCGATGTTGTCGCTGATTTTCCAAATCTGAAAATAGTGCTAGAACACATTACGACAAAAGACGCCGTTGATTTTGTAACAGCCGCGCCGCAAAATGTGGCGGCAACTATTACCGCGCATCACTTATTGTACAACCGTAATCACATGTTAGCTGGTGGCATACGTCCGCATTATTACTGTTTACCTATTTTAAAGCGCAATATTCACCAACAAGCGTTAATGGCGGCAGCTATAAGTGGAAATAAAAAGTTCTTTTTAGGGACTGACTCAGCACCACATTATAAAGATAAAAAGGAAGCGGCATGTGGTTGTGCCGGCGCCTATACAGCACATGCTGCGATTGAACTTTACGCCGAAGCCTTTGAAGAGGCAGGCGCACTGGATAAACTTGAGGGCTTTGCAAGCCATTTTGGGCCTGACTTTTACGGCCTTGCCCGTAACACAGATACAATTACCCTAGAGAAAAGGCCTTGGCAAGTCCCTGCAAATTACACGCTTGGTGACTCACAAGTCGTGCCTATTAAAGCAGAAGCTACGATTGACTGGCAGGTTAAGTAAACTGCTTTAAATTAGCATTGTATTAAAGCCGTATAGCTTGCTGTACGGCTTTTTATTTGCTTGAAATTCAATCTTTACGCGAGTTTTAACGCTCTTTACGAGGTACTTTATTTGTTAAGCTAAGCTGTTATACATGAATTGTTACAATTACGAGTAAAAAAGCTGTCGTTTTTTGTTCAATTTTAGCTTTAAAAATAAACACTTACATATAATGCTTTATTTATTTTTGTTCTGAGTAAATAAATCTTAATTAATAGAGCCAAAAAAAAATTAATGTGTTAACCTTAACTTGCTTTGAGTTTTTGCGTATTGAATTTACGGATATTGTGCTGCGTTTAAGGTTACCGGTTAGGTTAAAACTTGTTCCTGTACTATACCTCCAGAATTTTGGGCACTGACTCAGGGAGGATATAGCCATAATAATATGGCTGAATTTTAATTATTGACTTACAGGAAAATTTAGTATGTCGGTTACTGGTAAAGTAAAATTTTTCAACGAAGCTAAAGGCTTTGGTTTCATTGAACAAGAAAATGGTCCTGACGTGTTTGTACATTTCAGCGCAATCACTGGTTCTGGTTTTCGCACTCTTAGCGAAGGTCAAGCAGTGACTTTCAGCATCAAACAAGGTCAAAAAGGCCCTGAAGCTGAGAACGTAGAAGTAGCATAATTTTAATTATGTGAACCTTAGTTCATCTTGGTGAAGCAGTTTTCTGTTTCACCATAATTCCTCAAAATCTTCCTCATTGTTTTTATACTCTCTAATATTGTTTGTTCACTCCCTAATACAGTCAAACGTTAAAATTTACTTCTCGCTATAGCTTCAAACACGTTTAACATATTTGCCATTTAAATAGTTAAAAACCCTGTTTAATAGCAACGCCGCTTCAATACACTTACAGCTCATAATCTGCATACTTTCAGCAAGGTTAAACAATACATTTACCACACGCATAGTGTGTATTAAAAACCGTGTAATTAACTGAGTGTTTTACTGGCTTTAATAAGGCTTAACTTGGGCTTAGCAAAGTTAAAGCCATTAACTTAAATGCAGTAATATTTATACATCATCTCAAAACCACTTTCGAATTGTTGTATTTTTATACGATGAAGCGCAGGATTTGTAAGTTAAGATGTGTTTTTAGCCTAATTTAACCAAATCTAGTTCATCAAATTGTCACATTTTTATTATTTTTGTTTTTTTTTAAGGTGCAATTCAGTTTTGTTTGGATGTTGCATTTTTGTTTCATGTAAGTGTCTAATTTTTAACTAGTGTTTAATTTTAAAGGGGCTATATAATGCTAAAACGGCTTAATGATGGTTGCATTTATGTTAACAGTATTTTTTGTAATACTTTAGTTTTAGCTTTTTCAAGGTATTTATTTACTTAGAATAGCTAACATCAAGTTGACAGGGCGTATTGCATTTAGCATTATTGGAGGGTTGATATCTATTAAAAGATATCAGGGTTGTCATCCTTAATAAGGTTGATAATTAAATTATAAAAGTAACATTACTTAATTGGTTGGGAACTATGTCTGTTAAAATCAGAAAGAGTCTTGTAGCATCTGCGTTGGTTGGCGCTTTTGCATTTGCAAGCAGCAATGTGATTGCAGATCCTTTGAATGACGTGCAAAAAGCAGGTCAGCAAATTCAAAAGGCTGCTGTTAAGTCTCAAACTAAAATTGACAACGTATACGGTCAAACTCAAGAGCTAATCGCTGAGTACCGTAGTATTGTTGATGAGACTGAACTTATGAAAGTGTACAACGATCACGTAGCACGTTTGGTCGCTGACCAAAATGCGTCAATCGAATCGTTTGACCGTCAAATCGCTACTATCGACAACACTAAACAAAACGTTGTGCCTTTGATGTATCGCATGATCGATACGCTTGAGCAATTCATCAAAGCGGACGTTCCGTTCAATCTTGATTCTCGTCTTGCTCGTGTAGAAAGACTTCGTGAAATCATGGCTTCTGCGTCTGTAACGACGTCTGAGAAATTCCGCCAAGTTCTTGAAGCATACACAGTTGAAACTGCTTACAGCTCGGCTGTAACTGCTTCTCAAGGTACTTTAGAAGTTGATGGTAAAAACATTAACGTTGATATCGGTCGTTTAGGTCGTATCACTTACGTAGCACAATCTTTTGACTTAAAACACGCTTGGGTGTGGGACAACAACACTAAAGAGTGGAAAGAATTAGGTGAAGAATACCTAAAACCAGTTAAAGAAGTGATTCGTATGGCGCGTAAGCAAGCGACACTAGAACTTGTTAAACTACCAATCTTTGGCGCGGAGTAATCGAATAATGAAGAAACTATTTAAAGGTTTTGCTGTTGCAGCAGTACTATCTGTTTCTGCAGGTACCGCGCTTAATGCACATGCAAATACTGATGCTTTAGATAAAATTCTTGAGCAAGTAAAGCAAGAACGTATCTCTGAAGGTAAAATCAATAAGCAACGTGAGCAAGAGTTCTTATCAGAACGTGCTGACAAGCAAGCATTACTTAACAAAGCAAAAAGCCAATTAGCGTCTGAAAAAGCACGCGGTGACAGCTTAGCTAAGCAATATGCACAAAACGAAAATACATTAGCTGAAAAAGAGCAAGCGCTTCAAAACGCACAAGGTACTCTTGGTGAAATGTTTGGTGTTGTACGTCGTGCAGCGCAAGACGCTATCGGTTCTATCGAAGCTTCACTAGTAAGTGCTGAAAAGCCAGGCCGTGCAGAAGTACTTCGTTCATTAGCAGCTGCTAAAGAGCTTCCAACAGTTCGTGAACTTGAAGAACTTTGGATTGCACTTCAAACAGAAATGACTGAGTCAGCAAAAGTTTCTACTTTTGAAACTGAAGTGTCAGGTCTTGACGGCAACTCTACAGTTAAGCAAGTAACACGTATTGGTAACTTTAACTTAGTTACTGACGAAGGTTACTTAATCTACTCGCCAGAGACAAAATCTATTCAGCCTTTAGGTAAACAACCTGATAGCTACATTTTAGATGGTATCTCTGCTCTTGAAGGTACTTCTTCTGACAATTACGCTGGCGTATATATTGACCCGACTCGTGGTGCAATCTTACGTATCAACACGCAGAAGAAAACGCTTATGGAATACTACGAGCAAGGTGCTGAAGTTGGTTACATCATCACAGTTTTATTAGCTGTTGGTCTACTAATCTTCTTAGTACGTTTCGTTGACTTAGCGCTTACTACTTCTAAGATCAAGTCTCAGCTTAAAAACTTGTCTACACCGAATACAAACAACCCACTGGGTCGTATTCTTAAAGTGTACCATGACAACAAGAGCCAAGACGTTGAAAACCTTGAGCTTAAACTTGATGAAGCTATCTTACGTGAAACGCCACGTGTTGAAGCTGGCATCAACATCATCAAGATTCTTGCTGCAATCGCACCGTTACTTGGTCTACTAGGTACAGTAATCGGTATGATCTTAACGTTCCAAACAATCACATTGTTCGGTACGGGCGATCCGAAGATCATGGCTGGTAACATCTCTCTAGCTCTTGTAACTACAGCGCTAGGTCTAATTGCTGCACTACCACTTATCCTACTTCATTCAATTGTTGCAGGTCGTAGTAAGTCAGTATTACATATCCTTGATGAGCAAAGCGCAGGTATCGTTGCTACTCACGCGGAGAAGGAGAAAGCCTAATGCTAGTCCTGATGGAGATATGGGAATCTATCAGGGATTTTGTTGGCACAGGCGGCCAGGTATTATACGTGGTCGCGATAGCACTCTTTCTTATGTGGGTTTTAATGATTGAGCGCTATTGGTTCCTACTTGCTGAATTTCCTCGTTTAACGAAGGATATTGTAGCAAAGTGGGATGCCCGCCAAGACACTACGTCTTGGTACGCACACAGAATCCGTGAAGCATGGATTTCTGAAGCGTCTGAAAAATTAGATCAGCGTATGTTGTTGATTAAAACATTAGTAGCTGTTTGTCCTTTAATAGGCTTACTTGGAACTGTAACGGGTATGATCGCGGTTTTCGAAACCATGGCAACCCAAGGTACTGGTAATGCACGTTTAATGGCATCAGGTATTTCAATGGCAACAATCCCAACAATGGCTGGAATGGTTGCGGCACTATCTGGAGTTTTCTTTAGCTCACGCCTTGAGGCAAGAGCGAGAATGGTGAAAGCCAAACTTGTAGATAGCATGCCTCATCACTAGAGAGAGAATTAAATATGGCACGTAAACAACGTTTTCGTGAAGAAGAAGAAGCAGCGGTAGATATGACGCCAATGCTTGACATCGTATTTATCATGCTTATTTTCTTTATCGTAACTACATCGTTCGTTAAAGAGGCTGGTATCGAGGTCAATAAACCTAAAGCGGCCCAAGCTACGAAGCAAAAAAATGCTAACATTTTTGTTGCTATTCGCAGTGATGGTGCTATCTGGATTGATAAACAGCAAGTTGATGTTGAACGTGTTTCAGCAAAAATCGAAAGTTTATTAGCAGAACAACCTACTGATGTTGTGATTTTGCAAGCTGATAAAGAAGCAAAGCACGGCGTAGTGGTTAAAGTTATGGACCAGATCAAAGCGACAGGTGACAACCTGAGAATTTCAATAGCTGGAGATCAGTAATGATTCGTTTTCTGTTTTCACTGATTGCAGGTGGGGCAGTTACTTTCGGCTTGTTCTACTTCATGGCTTACCTCATCTCTGGTGGGGCTGACCGTAATACTGAACAAAAAGAGCAGATCATAGTCGAAATAATGACGAATCCGCCTGAATCTAAGGTGCAGGAGAGGAAGCGTGTTCCGCCTCCGCCTCCGCCACCGCCAAAGCAGCCGCCTAAACCGCAGCCGCCACAGCCGGAGAATAACAATCCTAACCCTGGTGCTATGTCATTTAACATGGGTAGCATTGATGTAGGAAGTTCGGCTGGTGGACTAAGTGGTCCAGGTGCATTTGGACGAGATGGTGATGCGACACCTATCGTTCGTATTGAACCAAAATATCCAACGCAAGCAGCGCGTGATGGTAAAGAAGGTTGGGTACAACTTTCGTTCACAATTGATGAGTTAGGTGGCGTGACTGACGTTCAAGTTATTGACGCAGAACCAAAACGTATCTTTGACCGTGAAGCTAAACGTGCATTACGCAAGTGGAAATACCGTCCTAAAATTATTGACGGTAAACCACAAAAACAAGTTGGTTTACAAGTTCAACTAGACTTTAAACTTAACCAAGGCTAAGGAGGCGAGTAATGAGAAATTTATCTAAAGTAACTGCTCTTGCAATTCTTATGTCTGTGTCAGGTGCAGCTATAACTGCACCTGTATTAGCAGCGCCGGATTACGCTAAAATTGAAGAGCGTAAAAAAGCCAAGACTAAAATCATGGGCGAGCGTACTGGTAAAAAGGTAATTAAAGCGTTTGACTTGTACAATGAAGACAAAATTGATGAAGCAATTGCCTTGTTAAAAGAGATTGACGCATCTAACGACTTCGATAAAGCGACTGTAAATCGTTACTTAGGTAGCATGTACGCGCAAAAAGAGAAGTACGATGAAGCGATTAAATACTCTAGACAAGCTGTTGCCCCTGATATTTTAAACTTCGCAGATCACGAGCAAACTTTAAAGCTATTAGGTGATTTATACGCAGGTACTGAAAAGTTCCAAGAAGCCAAAAAAGCTTATACAGCTTGGATGGACTTCACCGGCGAAGAAGACCCTAAAGTTTATACTCGTATTGCGCAAGCTAACTATCAGTTAGGTCAGTTTCGTGATGTTTTTAAACCTGCCGACAAGGCAATCTCTTTACAAAAGGAGCCTAACAAGGCCCCTTACCAATTAAAATTAGGTTCTTACTTTGAACTTAAAGATTACGCCAACATGGTGAAAATTGGTGAAGAGATTGTACGTGTTTGGCCAGATGACAAAAAAGCCTGGGTTAGTTTAGGTAAATACTACCTACAAACCGAAGACTACTCTAAAGGTCTAGCGACCATGGAAGTAGCATTCAAAAATGGCTATTTTGAAGCGGAAGTAGATTACAAAGTACTTTCTAACTTTTATTCTTTAAACGAAATTCCATTTAAAGCGGCTAAAACCCTTGAAAATGCGATTAAAGAAGACAAAGTTAAGCGTACTAAGCAAAATGTTAACGCAATTGCTAGTAACTACCACCGTTCTAAAGACATCGAAAAAGCTGCTAAGTACTACGAAGAAGCTGCTAAATTTGACGACGATGCAGAGCTTTACCGCAAAGCAGGATCGTTACTTTTACAATCTGAGAACTTTAGTGCTGCTGTTGTTCGTTTGAACAAAGCGTTAGAGCTTGGCTCTGACAAAAAAGGCACCATTTATTCAGACTTAGCTGAAGCGTACTACTACCAAGCTAAATACAAGCAAGCTTATGCTGCTATTACTAAAGCAATGGACGACCCACGCACACGTAAGTTTGCTAAAGGTTGGTCTACATTTATTAAAGATAAAGCCGCTCGCAACGGTGTTAAAATTTAACTTTAATTTGTTTTAGCAATTATATAAAAAGCCCCTTTGGGGCTTTTTTTATTGGAATTTATAATGAATAAAACGCATCTTTTGTCTGTCCTATTTAGTCTGTTTTTGGTTGCTTGTTCAAAACAACCACCGCCTTTTGAATCTTATGATGCTGCTCAGCAGAGTATTAAAAGTTTAAATACGGCGCTAAAGCCTGTGGGCACTGAAAGTGTATCCACTGAACAAGTACTGCCTTTTTCCTCAGCGTATTTATCGCTTCGTCATCAGATGTATCAGCGCCTACAAACAATGACTCTTTCAAACGCGCAAACACAGCAGCTAAATTACTTAATTATTGCTGAGCGTTTTCCTGAGCGCTTTTTCAGCTGGCCTGCACAGGTCAATGTGTTAGAGAACTTATTATCAGCGCAAATTCAAAGTACTAAGGCTAACGAGGTAATTGAGTGGCTTAAGTTCACTCAAGATCAATTAGATAGTGCGCTGCAAAGCAATTTGAGATTAAACAAGGTTGAATTAAACCTCCTGCAGGGTTACTTACAAACGCCACTATTAAAACAATCTAGCGCAAACGATTTAAAAGCCAAGATTGCAGAGTTTAATGATTACTTGGCCCAGTACAAACCAAGGGGGAGCATTGGCTTACGTGGACTTGCTAATGGCAGTGAATGGTATCAAAGTAAACTAAATTACTTCAGTGGGGCAGTTAAGTCGCCTTTGCAATGGGTTGATACTATTAATCAGCATCTTCAAATTGACTCGCATACTGCGCCTAATTTGAGCTATAACGAGCATCACAGTACTTCGTTTATTAGCCAATACTTAAGCAAGGCGCCAAAAGTAAAAGGGATTGATTGGCAAACTGATTACATGCTGTTGCCCGCTATGGCTAAAAACAGCCATTTGAGCCCAGAAGATAAAATGCTAATGCTTGCGCTAATGGAAACCGATGTGGGCATACACTACCATGCATGGACTTTATCTCAGGCAAAAGTGAACTTAGTAAAACGATTAGCTATTTCACAGCGCGATGCGCAGTATTTAGTTGAAGATAGTGTGCTTTACCCAGGCCAGGCTTTTAGTTTTGCCGAGCAACTATTAACACTTTAAACGCTTATGTGCGCTTTGCGCACATTTCACAGCGCTGTGTTGCAGGGTCTTGTTTAAGTAACCGCTCAGAAATTGCTTCTTCACAATCGCAGCAATAGCCGTATTGACCAATATCAATTTGGCTTATTGCCGCTTCTAATTCTGTCAGCCTATTAACTAAAGTTTGATATTCAGGACCTAAGTGGTAGGTGGCAGTGTCAAGCCATTCGTTATGCTGGCTAGTTAATATAACGTCACGTAGCTTAAGATGGGCAGGGTGTGCTGATTGGCTCAGCATCGCTAATATTACTGATTTAACGTGTGCTATTTCACTGTGCAGTTGTTGCTGATAAAGCATATTGGTATAACCTTCATTTAGCGTTTCGTTATACCGGTATTATCTGAGCTGCGCTGCTTATACGCTATGATTTGAATCAAGTTGCGGAGACTTAGCGTATTTTTTTAAAACCTGTGCTACATCACCTTTTACTTTAAGACGTCTTATTTCATCAAATAGTGCATTAGCTTGTGGGTATTGGCGTTTTAGATAACCCAGCCATTGTTTAGTACGAGAGGCAAAATATTTTTCATCTTGTGTGGGGTCTTGATGAATAGCAGAATGAATCAAATGATAAATTATATGTTCCCACTCTAGGCCATTATATTGTTCATTATTAACATGAGCTTTAATTTTTTTCGCTAAATCAGGGTGAGAAAGGGCACCGCGCCCTAGCATTAAATCGCTACACTGGCTTCGAGTTTGGCAAAGTAGGGCATCCTCCACTTGCCAAATTTCACCGTTGGCAACCACGGCTATGTTTTTACCTTTTATTAGCGGGGGGATTTTTTCCCAGTATGCAGGTGGGTTATAACCATCACGCTTAGTACGGGCATGTATTGCAATACTATCTGCACCGGCGCTTACAACGGCATCTACAATTTCTTGGCTATTGCTATCATCATCAAAGCCCAGGCGTATTTTAGCGCTTACTTGATGTTTACTATCTACCGCATCCCTTACCGCTTTGATTATGTCATACATATGGTCGGGATCTTTTAGCAGAACAGCACCCCCGCGGCTTTTATTTACCGTTTTTGCAGGGCAGCCAAAATTAAGATCTATACCGTGGGAGCCTAATTCGATAGCTCTAACCGCATTTTCTGCTAATACGTCTGCCACTTGCCCTAATAACTGTACGCGCACAGGAGTACCGGCTTTGGTTAAACCGTTATTATTGAGCTCAGGGCAATAGCGATGAAAAACTTTAGCCGGTAAACATTTATCAATTACTCTAACAAATTCTGTTACGCATAGGTCAAAGCCACCAATATTGGTAAGAAGTTGGCGCATTTTAAAATCAACAACACCTTCCATAGGCGCTAAAACAAGTTTCATAGAGTATTTTTATTGAAAAAACGGGTGCGTAGTGTACCTGCAAAGTATGGTTTGATAAAACTTAAATTACTGCCCATATTTGTATGTATAAATTTAAAAGTAAAAAAAATGAAAATAAATGAAAGTTTTTATTTGATAGCGGGTCTATTTAATTATACAAGCAACGCATAATTGACAATAATTAGTTTGCGTTATCTTAATACACACTTATATAAGAGAGTCATACAATGAATACAGTAAAGAAAAACTCAATCGCGTTAACCTTAGGTGCAGTAGTTGTTGGCTCTGCAAGTTTTGCCTCTGCAGATGCACAAGCAAACCCATTTGAATTTCAACAGCTAGTAACCGGATACCAGCTTGATGCGGCAGAAGGTAAGTGCGGTGAAGGCAAATGTGGCGGCGACGCAAAAGGTAAAAAAGAAGGTAAGTGCGGCGAAGGCAAATGTGGCGGTGACGCAAAAGGTAAAAAAGAAGGTAAGTGCGGCGAAGGCAAATGTGGCGGTGAGGCAAAAGGTAAAAAAGAAGGCAAGTGCGGCGAAGGCAAATGTGGCGGCGACGCTAAAGGCAAAAAAGAAGGTAAGTGCGGCGAAGGCAAATGTGGCGGCGACGCAAAAGGCAAAAAAGAAGGTAAGTGCGGCGAAGGCAAATGTGGCGGCGACGCAAAAGGTAAAAAAGAAGGTAAATGCGGCGAAGGCAAATGTGGCGGCCAATAACAGGCTGATTTAAGTACCTGATTTACTCAGATATACGTTATGCTAAAAGGGCCAAAAGGCCCTTTTTGTTTTAGGAGATAATGATGAGAGCAACACAAAACTCAGCATTTGGGATGGTGGGCTTAGGTCTTCGTCGAGAGATGCTTGATGAATTACTAGCGCATACACCAAAGCAAATTGATTTTATGGAAGTAGCGCCTGAAAACTGGCTTAAGCTGGGAGGGCGCTTTAAAAAACAATTTAAAACCTTAACTGACGCCAATAATTTTGTTTGCCATGGTTTATCGCTTTCTATCGGCTCGCCTGAACCTCTTGATATTGAATTTGTTAAATCGCTAAAAACGTTTTTTGATCAGCACAACATTAAACTATTCAGTGAGCACCTAAGTTACTGCTCTGGAAAGGGGCACATGTACGATTTAATGCCAATCCCTTTTACTGAAGATGCCATTGCACACGTTGTACCTCGCATCAAACAAGTGCAAGATATTTTAGATCGCCAAATAGCCATCGAAAATGTCTCCTATTATGCGGCGCCTGGTCAGCAGTTATCTGAGCTTGAATTTACAAACACGATTTTAGAGCAAGCCGATTGTAAGCTACTGCTTGATGTAAATAATATTTATGTTAATTCCATTAACCATGGTTACAACGCCGAAGCGTTTTTATTAGGGCTACCTTCAAAACGCATTGCATATGGACATGTAGCTGGGCACTACAATGAAGCCGATGATTTAATTGTTGATACCCACGGCGCTGATGTTATTGACCCCGTATGGGATTTGCTTGATAAAGCGTACCAAGCGCATGGGGTGTTTCCTACCTTATTGGAGCGTGATTTTAATATTCCAAGTATAAATACACTTACAAAAGAGCTTGATATTATTCACGATTTACAAAATAAGCAGTTATGCGCATCGCCTACTCAGCAATTAGCATAAAGGAAGAAATATGAGCTTTATTGACAGCCAAAATGAGTTTATGGCGCACATACGTGAGCCTGAGCATAACCCAAAGCCTAACGATATTGAAGATAGACGCATGGCGATTTACCGCGACTTATTTTTTAATAATATTGCAGGGTTTATCTCATCTGGTTTTCCGGTGCTTAAAACTTTATATACACAGCAGCAATGGCAAAAATTAATAAGGGCTTTTTTTAGTGAGCATGACTGTAAGTCGCCTTATTTTTTAGACATAGCAGGGGAATTTATTAATTACTTATCGAGCAGCTATACCCTGCAAGAGTACGATTATGCATTTATGCTGGAGCTGGCACATTATGAGTGGATAGAGCTTGATGTTTCCGTGGCTAATGAAGATACCAATGAGCAACGCTTAAAAAGCACTGAACTAACCAGTTCTGCACTTTACTTATCGAGTGTAGCGCGTAATTTAAGCTACCAATATGCGGTGCAAAATATCAGCACAGAGTATAAACCCAGCACGCCATCTGAGCAGCCAAATTACTTTGTTGTATACAGAGATGATAACGACGACGTACAGTTTTTAGCCACAAATGCAATGACCGCCTTGCTACTTTCAATAATAGAATCCAATGCGGGCATTGACTTTGAGAGTGTATGCCAGCAGGTTTTAGTCCACGCGCCTAATTTTAGCGAACAACAAATTGCGCATGGTGCGTTAAGTACGCTTAATGCAATGTGCGAGCGCGGTATTATTGTGACAAAAAATCAACATTAAGGTCTTTATAGATGTTTTTACTTCGTCTATCATGGCAGCCTTATTTGTCGTGCTTAAAAAAAGGTTATACCAATGTCAGATGATAAAGACTTTAAAGATCCGTTTAACGCTACTTACTTTATTGCTTTTTTAGCAGTTTTTGTAGGTATTGGCTGTTTAAATGCGATTTTAGGCTGGATCACAAGCCTAACTTAAAGCTCCTTGCTCTATTAAGGCTGTTGTTTATATCAGCCTTAAGCTTCTTTTCTTCCTCCACCCTTATAATTTTCAAACCACCTTGGTATTAATAACAGCAAACTCGCATTTTAACGTCAGTTAAGGTTATAATCAGCTGCTTTGAAATATAAACTATTGAGCAATTAAACTTATGACTCAAGTAACACCCGCTATTATTAAAAACAGTATCGCAACCATTGCCGACTATCCTAAACCAGGCATTATGTTTCGTGATGTAACAACACTAATGGCAAATCCAGAAGCCTTTAAAGCAACAATCGATGCTTTTATAAACGAATATAAAAACCAAGGCTTTACAAAAATTATTGGTACAGAATCTCGCGGCTTTATTTTTGGTGCACCGCTATCTTACGCGTTAGAGATCCCTTTTATTCCTGTTCGTAAGCCAGGCAAGCTACCACGCGAAGTGATTCGCCAAGATTACTTACTTGAATACGGTGAAGACACATTAGAGCTTCATGTTGATGCTATTGTCCCAGGCGACAAAGTATTATTAGTTGACGATTTATTAGCTACCGGTGGCACAATTGAAGCGACAGCAAAGCTAGTTGCAAAATTAGGCGGCACAGCCACTGATGCAGCGTTTGTTGTTTCATTACCAGAGCTTGGTGGTGAGCAGCGTATAGAAAAAATGGGTATTAAAATCTTAAAACTGGTTGAGTTTGAAGGCGAGTAATTGATGAGTTATCAGGTTCTAGCGAGAAAATGGCGTCCGCAAACCTTTCATGAATTGGTTGGCCAGTCTCATGTAAAGCAAGCGCTTGTTAATGCGCTAACGCAAAATAGACTGCATCACGCTTATTTATTCACTGGAACCCGTGGTGTGGGTAAAACGACCATTGCGCGTATTTTTGCTAAAAGCTTAAATTGTGATGTGGGTATATCGGCATCTCCTTGTGGGCAATGTAGCAGTTGTACTGACATAGAAGCAGGGCGATACATTGACTTACTTGAAATCGATGCCGCTTCTCGCACCAAAGTAGAAGATACTCGTGAAATTCTTGATAACGTTCAATATGCACCTACGCGTGGACGTTACAAAGTATACCTAATAGATGAAGTACACATGCTCTCTAAGCATAGCTTTAACGCGTTATTAAAAACGTTAGAAGAGCCGCCAGAGCATGTGAAATTTTTACTAGCAACCACTGATCCGCAAAAGTTACCTGTTACCATTTTATCGCGCTGTTTACAGTTTAACTTAAATGCACTTTCGCAAAGCGAAATTAAAACTCAGCTTGAGCATGTACTTACTCAAGAGGAGTTAAACTTTGATAAAGATGCGCTAAGTATTATTGCAAAAGCCGCCGATGGCAGTATGCGTGACGCGTTGAGCTTAACAGATCAAGCTATTGCGCAAACCAACGGCGACATAAACAATCAAGCCGTACAAGCTATGCTTGGTTTAATGGACACCCATTACAGCCAAAGTTTGCTTGCTGCTTTGTTAGCACAAGATGGTGGCGCACTGATGGACGAAATAGCCCAAGTTGCGAGCCGTAATCCTAACTATATTGCACTACTTGATGATTTAATTGCATTAACTCATCTTATTCAATTAACTCAGCTTGTCCCGCAAGCAGCGCAACTTGATGATAAAAACGCCGATTATGTTAGCCATGTTGCACAGCACACCCAGGCTCAACAAATACAGGTTTATTACCAGTTACTATTAAACGGTAAAAAAGACTTACAATGGGCGCCAGAGCCTCGTTTAGGCTTTGAAATGATAATGCTGCGTTTATTAGCATTTGAATCTGCAGCTACAACGCCTGCTCAATCGCTTCCTGAGCCTAGTGACACACCAAGTGCAGCAACGCCTGCGCCTACCAGTAGTAAAGGCCGTGCCGATGCGCTGCGTGATATATTAAATAAAAATAAAACACCATCGCAAGCCGAAACCCCTGCTCCGCAAGTAATGGTTGAGAAAAGCCAAAATCAAAGCACTGCGCAAAGCCAAACAATTGATGAACCAGTAGAGCAACCGCCCACAGAGAAGCTAACACGCTCGCCAAGTGAGCAACACAGCAACAGCGCATCAGCTGCGGCTCAAAGCCCGCAAAACGATATACCGAGCCCTGTGCAGCAAAGTGAGCACATTGCTAAGAGTGACGATGCTGCTGAGCGCCAAAGTGAAGACGATGCTTATCTGCAACACAGTAATATGGAGCAAAGCTTAGCTGCACAATTTGATGATGTTATGAGCAGTGCGGTAGAGCAAGGTTATAACCCTGCACCTGTAGCGCAACACACACAACCCGCGCCTGAAAGCGCCGATGCTAAAGATAGCAGTGTGCGTGAACAAGAAGCTCAAGCACAATCAGCAATTGCGCGAATTTTACGGGATAGAAATATATCGGGGGCAGGCAGGCTTTCTGGGGGGAGTGTAAATACCCCTGAGCAAGCGCAAACACCAAAAACACCTGCCCAAGCTACGCCTAACAGCGAAGCAAAGCCACACAATACAAGCGCGCAAGCGAGTGAGTCACAAAACGATTCACCGCCATGGCATGACCATGCGCAAGGCGATAGCGAAAAAAAGCCAACGCTCCCAGTAACAGGGAGCCAAACGCCAGCTGAGCCAGTAACGCAAAGCCAGCCAGCGCGTAAGGTTGATTTTAAAGAAAAGCATCAAACAATTACTGAAAACTTAGCGCCTGAGCTGCTTGAGCAAATTAACCCGCAAAAAAAGCCTGAGGTAATAGAGCAAGAGCCCGCTATACCGGTTCCTGATGATTTTCAAAGCCCAATTAGCGAGATTAAATTTGCGCATCAGCAAGATGAGTGGGCTTATTTAATTAAGCGTATGGGGCTTGGTGGGCGAATGCGCCAATTTGCATTACACTCGATTTTTACTAAGCAAGGCGACAGTTTACATATTGACGTGGATGAATCGCAAAAACACTTAGATACGCCCATGCTTAGGCAAAAGCTCGATGCGGCGTTATCAAGCATTTACGGGCATAACGTATCGCTGAGTATTAACTTTGCAAAAGGGGTGATTGACTCGCCTTATTTAATTCAGCAAAAAATAGATGCAGGGCGACACCAGCAAGCAATAGATGTGATCACATCTGATGAAAACATAGTACAATTTCAGCAGCTATTTAGCGCCGAAATAGACGAAAACAGTATTCAGGCATTGTAATTAAATACAATCGCCCTTATCTTCATGACAACTAGAGTTTAAAAGAAAGAGAGAAAATTATGTTTAAAGGTGGAATGGGTAACATGATGAAGCAAGCGCAGCAAATGCAAGAGCGCATGCAAAAAGCCCAAGACGAAATCGCGACGATGGAAGTTGTTGGCGAAGCCGGCGCAGGCCTTGTAAAAGTAACCATGCTTGGTAATCATAATGTGCGTCGTGTTGAGCTTGATGAAAGCCTTATGGAAGACGACAAAGACATGATTGAAGATTTACTTGCTGCAGCATGTAACGATGCTGTTCGCCGCGTTGCTGATGAAACGCAAGAGCGTATGGGCAAAGTAACTGGCGGTATGCAATTACCACCAGGTATGAAAATGCCGTTTTAAGCAAATATGCAACTTTCAGATAGTTTAACGCAGCTTATAGAAGCGCTACGTTGCCAACCGGGTATTGGTCCTAAGTCGGCTCAGCGCATTGCGTTTCATTTATTAGAGCGCGATCGTAAAGGCGGTACTCAACTTGGTAACGCATTGACCAAAGCCATGGGCGCGGTTGGGCATTGTCAGTCGTGCCGCACTTTTACTGAGCAAGCGCAGTGTGATATTTGCTTAAGTACAAAACGCCAAGACAGCGGTGTGCTGTGTGTTGTTGAATCGCCTACCGATGTGTTGGCAATAGAGCAAACAGGCCAATACCTTGGTTTATATTTTGTACTTATGGGGCATTTATCGCCAATTGACGGTATTGGCCCTAAAGAAATTGGCCTTGATATACTTGAACATAAGCTCTCGCACGGCGGTATTAACGAAGTGATTTTAGCAACCAACCCCACGGTTGAGGGCGAAACCACTGCACATTATATTGCCCAGCTTTGCCATAAATATAAAGTAGGGGCCTCGCGTATAGCGCATGGTATACCTGTTGGTGGCGAGCTTGATTTAGTAGATGGCACAACGTTAATGCATGCATTTAGTGGCCGCCGAGCGGTTATGCAGGACTAACACAACTATCTGAAATCGTTTTAAAAGCCTACATAGTAAAATATGTGGGCTTTTTTGTGTTTGCTATTTAATTACCGTATAACGTGTGTGAGTTTGCCGGTAATCATATTAAATTAATAAATGAGTTAAACTTGGCGACGTTGTGTTATAAATTATTGACTAACAACAACTAGATAACGTGATAGTTGCACGGCTCACGCGCCTTAAAAATATCGCTCAAGTTGCTATAAAAACATCAGGAATTTATCTGATTAGTAAGGAGTACTATGCAAAATAATAAACACGACAATAAAGGCGGTTTACTCAGCAGTAAGCGCTTTTTACCGCTATTTGTAACGCAGTTTTTGTCGGCTATGAATGATAATGTGTATAAGCAATCCGTGCTTATATTGTTAGTGTTTCAAGCTGCAACCCTTGGCGATGGTGCGCTGTATTCAAACCTTGCAGCGGGCTTATTTATATTACCGTTTTTTTTATTTTCAGGAATGGCGGGGCAACTAGCCGAAAAAACAGAAAAATCAAAGCTGATCCGGCTTGTTAAATTTTGCGAAATACCGATTATGGTTATTGGCGCAGCCTCTATTTTTACGCAATATGTGTGGCTAATGCTGACCACCGTGTTTTTTATGGGCTTGCAAAGTACTTTTTTTGGCCCGCTTAAGTATTCAATATTACCGCAACATGTGGCGCCTAACGAATTAACAAAAGCCAATGGCTTGGTTGAGTCTGCCACTTTTGTCGCTATTTTAATTGGTACTATTTTTGGCACCTATTACGTTACTCAAACAACAGGTCCAACTATTATTAGTATTGCCGTGTTGATACTTGCGGTACTTGGCTTTTTCAGCAGCCGCTTTATTCCTATAAGCCAAGCCAATAATCCTAATTTGCACTTTACCTATAATATTTTTTCATCCACTAAAAATGTATTTAAAGCGCTTAATGCTCAAACAGAATCGGTTGGTAAATCGGTGTTGGGTATAAGCTGGTTTTGGCTAATAGGCGCGGTTATTTTAACGGCATTACCTAATTACGTTAAGCATGTAATGGGTGGCGATGAACTCGTTGTAACCAGTGCGCTGGTGGTGTTTTCGCTAAGCATTGCCGTGGGGTCTTTGTTGTGCGAAAAGCTCTCGCGCTCACGTATTGAGCTGGGCATTGTACCTTTTGGCGCTATTTTAATTACGCTATTTTTGTATTTATTAAGCCAAGAGCCAGCTATTAGTGAATATATAGCGCCCTCTGAAAACTTATTAACGCTTAAACAAGTGCTTAATACAGGCGACATGGTATGGCATTTTGTTTGGATGGCAGGTATTGGTATTGCATCCGGTTTTTATACTGTGCCGCTGTATGCGCTTATTCAACAGCGTACCGAGGAGGCAAGTCGTTCGCGGGTGATTGCTGCTAATAATGTGCTTAATGCGCTCTTTATGGTTGGCAGTGCCATATTAAGTATTGTAACGCTCTCTGTTTTAGAGTGGCATATTTCGTCGTTACTATTGCTTTTGGCGGGGCTTAATTTGCTTATCTCTATTTATATTTACACTAAGGTACCGGAATTTTTCTTGCGCTTTGTTATCTATATTTTAGCCATATGCATGTATCGCGTGCGCACAAAAGGGCATGAAAATATTCCAAGCGAAGGCGCAGCCGTTATTGTGGCTAACCATGTAAGCTTTGTAGATTGGATGTTTATTTTAGCCACTTCGCCTAGGCCTATACGCTTTATGGTGTTTGCTCCCATTTATTATTCAAAAGCGCTGCATTGGCTATTTAAAATGGCAAAAGCTATTCCAATTGATAGCGAAAAAGCCAACCCAAAGGCGTTTGCAAAAGCATTTGATGAGGTTGCCGCAGCGCTTGAACGCGGTGAGTTAGTTGGTATTTTTCCTGAAGGAAAACTAACAAGTAATGGTGAAATGGACATGTTTAGGCGGGGCATTGAGCGCATTATAGCGCGCACACCTGTGCCTGTTGTGCCCGTTCACTTAGGTGGCTTGTGGGGCAGTATGTTTAGCCGTAAAGCCAAGTGGCAACTACCACGCCTTAAATGGTCATTAGTATCGGTGAGTGTGGGAGAGCCGATTGGCGCTGAGCAGGTAAGTGCTAATTATTTGCACGAACAAGTCAGCGCTTTAAAAGCCCAGCACGCTATAAATACACCGTAATTTAATCCTAAAAGCCACATTTTTATGTGGCTTTTTATTTATGTCAGCGCAAAAGCTGCTTTTTTAAATTTTTCCCTTGAAGTTACTCCACCTCACCCCATATTAAGTGCATAACGCAGACACTTTGCTAATTGGAGATACATAAATGACTGCAGCACAAAAAGAAACATTAGGCTTTCAAACAGAAGTAAAACAACTATTAAACTTAATGATTCATTCGTTATATTCGAATAAAGAAATATTTTTACGTGAACTTGTATCAAATGCATCAGATGCCGCCGATAAGCTACGCTTTTTAGCGCTTTCTGATGGCGACCTTTACCAAGGTGATGCCGATTTACGTGTACGTATTAGCGCAGATAAAGAAGCGAACACAATTACCATATCTGACAATGGTATTGGTATGACGCGCGAAGAAGTGATTAGCTCTTTAGGAACTATTGCTAAGTCGGGTACTGCTGAGTTTTTCAAAAACTTAACCGGTGACCAAAGTAAAGACTCGCAATTAATTGGTCAATTTGGTGTTGGTTTTTACTCGGCATTTATTGTGGCTGATGAAGTGACAGTGCGCACGCGTAAAGCGGGTGAAACACAAGCGTACGAGTGGCAATCACAAGGTGAAGGTGAGTACACGTTACAAGAAATTGAAAAAGAAGGCCGTGGTACGGATATCATTTTACACCTGCGTGAAGAAGAAAAAGAATACGCGGATGAATACCGTTTACGTAGCATCGTTACTAAATACTCAGATCATATTTCTACGCCTGTACAAATGTATAAAGCAGAAGTACCTGAGTCTGAAGGCGAAGACGGCGAAAAAATCCCTGCAGTTCCAGGTGAATGGGAAAGCATTAACCGTGCAACCGCTTTATGGACACGTGATAAGTCAGAGGTTTCTGATGAAGAATACAAAGAGTTTTACAAGCATGTAAGCCATGATTGGGAAGAGCCGCTAAACTGGGCGCACAATAAAGTAGAAGGTAAAACTGAGTACACAAGCTTATTGTATATCCCTAAAAAAGCGCCGTTCGATTTATGGAACCGTGAGCGCCAAAGTGGCTTAAAACTGTATGTTCAACGTGTCTTTATTATGGATGACGCTGAGCAATTTATGCCAAGCTATCTGCGCTTTGTAAAAGGCTTACTTGATTCAAACGATTTACCGCTAAATGTATCGCGCGAAATTTTACAAGATAACAAAGTAACGCAAGCGATTCGTAAAGGGTGTACGTCTCGTATCTTAAAAATGCTAGAGCGTATGGCTAAAAACAAAGCCGAAGACTACCAAACATTTTGGAACGAGTTTGGCCAAGTAATCAAAGAAGGCCCAGCAGAAGATACAGCGAATAAAGAAGCCATTGCTAAATTGTTACGCTTCTCATCTACGCATACCGACTCAGAAACACAAGATGTATCGCTTGAGCAATACATTGAGCGTATGAACGATGAGCAAGATAAAATTTACTACGTAGTTGCTGATTCGTTTACAGCGGCTAAAAACTCGCCGCACTTAGAAATCTTCCGCAAAAAAGGCATCGAAGTATTATTACTAAGTGACCGTGTTGATGAGTGGATGATGAGCCACTTAACTGAGTTTAACGAAAAACCATTCCAGTCAATTACACGTGGCGACCTTGATTTAGGTAAGCTTGACGACGAAGAAACGAAAAAAGCGCAAGAAGAGTCTGAAAAAGAAGTAGAAGGCTTAATTGAGCGCATTAAAACAGCGCTAGGTGAAGAGGTTAAAGAAGTTCGCTTTACGCATCGCTTAACAGACTCTCCTGCCTGTGTGGTTAGCGATGAGAACGACATGAGCTCGCAAATGCAAAAGCTTATGGAGTCAGTAGGGCAACCTGTACCAGAGGCTAAGCCAGTGTTTGAGCTTAACCCTGAGCATCAGTTAGTTAAGCACTTAAACGATGAGCAAGACGAAGATAAGTTTGCACAGTGGTCTCATGTATTACTAGACCAAGCTTTACTTGCTGAACGCGGTACATTAAAAGATCCTACCGGGTTCGTAACACGTTTAAACAAGTTAATGCTTGATTTAAATAAGTAAGGCTAACAGGCTCTTTTAATTGCTAAAAGAGCCTAAAATATAACCATAATTATAAAGGAAGCGTATGCTTCCTTTTTTTATGTGCTCTAAAGTAGGCAATTAGTATAAGTTGCTTGAGTATCTGCAGCGCTTGTGGAAGAATTCAGGCTTTAAAATAAATATCCATACTAGGGGACAATGATATGCGCATTATTCTTTTGGGCGCGCCAGGTGCTGGTAAAGGTACTCAAGCTCAGTTTTTAATGGACAAATACGGTATTCCACAAATTTCTACCGGTGATATGCTTCGTGCAGCCATTAAAGAAGGTACACCACTTGGCTTAGAAGCGAAAAAAGTAATGGATGCAGGTCAGTTAATTTCTGACGATATCATCATTGGTTTAGTGAAAGAGCGTATTGCTAAACCAGACTGCGAACAAGGCTTTTTACTTGATGGCTTCCCACGTACCATTCCACAAGCAGATGCTATGAAAGAAAATGGCGTTGTGGTTGATCACGTTATTGAGTTTGACGTTGCTGATGAAGTAATTGTTGAGCGTATGGGTGGACGTCGCGTACATCCTGGCTCTGGCCGTGTTTATCACGTTGTTTACAACCCACCAAAAGTGGAAGGTAAAGACGATGAAACAGGCGAAGAGCTTATTATTCGTGCAGATGACACGGAAGAAACAGTTCGTAAACGTTTAGCTATTTACCATGAGCAAACTATGCCATTGGTTGATTACTACCAAGCTGAAGCGCAAGCAGGTAACACGCAGTACCATAAAATTGATGGTACGCAAGCTGTTGAAACAGTAAGTCAGCAACTAGCAGAGCTTTTAGGTTAATATAATCTAAACACAGCTTAGGTATTAAAAAACCGCCCTTGGGCGGTTTTTTTGTATTTAGTAGCTTTTAACAATTTAAAATTAAACCACCAAAGGTCAACACGCCCTGTTACCTATAACGTTTTTAGCTTTTCTATTACTGGGTCGTAGTTTGGCTCGGTAGATAAATTAGACACGAGCTGTTTGTATATCACTGTATGGCTTTTATCTAAAATAAGCACAGCGCGAGTTAGTAGCCCCATATCTTTTATAATTAAGCCATATTTTTGCCCAAAGTCTCGCCATACAGAGTCAGAAAGGGCTGTTACTTTGTCGATGTTTTCAGCATTACAAAAGCGTTTTTGGGCAAAAGGTAAATCGGCACTGATGGTTAGTATTGCGATAGCAGGAAATTGCGTCGCTACTTTTTCATTAAAATGTTTGGTTTGTAAGCTACAAATGCCAGTATCTAAACTTGGCACCACACTGATTAATACAGCTTGCCCTTTGTAATCATTAAGATTTACAGGGGCAAAACCACCATCAACCACTTTAAAATTTGGCGCATTATCACCTACACTTACACCTTTACCTAACAAAGTGACAGGCTTACCCTGAGCAGAGACCTTACCTGCATCAAGCGTGTTTTCTGGGTACTGTGATGCGTGCCCAACTGAGCTTAAAGCCAGTGTGCTTAGTGCAAAAATAAGAGAGCGTACCATAGGTTATTTCCTTTTAAATTAACGCAATAGGTTTGAGTGTATTATACTCAATATCACTGACCAAGCGATTAAATATCACTGTAAAAGTAATAATAAGTTCTGTGATATATAAATTGTAAACTGCATGAACTTTTATTAACATGTAGTTACAAAATGTATCTTTAATAAAGTCATAAGGCCTATTGACAACATTGGGTTAAATAATAGAGAGATAGTATGTCAACATCCGTATTAATATGTGACGACTCAAAATTAGCGAGGCGCCAGCTAGCCCGCTCTTTACCAGATGACTGGGATATTAAAGTAGAGTTTGCTCAAGATGGTGTTGATTGCATCAAAAAACTAAAAATAATCGAGCCCGAAATTCTTTTTCTTGATTTAAACATGCCTGAAATGGACGGTTACGAAGTCCTTATGGCCATGAAAGAGCAAGGCCTTAATATCCTAACCGTGGTTGTATCTGGCGATATTCAGCCAAATGCGCACCACCGCGTACTTGAATTAGGCGCCATTGATTTTATCCAAAAACCTTGCTCACCTGAAAAACTTGCCGATATTATCGAGCATCATGGCATTAAAGATAAAGCCATGCGCGAGCGTCTTGCTCATTCTTTAGGTGAACAAGTAGACCCAGATGTGCGCGATATATACCAAGAGCTTACAAATGTCGCTATGGGCCAAGCAGGCGATTTGCTTGCACGGCTTTTAAATGTGTTTGTAGAGCTGCCAATTCCGAATGTGAATGTGCTTGAAGTTAATGAACTGGATATGGCGCTGCAGTCAATTGACAATAATGCTGCCACATCAGGGGTGTGCCAAGGCTTTATTGGCGGTGGCGTATCGGGCGAGGCATTACTTTTATTAAACGATTCAAGCTTTAAAGAAATTGCGTCACTGATGAATTACGACGGTGAGCTTAACGACAAAGTTGAGCTTGAGCTACTTATGGATATTAGTAATATTTTAATAGGCTCAATTTTAACGGGGCTTTCTAAACAGCTAGATATGTCTTTTAGCCAAGGTCATCCCATTGTACTTGGCCAACATCGCGATGTATCTGAATTGGTTAAATCAAATAAATCTCGTTGGCAAAGAACCTTAGCGATAGAAATAAGCTACGGCATCGAAAACCACGATATTAACTGCGATCTTATGCTGTTATTTACCGAAGATTCACTTAAAACTTTGAAATACAAAGTTGCTTACCTATTAGAAGACTAAGTTATGGCCGCTGATTTAGAAATGAATGAGATCCATTGGTTAATGGATATGTTTAACACGGTTGATGTGGGCCTGGTTGTACTGGATAGAAATTATAAAGTGTGTGTGTGGAATGGCTTTATGGAAAACCATTCTGGGCTATTGCCAAGTGCTGTAAAAGACAAAGACCTATTTGATTTATTCCCATCAATTGATGAAAAATGGTTTAGAAGCAAGTCAGAGTCTGTATTTGTACTTAAAAACCGCTCCTTTACAATCTGGGAGCAGCAACCTTACATTTTTCGTTTTAAAAACTACCGTCCCATTACCGGTAAAGCGGATTACATGTACCAAAATGCGACCTTTATTCCACTTACCAACACACTGGGTGAGGTCAGTCATATTTGTATCATTATTTATGATGTTACCGATGTGGCAGTCAATAAAAAAGAATTAGAAGATTTAAATAAGCGTTTAGAGCAAGTAAGCCAAACCGACAGTTTAACGCAACTGTTTAACCGTGGGCATTGGGAAAGCACACTGCACCAAGAGTTTTTACGTGTTAAGCGCAGCGGTGGCAGCAGCACATTATTGATGTTTGATATCGATCATTTTAAAAAAATTAATGATGAGCATGGCCATAGTTGTGGCGATGAAGCGCTACGCCACCTTTCAGAACTGCTACGAACGACGCTTCGCGAAACCGATATAGCAGGGCGTTATGGTGGGGAGGAGTTTGTTGTTACTTTACTCGATACCGACAAGCAAGGCGCAGCAACTTTTGCCGAGCGCATAAGAGCGTTAATAGAAGCCAACCCTTTTGTTTATAAAAACACAAAAATAGAGATGACTGTGAGTGTTGGTTTTGCAGGAAATAGCCCTGACTTTGCAAAACATGAGCGGTGGATTGAAGCCGCTGACAAAGCCCTGTATCACTCAAAAGAGCATGGCCGTAACAGAGTAACCGATTTTGAGGATATAAAAAATGACGCATAAGCGTCATTTTTTATGCGCTGCTAAAATTAAGGCAGCGGAAATATTACTGCTAAATTAAAGTAACCAAGGATGCACCTAATTGCGCTGCAAGCTTTGGCAGTCAATACTTAACAAGGGCTTAGTTAAAGTGCCATTTTTATCAGCCGTTTTATTTACTCTGTAGTATGGCGAGTATCATCTGCTGGGCATTGGCCAAGAGTAGACACATCGCCTGTACTGGTCTCTTGCTCTAATTGAACCTTGAACCCCCATAACCTATACAGGTGTTTTAGCACTTCTTTATGCGAGTCAGCAAGGGGGATGTTATTGTGAGGAACATAACGCAACGTTAAAGAACGATCGCCTCTAACATCAACATTATATACTTGAATGTTAGGTTCGTGATTACTCAAGTTATATTGTGCTGAAAGCGCTTCGCGTACAGCCTGATAACCGCTATCATCATGTATGGCGCCTACCTCTAGGTGTGGGTTACGGCTGTGATCGACAATAGTAAACAGCTTAAAATCACGAATTAACTTAGGTGATAAAAATTGGCTTATGAAACTTTCATCTTTAAAGTTTTCCATCGCAAAATGCAGTGTGTCTAGCCAATTAGTGCCTGCATATTCAGGAAACCAGCGTCTATCTTCATCTGTTGGGTTTTCGCAAATACGGCGGATATCCACCATCATATTAAAACCCAATGCATACGGGTTTATACCTGAATAGTAATTGCTGTTATAAGGTGGCTGATAAACCACGTTGGTATGGCTTTGCAAAAACTCCATCATAAAGGAGTCGGTTAATTTACCTTCATCATATAAGTGGTTCAAAATGGTGTAGTGCCAAAAGGTGGCCCAGCCTTCGTTCATCACTTGGGTTTGTTTTTGCGGATAAAAATATTGTGATATCTTTCGCACAATACGTATTATTTCTCGCTGCCAAGACTCTAATAGAGGCGCGTTTTTCTCAATAAAATATAAAATGTTTTCTTGCGGCTCTTGCGGAAAATGCCTCTCTTGCTTTTTAGCTTCTTGCTGTTGAGCGGGGATAGTGCGCCATAGCTCGTTTACTTGAGATTGCATGTAGTCTTCACGCTCTTTTTGGCGTTTTTGCTCTTCAAAAAGGGAAATTTGCTGCGGGCGTTTATATCTATCTACGCCGTAATTCATTAATGCGTGACACGAATCAATTAAGCTTTCTACTTGTGTAATACCGTATTTTTCTTCGCAGCGGCTAATGTAATTTTTAGCAAACACTAAGTAATCTATGATGGAGTCGGCGTCAGTCCATGTTTTAAATAAGTAGTTTCCTTTAAAAAATGAGTTATGACCATAACAGGCATGCGCCATAACCAGTGCCTGCATAGGGAGTGTGTTTTCTTCCATTAAATAAGCAATACAGGGGTTTGAATTAATCACAATTTCGTAAGCCAGCCCCATTTGCCCACGCTTATAATTTTGTTCGGTTTGTATAAATTTTTTACCATATGACCAATGGCTGTAGCCTATAGGCATGCCTACGCTTGAATAAGCATCCATCATTTGCTCAGCTGTTATTACTTCAATTTGGTTAGGGTAAGTGTCTAACCGGTAATGCGCTGCAACACGGGCTATTTCAGTTTGGTATTGCTCAAGCAGCTCAAAGGTCCAATCTGGGCCATCGCTAATTCGTTCAGTGCTCATAGTAAACCTCGCTTAGGCTAAGCAGCCCCTTGTTGTTGACGATTTTTTTTAAATAGCTCCCTAAACATAGGGTAAATGTCTTCAACACTTTGAATATGTTGTATTGCAAAGTTGCTATGGGTTTGGGTGATGTTTTGGTATTCGCGCCATAAGCTTTGGTGCGCACGCGTGGTAATTTCTATATAAGCAAAGTAGCGTACCGCATTAAGTAGCTTATTGCGTAATATTTCACCGCAGTGTGGGGTGTCGTCTGCCCAGTTATCGCCATCAGATGCTTGCGCTGCGTATATATTCCATTGCTCTGAATCATAGCGCTCTTTTATTATTTCGTTCATTAATTTAAGGGCACTGGAGACAATAGTGCCGCCAGTTTCTTGAGAATAAAAAAACTCTTGTTCGTCGACCTCTTTAGCTTGTGTGTGGTGGCGTATATACACCACCTCAATGTCTTTATAACTTCGGGTCAAAAATTGATACAGCAAAATATAAAAACGCTTTGCCATGTCTTTTGTGGCCTGATCCATTGAGCCTGATACATCCATAATACAAAACATAACGGCTTTGCTGGTGGGGTGGGGGCGTTTTTCATAATTACGAAAACGTAAGTCGTAATTATCAATAAATGGTACGGCTTTTATTTGCTGTTTAAGTTGCTCAATTTCCTCTTGTAATAATGCAATAATGGCTTGGTCGCTGTCGGCTTGCTCACGCTCCATCGCAAGTTGACCTTCAAGCTCTGCTAGGCGTCTTTTTTTACCCGCACTCATGGCGACTCTTCTGGCGAGTGAGCCCTGTAATGAGCGTACTATATCAATATTACTGGGCATACCATCGCTACAAAAACCAGCCCGATGAGTTTTCATTTGTACAAGCTTATCTAGCTGGTTTTCTTGTAAGTTGGGCAGCTCTAGGTCTTCAAAGAGTAAATCAAGGTATTCATCTTTAGAAATAGAAAACACAAAGTCATCTTGGCCTTCGCCTGAATCACTTGCATCGCCATCGCCTGCGCCACCACCTTGGCCGCCTTTAGGGCGCTCAATTTTGTCACCTGTTGAAAATTGATCGTTACCAGGGTGAATTTGTTCTCTGTTGCCCCCTTTACCTTGGTGAAAAATGGGCTCGCTAATATCTCGTTGCGGGATAGATATACTCTCCCCTGAACTTGAGTCGGTAACGCTGCGTTTATTAACCGCATCAGACACTGCTTCTTTTATTTGCTTTTTATAGCGCCTAATAAAGCGCTGACGATTAAGCGTGCTTTTGTTTTTACCATTTAAGCGTCTATCTATAAAATGCGCCATACTGTTCCCCCTAAACTACATGAAGGTTACTGCGATTTTCTAACCCGTAAATACCACTCAGAAAGTAAACGCACTTGTTTTTGCGTGTAGCCTTTTTCAACCATGCGGTTGACAAAGTCCTCGTGTTTTTGTTGATCCTCAGCGGAGGTTTTTGTATTAAAGGAAATAACAGGGAGTAGATCTTCGGTATTTGAGAACATTTTTTTCTCAATCACAGTGCGTAGTTTTTCGTAGCTTGTCCATAACGGGTTTTTACCATTATTGTGAGCGCGTGCACGTAATACAAAGTTAACTATTTCGTTCCTAAAATCTTTGGGATTAGAAATGCCGGCGGGTTTTTCTATTTTTTCAAGTTCTGCATTTAACGAGGCGCGGTCAAATAACTGTCCTGTATCTGGGTCTCTGTATTCTTGATCTTGTATCCAAAAATCAGCATAAATTACATAGCGGTCAAAAATATTTTGGCCATATTCAGAGTATGACTCTAAATACGCGGTTTGTAGTTCTTTACCAATAAACTCAACATATTGCGGAATTAAATAGCCTTTTAAAAAACTTAAATAGCGCTCTTCCACTTCGGCGCTAAATTGTTCACGCTCTATTTGTTGCTCCAAAACATAAAATAAATGTACCGGATTAGCTGCAACCTCGGTGGTATCAAAATTAAATACGCGCGACAAAATCTTAAAAGCAAAACGAGTTGAAAGGCCGGTCATGCCTTCATCTACCCCTGCGTAATCACGATACTCCTGGTAAGACTTTGCTTTAGGGTCGGTATCTTTTAGGGTTTCACCATCATAGACCCGCATTTTTGAGTAAATACTAGAGTTTTCAGGCTCTTTTAATCGAGATAAGGTAGTAAATTGCGCTAACGCTTTAAGCGTACCTGGTGCACACGGTGCACTGGCAAGTTCACTATGTTGAATAAGTTTGTCGTAGATTTTTATTTCTTCGGTCACGCGCAGGCAATAAGGGACCTTTACAATGTAAACACGATCTAAAAACGCTTCATTGTTTTTATTATTTTTGAATGTTTGCCATTCTGACTCATTTGAGTGGGCTAAAATCATGCCGTTAAAGGGCAGAGCGCTAATACCTTCGGTACCGTTGTAGTTACCCTCTTGCGTTGCGGTAAGGAGTGGATGCAGCACCTTGATAGGGGCTTTAAACATTTCTACAAACTCCATTAAACCTTGGTTGGCTAAACATAAAGAGCCTGAGTAAGCGTAGGCATCGGGGTCGTTTTGAGCAAAGTGCTCAAGCTGGCGAATATCTACTTTGCCCACCAATGCAGAAATATCTTGATTATTTTCATCACCCGGTTCGGTTTTGGCTATACCTATTTGATTTAAAATAGAGGGGTAGCGTTTGACGACTCTAAATTGGCTAATATCGCCGTTAAATTCTTTTAATCGTTTACCAGCCCATGGCGACATAATCGTTTTTAAATAACGTGGTTTAATACCGTATTCTTTTTCGAGAACGTTGGCATCTTCTACTGGGTCAAACAAACTGAGCGGGTGATCGTTTACCGGAGAGCCTTTAATTGAATAGATAGGCACTTGTTGCATTAAATATTTTAGTTTTTCTGCAATTGAAGATTTACCTCCCCCAACAGGGCCGAGTAAATAAAGGACTTGTTTGCATTCTTCTAGGCCTTGAGCCGCATGCTTTAGGTAGGAAACAATTTGTTCTATGGCATCTTCCATGCCGTAAAAGTCTGCAAAGGCAGGGTAGCGTGCAACCACTCTATTAGAAAATAACCGGCTTAAACGTGCATCGGTTGCAGTATCAACCATTTGCGGCTCGCCTATTGCCATAAGTAAACGCTCAGGGGCGCTGGCATAAGCTGATTTGTCATTTTTACAAATTTCTAGAAATTCGCTAATGCTGTATTCTTCTTCTTGTGCTGCTTCGTATCGTGCTTGGTAGTGCTCAAAAATAGTCATAATAACCTCCGAAACCCGCTTTAAAAAGGTGCTTACTTTTTAAAGTTTAGTCAGAGATTGATATTTTTGTGCAATAAAATTAAAAATTTAAGTGAAAAAAGATCATGTGGCTAAATTAGCAATTTCGCGCGTATAAAGGCGGTTTTAATTTTATAAAGGCATAAAAAAAGACGCCGAGGCGTCTTTTTAAATCAGCGTATAATAGCTAATTAAGCGAAGTTAGCGTTCGCGAATTCCCAGTTAACAAGCGCCCAAAAACCTTTAAGGTAATCAGGACGAACGTTACGGTAATCAATGTAGTAAGCGTGTTCCCATAAATCCACAGTTAGGATTGGTGTAACACCTTCGTCTGTAAGCGGCGTTGCTGCGTTAGACGTGTTTACGATATCTAATGAACCGTCAGCTAGTTTAACTAACCATGTCCAGCTAGAACCAAAGTTATTAACCGCTTTGTCGTTTAATGCATCTTTAAACGCGTCAAAAGAGCCCCATTTAGCGTTAATAGCGTCAGCGATAGCACCTGTTGGCTCGCCGCCGCCATTTGGAGATAGACAGTTCCAGTAGAAAGTGTGGTTCCAAATTTGTGCAGCGTTGTTAAATACGCCACCTTCAGATGAACAAACAATCTCTTCTAAAGATTTATTTTCAAATTCAGTACCTGGAATTAAACCGTTTAATTTAACAACGTAAGTGTTGTGGTGCTTACCGTGGTGATACTCAAGAGTTTCTTGTGAAATATGAGGCTCAAGTGCATCAATTGCATATGGTAGTGACGGTAGTTCAAATGCCATTTTTTTATCTCCATCTTCTTTTGGTTGATAACTCGCTTGATAGTACGTAATGCCTGATAGAACAGACCACTTACCTATACCAAACGAAAATATAGTGTTACTATAATTGTTGAGTATTTTACTCAAGTTTAAGCAAACAGCAATGCTATTGCTGAAGACTATTTCAATTGCGGCTTTATTTGCCCATTTTAAGTTATATATCTGTGGCCACAATGATTTATTTTCAAGCCCTAGGTATATCAAGCTATCGTCATTTTGAGGTTGTAGATGGAAACCATTGATAAAATTAAACAGCAGATTTCAGAAAACCCAATTATCCTTTACATGAAAGGGTCGCCTAAATTACCAAATTGTGGTTTTTCTTCACAAGCGTCACAAGCTCTAATGTCATGTGGCGAACCATTTGCCTATGTTGATATTTTACTTAATCCAGATATTCGCGCTGAGTTACCAGCATACGCAAATTGGCCTACTTTCCCACAGCTTTGGGTTGAGGGCGAATTAGTAGGTGGTTGTGACATTATCATTGAAATGTTTCAACGTGGTGAATTACAGCCACTGATCACTGAAACTGCAGCTAAGTATAAAGAAGCTGACGCAGAGTAATTGCTACTTTGCTAGATTATTAAAGCCACGTTTTACGTGGCTTTTTTGTGCCTATTAACTTTCTTACGTCTTAATCTCTTGAACAGCCCATCAGTGGGTGATTATAACCATTAATCTGTGCTCAATAGTTAGCAAACTCAGCCATTGCTCCTCGTTTAGGTGCACCTAGTCAGGATAAGTAATCAACAAAGCTACTTAATATAAGCGCGAATTTTAATTAAAATATGAGTTTTATATCAATGCGCAATAAGACGTAATCATTTTTCGGGGCTAAACGTGTCGCTATCTGCGTTAAATAATTCTTTTTTAGAACAACTAAATAGCGAGTTTTTTGCCCAGTTATCAACACGTTTTTCCAGCCTTACAATAGTTCGCTCAATCAAGCGAATTGGCATTAAATAAAAATTCACTACATCTGCACTAAAAACGATACCACAATTAATAACTATACTAATGAACGCTAAAAAAGCGTGATCCTAAACCTCTAATTTATTTAAAACGCATTAAACTATCTAAATGTTAACTGAACCCGTGGGAAAATAGTGAATATTTATTCATTAGTTTGGTGCTTTACGTTTACGTAAAGGGTATTGCTTTAACGCCTTTGTTTTTACAAAGTGTTAAAATTGACACCAGTGTCATGAAAAAATAACGCGCAAATAAGCGCTAAATGTTAAAACTTATGGGTGAAAAAGAAATCTTGCCTTGAAGTGAGAAATATTCAAGAATGTGAATATGTATTCAAAATAATATTGACTCTATTTACTATAGAGGCTAGTTTTGTGCGTCTGTTAGCAAATCGTCGAGCAGTTCATTCACGTTAACAGTGCAGCAAGGGAGGGGTCTATGTTATACGACTCAACATTAGAAAAAGATAATTGTGGCTTTGGCTTAATAGCCCAAGTAAATGGTCAAGCTAGTCATCGGCTTATTCGTACAGCTATTACTGGACTTGATCGCATGCAGCACCGCGGTGGTATTTCTGCCGATGGTAAAACAGGTGACGGCTGTGGTTTATTACTACAAAAACCTGACAGTTTTTTCCGTGCTATTGCGAGTGAGCATAATTGGCACTTAGGTAAAAATTACGCCGTAGGCATGGTTTTCTTAAATTCAGATCCCGTTTTAGCACAAGCTGCAAAACAGGTTTTATGTGAAGAATTAGAACAAGAAACACTTAAAATACTCGGTTGGCGTGAAGTGCCTACTGACCCTTCAATGCTAGGGCCAATTGCTACACAGCAATTACCTGGTTTTGAGCAAATTTTTGTTAGTGCGCCTGAAGGATGGCGCTCTAAAGATTTAGAGCGACGTTTATACGTAGCACGTCGCCGTGCAGAAAAGCGTTTAGCAGAGGATGAGTCGTTTTATATTGCGAGTTTATCGGGGTTAGTGACTATCTATAAAGGCCTTATGATGCCTGCAGATTTGCCTAACTTTTATTTAGACTTAGCTGATATTCGTATGACCAGCGCTATTTGTGTATTCCATCAGCGTTTTTCTACTAATACCCAGCCACGTTGGCCTTTAGCACAACCATTTAGGTATTTAGCGCATAATGGTGAAATTAATACCATTGAAGGTAACCGCCAATGGGCTCGTGCACGTTCGTATAAGTTTTCATCGCCACTTATTCCTGATTTACAAAGTGCAGCGCCGTTTGTAAACGAAACTGGCTCTGACTCTTCAAGCTTAGATAACATGCTGGAGCTGTTTTTAGCGGGTGGCATGGATTTATTCCGTGCTATGCGTATGCTTGTGCCACCTGCATGGCAGAAAAACCGTGCTATGGATGATGACTTACGCGCATTTTACGACTTTAACTCTATGCACATGGAGCCGTGGGATGGCCCTGCGGGCATTGTTATGTCTGATGGGCGTTTTGCAGCCTGTAACCTTGACAGAAATGGCCTGCGTCCAGCGCGCTATGTTATTACTCAAGATGGCTTTATTACACTTGCCTCTGAGGTAGGGATTTGGGATTACACTGCAGATGAAGTGGTTGAAAAAGGCCGTGTAGGACCAGGTGAGCTGTTAGTAATTGATACTAAATTAGGCAAAATTTGGCACTCAGACGAAATCGACCAAGATTTAAAATCGCGTCATCCTTATAAGTCATGGCTTGAAGAAAACGTTAAACGTTTAACCCCGTTTGAAGAGCTTACCGAGCAAGATGCGGGTAATCGCTCATTTGATGACGAAACACTTGTTAAATACCAAAAAATGTTTGGTTACACTAACGAAGAGCTCGATAGTGTTATTCGCGTAATGGGTGAAAACGGCCAAGAAGCAACTGGCTCTATGGGTGATGACACGCCATTTGCAGTACTTAGCGAAGGGCATCGTTCACTGTACGATTACTTCCGCCAAAAGTTTGCACAAGTGACTAACCCGCCAATCGACCCGCTGCGTGAAAACCACGTAATGTCACTGGCAACGTGTATTGGTAGTGAGCAAAACGTATTTAATGAAACCACAGGCCACGCTAAGCGCCTACAGTTTGATACGCCAATTTTAATGTATGCAGACATGCAGCAGCTACTAAATGCCGATGACGAGCATTACAGCTACTGTAAAATTGATATTACATACACAGCAGAGGAAGGTTTAGAAAAAGCGGTTGCACGTATTTGCGACGCTGCACAAGAAAAAGCAGCAGCCGGCTGTGTAATGCTTATTTTATCTGACCGTAACTTCAGCGAAACTCAATTACCAATTCCTGCTGCTATGGCGGTAGGTGCTGTACAAAAACGTTTAGTAGATAATAACTTACGTTGTGAGTCTAATATTATTATTGAAACGGGTAGCGTACGCGATGCACACCAATTTGCCGTATTACTTGGTTTTGGTGCAACCGCAATTTACCCATACCTTGCATACGAGTCACTGGTTGCGATGAGCGACAGTAAAGTGATTGATAAATCGTACTGCGAAGTGACGCTTTCGTACCGAAAAGCCATTAATAAGGGCTTGTACAAAATTATGTCTAAAATGGGCATAAGCACAATTGCATCGTACCGTTGTTCAATGCTTTTTGAAGCGGTTGGTCTATCTGATGCTATGGTAGACATGTGCTTTAAAGGTGTGGCAAGTCGTATTAAAGGCGCCTGTTTTAGCGATTTTGATATTGATCAGCAAAAGCTACATAAACTTGCTTTTAGTAAGCGTAAATTACTGAGCCATGGCGGTTTATTAAAATACGTTCACGGTGGTGAATACCACGCTTACAACCCAGATGTTATTCAAACGCTACAAAAGGCCGTACGTTCAGGCGATTATAAAGACTACGCAGCCTATGCTGATTTAGTTAATAACCGTCCTATTGCAACGCTGCGCGATATGTTAGCGCTTAAATTACCTGAAAAAGGCATTAGCATTGATGATGTTGAGCCGGCTGAATTTTTATACCAGCGCTTTGACTCTGCAGCTATGAGTATTGGTGCACTTTCTCCAGAGGCGCATGAAGCGCTTGCCATTGCAATGAACAGCTTAGGCGGGTGTTCAAATTCAGGTGAAGGCGGTGAAGATAAGTTGCGCTACAACACCGAGAAAAACTCACGTATTAAACAAGTTGCCTCGGGTCGTTTCGGTGTAACGCCGCACTACCTTCGTAATGCGGATGTAATTCAAATTAAAGTGGCGCAGGGTGCTAAACCTGGCGAAGGCGGGCAATTACCAGGTGAAAAAGTAACGCCGTATATTGCAAAACTTCGTTATTCGGTACCCGGTGTAACATTAATTTCACCACCACCGCATCACGATATTTACTCAATTGAAGATTTAGCCCAGCTAATATTCGATTTAAAACAAGTAAACCCAGAAGCGATGATATCGGTGAAGTTAGTATCTGAGCCGGGTGTAGGCACAATTGCCACAGGTGTAGCTAAAGCCTACGCCGACTTAATTACTATCTCAGGTTACGATGGTGGTACCGGTGCAAGCCCATTAACGTCAGTTAAATACGCGGGTAGCCCGTGGGAGCTTGGCCTTGCAGAAACTCAGCAAGCGCTTGTTGAAAATGGTCTTCGTCACCGTATTCGCCTGCAAACAGATGGTGGTTTAAAAACAGGTTTAGATATCATTAAAGCCGCTATTTTAGGTGCAGAGAGCTTTGGCTTTGGTACGGGCCCAATGGTGGCGCTGGGTTGTAAATACTTACGTATTTGTCATTTAAATAACTGTGCGACCGGTGTTGCAACGCAAGATGAAACACTTCGTCAAAAGCATTACCACGGCTTACCAGAAATGGCGATGAACTACTTTAAGTTTATAGCCCAAGAAGCACGTGAAATTATGGCAAGCTTAGGTATTGCTAATCTAACTGACTTAATTGGCCGTTTAGACTTATTAGAAGCGATTGAAGGTAAAACAGCGAAGCAAAAGAAAATAGATTTATCGTCTGTAATTGCTCAGCCAAATAACCCAACGGGCGAAACCTTATTTTGTAGCGCACCAAATAGCTCGCACTATTTAGGTGAACTTAACGAAACGTTACTAGGTAAAGCGCAACAAGCGATTGATACCTCATCGGGTATTTCGCTCGTGAGCCGCATATGTAATACAGACCGTTCAGTGGGCGCAATGCTGTCGGGTTACATAGCCTCTAAGCACGGCAATCAAGGTATGGCAGCAGATCCAGTATCTATTGAGCTACATGGTACAGCAGGGCAATCATTTGGTGTTTGGAATGCCGGTGGCCTTGAAATGACCCTTATTGGCGATGCAAACGACTACGTGGGTAAAGGCATGGCTGGTGGTAAGCTTGTTATACGCCCACCACTGGGATCATCGTTTGAAAGTCATAAAGCGACTATTGCTGGTAACACATGTTTGTACGGTGCTACAGGTGGTAAGTTATTTGCCGCAGGCTGTGCTGGTGAGCGTTTTGCAGTGCGTAACTCTGGCGTGCAAGCCGTTGTTGAAGGCGTAGGTGATAACGGCTGTGAATACATGACTGGCGGCGTTGTATGTGTGCTAGGTAATGTAGGCGTTAACTTTGGTGCGGGTATGACAGGTGGTTTTGCTTATATTTTAGATGAGCGAAGTGACTTTGAAAAACGCATTAATCCAGAGCTTGTAGAAGTAGTAACACTTGATGATTTAAGTTCGCACCAAGAGCATCTGCGTGGCCTAATTGCCGAGCATTTAGAGCTAACGGGTTCATGTCGAGCAGAAACCATTTTAGCTAATTTTGAACTGTACTTACCTATGTTCAAACTAGTTAAACCAAAATCAAGTGATGTAAAAAGTTTACTCGGGCACCGCGCTCGCAGTAGCGCAGAACTTCGTGTTCAAGCGCAATAAGGGGGCAGTATGAGCGAAAATGTATATCAATTTATAGACGTGCAGCGTGTTGATCCGCGCAAAAAACCAATCTCGTCGCGTAAAAAATCTTTCGTGGAAATTTACGAACCCTTTTCTGAGAATCAGGTAAATTCACAAGCTGACCGTTGTTTAGATTGTGGTAACCCTTACTGTGAATGGAAATGCCCAGTGCATAACTACATTCCACAGTGGTTAAAACTAATTAGAACTGGCCGTATTTTAGAAGCGGCTGAGCTTTCTCATCGAACAAACAGTTTACCTGAAGTGTGTGGACGCGTATGTCCACAAGACAGACTGTGTGAAGGTTCATGTACGCTTGATGAAGAGTTTGGCGCAGTAACGATAGGTAATATTGAAAAATACATTACCGATACCGCATTTAAAATGGGCTGGAAACCAGACATGTCATACGTGACATGGACGGATAAAAAAGTGGCTATTATTGGTGCGGGTCCGGCTGGTTTAGGGTGTGCAGATATTTTAGTACGTAACGGTGTAAAGCCAGTGGTTTTTGACCGTCACCCAGAAATTGGCGGATTACTTACTTTTGGTATCCCTTCTTTTAAACTTGAAAAAGAAGTAATGCAAAAGCGCCGTGAAATTTTCACCGAAATGGGTGTGGAATTTAAGCTAAACGTTGAAGTGGGTGTAGATATCACTATGGACGAAATTTTAGCTGACTACGACGCGGTATTTTTAGGTGTAGGTACGTATCAGAGTATGCGTGCTGGTCTTGAAAACGAAGACGCGCCAGGCGTACACGACGCACTGCCATTTTTAATTGGTAACACAAATCGCGTTATGGGTTACGATGAAAAAAACCAAGCGTGCATTGATATGGCCAATCAAAAGGTTGTGGTACTTGGCGGTGGTGATACCGCGATGGACTGTGTGCGAACGTCTATTCGCCAAAATGCAGCTAAAGTAACTTGTGCTTATCGTCGTGATGAAGAAAATATGCCAGGCTCTAAGCGTGAAGTTAAAAACGCTAAAGAAGAAGGTGTAAACTTTACCTTTAATGTACAGCCAACGGGTATTGTACTTGATGATAATGGCCATGTTGCAGGCGTTAAAATGGTTAAAACACAACTGGGTGAGCCTGATGAAAACGGCCGTAGCCGAGCGGAAGTTGTACCAGGCTCTGAGCACGTACTTGAGGCAGACCAGGTTATTATGGCGTTTGGCTTTAAACCACACAAAATGGACTGGTTAGAAAAGTATGATGTAGAAATTAACCACTGGGGCGGCATTAACGCACCAGAGCAAGGTGAATTTACTCATCAAACAACTAATCCGAAAATATTTGCAGGTGGCGATATAGTGCGAGGCTCTGATTTAGTGGTAACGGCTATTTTTGAAGGGCGTAACGCTGCTGAAGGTATTATGGATTATTTAGAGGTTTAATTATCTCGTTAAGTTTTAAATATAATAAAGGCAAGCTAACTGGCTTGCTTTTTTTTGCTTTTTTCAAATTAAAAAGTATTAAAAAGTTGTCATTAACCAATAATTAACGTGTAAATCTTGCTTAAAGTACTATTTCAGTACAAACTTGCTGCTAACTTCTTTTTTAAATCCTCGGAAAATGAGCTTTTAAAGCTCGCTTGCAAATAAAAAATAATAATATGAATGCATACTCAGACAACAGAGAAAGAAAGCTAATTGTTCGCTTTTTTTCGACCATCGGATTTATAGCTACCTTCGCTATGGCGTGTAATGCATTGTCTAATGCTGATGTAGTGCTTGGTATTATGCTGCTAGTTTCAGCTGGTTTTTATGCGTGGGCTTTTAGCCTTTACCGCGCAGTCGAAAAATCAGCGACCACCATTTTATATAACCTTTACTGTTTAATGCTGTATTTAGTGATCTCGGGCGGAGCTGAAGGTACTGGGCCAATTTGGATATTTATTGTATCACCGGTGACTTACTCTATTAGAGGCCTAAAAAAAGGAACATTTGATATTGTTGCTTTTTTATTTGCCGTGATCGCCGGCTTTATTATTACAGATAACTTTAATATTTATGATTATCAGCCTGAAGCACTTCCACTAAGGGTGGTCATTTCTTTTATTATTGTTGCTTTATTAAGTGGTTTTTATGAGCGCTCACGCGAAAAATACAATGAAAAAATAGTCGCGCTGAGTCAAAAAAATGAGCGCCTTGCCACAATAGATCATTTAACTGATTTACCTAACAGACGTTTTATGATGAAAGAACTTGCTGAGCTTAAACATCATCATAAAAAAACTAAGCAGCCGTATGTAATTTTGCTAGCTGATGTTGATAATTTCAAAAACATTAATGATAACTACGGCCACGACTTTGGTGATGAAGCGTTAACCCAACTTGCCAATATTTTAAAAAAGAGCATGCCAAAGCAAGGTATTGCTTCTCGGTGGGGCGGTGAAGAGTTTTTAATTGCACTACCAAACAGCGACAAAGATCAGGGGCAAAGTATTGCAGAAAAAATTCATGCAGAATTACAAAAAAATCCAGTGCGCATGAATGGAAAATCGGTGGTATTAACTATAAGTATGGGGCTTGTGCAAAGCCAGTTAGATACAACCATAGCTCAAGACATAAAGCTGGCCGACGAGCGATTATACAAAGCAAAAGAGCAAGGTAAAAATAGAACTTGCTCTTAACGCTTGTGTTAGTTAATCCATAGAAAAACTATCAAGGTTGGGGCGGCTTTTACTTTTTCGCCGCTGTAAACTTAAATAGCACATTGCACTGCACAGTATCTGTGCTAATAAAAGTAACCATTGATTATTAGCCACTATGTTGCCAATAATAAACCACTGCCAAACACTCACCGTTACTTGATAAACCAATATAAGTTTTAAAAAGCTAAAGAGTTTTAGCTTAAATTCTGCGTGCTTAAACTTACTAAACCCGATAAGTAAAAAGCTTAAAACAACAAGTAGCCACCCAGTAACATGGCAAAAATTTATCAGCATGCTTTGCATTTAAAACGTCTCTCCACTGTTGTAGCAAAAGTATATCTTAGGCGTGCGCCATAATAAGCTCTTTAGCATTTGCTTTAGCGGTTTTACTTATATTATCGCCGCCAAGTAAGCGTGCAATTTCATTAATACGGCCGTCTTTATTTAGGCTGAGCATTTGAGTAAAGGTTTCGCCTTGTGCTATTTCTTTTGCTACAAAAAACTGCTGATGCGCACTACTTGCAACCTGGGGTAAATGGGTTACACAAATAACCTGTGTTGATTTTCCTAGTTGGCGTAGTAACTTCCCTACAGAGGAGGCGGTAGGACCCGATATACCTACATCCACTTCGTCAAAAATAAGCGTTGGCGTTGTCACTTTTTGGGCAATGATCACCTGTATGGCAAGGCTAATACGCGACAGCTCACCACCCGAGGCAACTTTAGCTAAAGGTTGTAATGGCTGCCCAGGATTAGTAGAGACTAAAAACGAGACGCTATCAAAACCTAATGCATTGGGTTGGCGCTCAGCTTCTTGGGTAAGCTGAATTTCAAAGACCCCATTTTCCATCGATAAATTAGCCATGCTTTCACTAATTAATTGATTTAATGTATTAGCATATTTATGGCGACTTTCGCTTAGCTGATCACTGGCGTGCTGGTATGCACTTAGCGCATTAGTTATTTCATCGTCTAATTGCGCCAAACGAGAGCTATTGTTACTAATTGATTCTAGCTCTTGTGTTAAACCTTGATGAAACTCAACCAGCTCTTGAGGCTTTATATGATGCTTACGGGCTAAGTCCATCGCGCCACTTAAGCGCGCTTCTACTTCTGTTAATCTAGCAGGGTCTAAGTCGGCTTGCTCTGCGTAGTTTCTTACTTCTCTGCTTGCTTCTTCAACTTGCACTGCGGCTTCATCTAATAATGCAGCTACACTTGCTAAGCTTTCGTCATAATTTGCAAGCTCGGCAAATTGCTGAGCGCTGTGTTGCAGCATTGAACAGGCATTTTGCTCATCACTTTCATATAAATGTTGAAGTTCGCGCTGGCAGGCTTCTAAAATGGTTTGGCTATTACTTAGCTTGTAATGTTCGGCTTCTATCTGTTCAAACTCGCCGTCTTGTAAGGCAAACTCATCTAATTCGGCAACTTGGTATTCGAGTAATTGTTTTTGAGCGGCTTGTTGTAATTGCTGTTGCTCAAGCTGTTTAAATTCTTTTTGCAGGTTTGCATATAATTTAAAGCTTTGGCTAACCGCTTTTACAAGCTGGTTGTGGCCTGCGTAGGCGTCAAGCAGTTGCAGCTGGTGTTCAGCTTTTAAAAGGTGTTGATGAGCGTGCTGTCCGTGTATAGAAATTAAATACTGTCCCAGCTCTTTAAGTTGAGCTGCTGTAACAGCGCTGCCATTAATATAGCTTTTGCTACGGCCATTTTTACATACAACGCGTCTAAGTAGGCATTCGTTGTCGTTACTCGTTAGCATGTGTTGTTCTAAAAATGCTTTAGCAAGAGGAAGGGCAGTTAAATCAAATTGTGCGCACACTTCTGCTTTATCTGTGCCAGGGCGAACCGCCGACGCTTCAGCGCGCTCGCCTAAACACAGTGAAAGTGCATCAATGGCAATCGATTTACCCGCGCCGGTTTCACCCGTGATCGCCGTCATGCCGTTATGCCACTCAGTGCTTAAGTTACTTACAATTGCAAAATTTTTAATTTCTAAACCAATTAACATACTGTTCATCCATCCAGTGAATTAACTGTTAATTTATACAGTGTTTAGGTTTTTTGCAAATTAATTTTTTACTTTTTAAGCAACGCTCGCATTTTGAGAAAACTGACTATCAGAGTCAGTACTTTCATCAGAAGGGGTTTCGTCAGTATTTTCAAGGCTTTCGCTTGGGTTTACAGGTGTGTCAGTTTTAATTTGTACAATCAATGAGGGTAAAATTTCGTGATAAAACGCTTTATTATATAGTATGCCTTGCTGGGGTAACTCACTCACAAAGTACTGTATATTATCTTGAAGCGCTTGGGCGTTTTCACTTTGCAGTGCTTTTTGAAACTCAATCGAAAGCGTGCTCACTAAGCTGTCGCTAATATCTTCTAAATGTTGTAGGTTTTCATCTGTATGGGGCTGAACCACAAAAAAATTGGCCACAATTGCCTGAATTTGCGCTACATACTTAGGTCTTATTATTTTGGCTTCTAATAAATTGTTTAGCTTGGTTTTAAGGCGAGTGTTTACTTGGGCAACACGTTCGTTAAATTGTTTTTTCTTGGCTTCTAACGCTTTTTTTCTATTGTTTTCAACTCTAATATAAGCGCCAAGCAAAGTGATAAGTAATAACAAAGCAAAGATAACAACATAAGTCATTGCTAGATATTCCTAGTTTGATTAATTTTTATTTGTGTTGTATTTTGCGCTAAAGCACTACGCTTGGCAATAAAATTAGTATAAACGGCTGCCCCAATTAAGTTTAGTACGTAAAACGTTGTAGTAAGAGTAGTTTTTTGGGTGAATTAAGCGCAGTTTTCTGTCGGCTTTTTTAATAACCACTTCATCGCCGGGTAAAACGGCAAGCACTACATGGCTGTCGCAACTGACTTGTAAGCTGTCGGTGTTCTCAAGGCTTAACTTTAAGCGTACCTCGTTATCGGCATCAACCACTAAGGGTCTGCTTGATAATGTATGCGGAAACATAGGCACTAACGAAATTGCATTAAGCTCAGGTGTTAAAATGGGCCCGCCACCCGATAAAGAATAAGCTGTAGAGCCGGTAGGGGTTGATACAATTAAGCCATCAGAGCGCTGAGAAAACACAAAGTCATTATTAATAAATGCTTCAAACTCAATCATGTGGGCAACTTTGTCGGCATGTAGCACCGCTTCGTTAACGGCTGAATTCGCACTTTTAAGTTCGTTATGGCGATATACTTCTACCTCGAGCAAAAAGCGTTTTTCTTCTAAATATTCGCCGCTTAACACTTGCTCTAGGCTACCTTCAAAGCCCTCTGGATTTAAGTCGGTTAAAAACCCTAAATTACCTCTATTTACGCCTATTACAGCTACATCAAAGCGTGCCAGTACGCGTGCAGCACCAAGCATATTGCCATCACCCCCTACAACAATAGCAAGGTCGGCTTGCTCGCCTAAGCTAACAAGGTCAACTTGATGAGTATCAGGGACATCCGATAACTGCCCACCGGTGCGCTTTTCTACAATCACGGTAAAGCCAAGAGCCGATAAAAAAGTATGTAAACGCTGTAACGTAGCCGCAGCTTTAGGATGGTTTGGTTTACCTATAAGGCCAATAGTTTTAAACGGTGAGTGCATAACGGCTGCAATAAAAAGTAATAATATTTTTGTAGGGTAACTCAAAACAGAAGTGTTTGAAAACACAGATTTACCAATATGATAATGATTCAATTACGCCTGTATATTGCCAAGCTCACCTAAGAGCTGATTATTGGCTCAACAGATTAAATTACCCCTTTAATTTTTGTATTTAATGCTTAAAAATAGTTGCAGCAGTGTTTTATTGTAATGCATGCAACAACATATTCACTTAAAGCGTGCTTTAGGCTTGAATTTGTTTTAACTGCCCCGATATCTCTTTCATGCAACAAGATGTAGATAACATGAATATAAACCCGCGAGATCAACAAATTTTTTCAGCAGTGATGAGCCTTTATTGTAATGGTGAAGGGTTACCCGTTCCATCAACAAAAATAGCGAAGCAAAAAGGCATGGCGGTTTGTTCTGCCACGGTACGAAATGCTATGGCGCGACTTGAAAAAGTAGGCTTGTTATATTCCCCTCATACATCGGCAGGGCGTGTGCCTACAAACCAAGGGTTTGATTATTGGTTTGATGAGTTTTTTCCGTTAGCTGAAATAGCTAATTACTGGCAGCCACAACAAGCACAACTTGTGGAGCTGGCCCATGGGTTAAGTAAAAAGTACCAAGTATGTTGTTGTGTAGGCTTACCCCAAGCAAGCTCACAACAAGTGTTTAGAGTAGAAGTGCTTGAGTTTGATTCTAACGATTGGCTTGTACTGCTAATAGATAGAGCAGGGCAAAGCCACAATATTTGTATCAACAAACCTGATGATTCCTCAGATGCCGTGCGTTATCAATTTGCAACTTGGTTAAACACAGTATTTAGCCAACAAACCTTAATGGAAGGTTTGTACAGAATGCAAGCAATGGCAAACACCGCACCGCGTAATTGCCATGACTCACTGACACAGTGGACGCGCCAGCTTAGTCATAAGCTTGGATCAGATAACAGTATTGTAGTAGGCGAAAACTATTTATATAAAAAGGTCGATTGCGAACAAAGCTTAAATATTGGCGTTTCATTTTTAAATTTTGTCGAAGATAAACTCGCATTCAAAAACGGTGTATCAGTTTTAAACACTGAAAACCTACCGTTTACAGAGTGCAATGAGCTGATAGTAATTAGTGTGCCGTACTTTCAAAATCAAGAGTATCAAAGCCGTTTTTGCGTAATTTGCCCTAAATCGGCACAAATTGAACAATTAATCCAAGAATTTAAATTATTAGAGCCATCTAACTCTTGAATCTTTTTATTCAATCCCCATAATTACCGCAGTTGTAAAGAATTGGAGCACGTATTTTATGTCTGAGCAGACACAAAACCCAGAGCAAGAAGTAGAACTAAACGAAGAAGTAGCTCAAATGGAAGCTGATGTTGAAGCAGCAGTAGAAGCCGCAGAGCAACACGAAGCAGACCAAGAGCAAAGCCCTGAAGCTGAAATTGCAATGCTATACGCAGAGCTTGAAGCCGCTAAGCAAACCATTGCGGATCAAAAAGACAGCGTTGTACGCGCCGCCGCAGATGTAGATAACATTCGTCGTCGTGCTGCACAAGATGTAGAAAAAGCACATAAATTTGCACTGGAAAAGTTTGCTAACGAATTACTTCCAGTAATCGATAACCTAGAGCGCGCTATTGAGTTTTCTGATAAAGAAAACGAAACCCTAAAGCCATTGCTTGAAGGTATTGATATGACAGTTAAAAGCTTTAACGATGCGGTTGCAAAGTTTGGCGTTGAAATTGTTAACCCACAGGGTGAGCAATTCAATCCAGAATTCCACCAAGCAATGTCTATCCAACCAAGTAACGATGTTTCACCAAACACGGTACTTGCAGTAATGCAAAAAGGATACACATTAAATGGTCGTTTATTACGCCCTGCAATGGTTATGGTATCTAAAGCAGCAGACGCTTAATTAGTCACTGTTTATAAAAAATGCCTCATTATGAGGCATTTTTTTTGTCTATTTTATAGTGGATTAACTGCACCAGCATAGTTAATAGCACGGCGCTAAACATTAAGCTTGAAAACGGCACTGCACTTTTTGCATGCACTACCGCAAGCAAAGGGCCAACGAGCGCGCCACTGCCAAAGCGCAGCGTCCCAATAACAGCGGTGGCGGTACCGGTGTTTTTTTCAAACTTCATTAATATTAATGAATCAGCATTACTCGCCGTTACCCCTAGGCTCATCATTAAAGGCGCAATGGCCGCTACAATGTAATATAAAGAAAGCTGCAACAAGCTAAACGTAAGCAGTGCCAGCCCAGAGGCAAAGCCACATACAAGCCCTATGTACAGCATTTTTCGAGAGCCAATTCTTGGTACAATTCGGGTATTTAAAAAGTTACCACACATAAGTGCCATGACATTAAATGCGAATAAAATACCAAATAATTGCTCAGATACATTATATAAATCTAAGTATACAAAAGGCACTGAGGTTAAAAAGCAAAAAAAGCCAAACGAGACAAACATAGAGCTTAATATGTCTGCACGTGCATCTTTATTACTAAGTACCGTTTTATAGCTGTCGAAAAACAAGGCTAGGCCTTTTTTCTCATTTTTATGAATAGGGATATCAATTAAATACACTTGTACAAACGCTAAAATTAAAAAGCTATAGGCAGCAAGAACCAAAAATATGGTTGACCATACCGAAAACCCTAAAATAAACGACCCCACAGAGGGGGCAACTAAGGGCGCTACCATCATAATCATAGATACATACGACATGCCCTTAGCGGTGTTTTTTTGATAAATATGCCTAATTACGCCAGGCACAACCACCGTAGCTGCCGCGCCGGTGAATGCTTGCACGGCTCTAAGTACCCAAAAGGTGTGTATTTCGGTGGTAAAAGCTAGCGCAAATGAGCTTGCACCAAATAAGGTTAAGCCAATACGGGCTAGTTTTCGTCGTCCGAGTTGATCGGCAATAGGGCCAAAAAATAACATGCCTAGCGAGTAGCCAGCCAAATAAATACTTAGCGAAATTTGTACATTTGGCATAGTGGTTTGTAAATCGTTCGCAATAACCAACATGGCCGGTAAGTACATGTCTATAGCCAGCGGCGTAATAGCAACAATACTGGCTAACAAGGGTAACAAAATTCGGGTATTAAAAGACGAGGCCGAGGCGTCCATGTAGTCACTCAACATTCACTAAAAACAAGGCTTATAGTGTAACAGGGCTATGCAAGGGTATAAACTTAGTTTGTCTGGCAAGGTCATTTATTTATTAAAAATAAAAAGCGGCGTAATAAGGAGCAAAGATTCTAAACTGGCACTGTGTTTGCTATTCTACAACTAATAAAAATTAAAGACTTGAAGGAAACACCATGAAAAAGCTAGCCCTTGCCTTACTCGCAACTGCAGTTTTAGCCGGCTGTAAAACATCGCCTACGGGGCGTACTCAAATTGCGCTGTATTCAGAGCAACAAATGAGTGAAATGGGCACCGCAAGTTTTGCTCAAATGAAGGAATCACAGCCAATCAATAAAGATGCAAAAACCAATGCGTATGTAAATTGTATTGCTGAAAAGGTCGTGGCTGTTTTACCAAAAGAATACGCCTCACAAAACTGGGAAGTCGTGGTATTTGAAGATGAGTCGGCAAATGCCTTTGCATTACCTGGCGGCTACATCGGTGTTCATACGGGGTTATTAAAAATAGCCACCAATCAAGATCAGCTTGCAACCGTACTAGGGCACGAAGTGGGCCACGTTATAGCAGAGCATTCAAATGAGCGTGTATCGCAAAGCTCAATTTTAGATACCGGTATGCAATTAGGCAGCGCTGCGCTTGAAATGGGCAACGTACAATACCGCAACGAAATTATGCAGGGTTTAGGTTTAGGGGCGCAGTACGGCGTAGTTTTACCGTTTAGTCGTTCACACGAATCAGAGGCCGATACCATTGGCTTAGATTTAATGGCGCAAGCTGGCTTTAACCCACAAGAGTCGGTCACGCTTTGGCAAAATATGAGCGCAGCAGGCAGTGGTAGCACACCTGAGTTTTTATCTACTCACCCTGCACCGAGCAATCGAATTAATAATTTACAAGCACAAATGAGCGAAGCTCTTAGCGAGCAAAGTACGGCTAAATCGCAGGGTAAAAACCCGCAATGTACGCTGTAAATTAGTTTTTATATAAAAAGCCCCTGTAAGCGGTTTACTTACAGGGGCTTTATTTTATTAAGTATCAAGCTATTACTCACTTAGTGCTTGTTTAAACACTGCCTTAAATCGCTCAAAATCTTCTACTTGCGGTAAATGCCCTAAATTATCAAGCTCAAACAGTTGCGCATCAGGAATGAGCGCAGCAGCGTGTTTTCCTAATTTGTCGTAACGCCCCAGCTGATAATCTATCCCGTCTTTTTTCCAGTTTCGGCCAGGGCCTGTTCTGTCACGCGTACCAATAATTAATTTAACGGGCACCGTTAAGTCTTTAAATTCAGTGATCACCGGTTGGGTAAAAATCATATCGTAGGTTTTAGCGTTAACCCAAGCAATTTGCTCTTTATCTGGGCCTTGTATTTGCCCTGTAATAAAGTCGGTTAATGCTGAATACTGGGTATTCCATTGACCATCGTAATAGTTTTTTTGCTGGTACTTTTTAACACCTTCGGGCGTTTTGTTAAGCTCATTTTTATAAAAAAAGTTGGTGTCTTTGTATTTTACATAGTGTAAGTAGTTTTCAAGCCCTATTGGATTAAGCAAAATCAGTTTAGTGGTTGTATCTGGGTACATTAATGCAAAACGGCTCGCTAGCATTCCCCCCATAGAGTGGCCAACAACAATCGACTTTTCAAGATTTAGCGAGTCCATTAATGCATGTGTATGATGCGCAAGCGCCGCAAATGAATATTGATAGTTAGTGGGCTTTGAAGACTTACCAAAACCAATTTGATCGGGTATCAGCACCCCAAACCCAAGCGACTGTAAGTAACGGGCTGTGGGGCTCCAGTAGTCGGCATTAAAGTTTTTACCGTGCATTAGCGTCACTGTTGGCATATTTTTTTGTGTGGGTTTTAAATAAATATACGCCATTTTTAGCGATTGCTTTTGTGAAGCAATATAAAAATAATTTACTTTAAAATCATACTGGTAATTTGTTAAAAGTGCATCGTAAGAGAGGGTTTTAGAGGGTTCTGTACTACTGGCAAATGCATTATTAGTAAAGGCTAATAATGCAGACAAACAAATAACTTTAATCGCTGGCATTTCCTTACTCCTATTAAAGGCAAGCACACGGCTTTAATTAAAGTAAGACAATAACTAAGTATTAAAGGCTGTTCAATTAAATAGTTTTCATGGCAAAAAAAAGAGCACTGTTTAAGTGCTCCGTTTAAAAGTAATGTTGACTCTGTTTTACACTGTCTGGGCTTAAAAAGTCCACTCAACGTGTATTTGTGGAACCGATTCAGTGACCTCAGTGCCTAGCTTGTTATGCCAGTATTGCAGTTCCATACCCAGTAATAGGGTGTTTTCTTTCATTTCTAACGCGTGGCCCATATCCCATACTAAAATAGGCTGTGCAAGTACCCACGCTTCTACGTCGTTACCAAACTCATCTTCGCGCTCTGCAATGTACTCAGCGTGTCCTTTAAAGCTAAATTTTTGCGAGCCTAGGGTAAACGGGTATTCAAAGGCTACATCAAACATCCAGCTGTTAGTTTCAATAGGGGCACCGCCTTTGGCTACGCCTTCACTGTCATCAATATAGGCAGTGACAAGTGTTTGAAAAAAGTTGAACCCAGGTACATCCCAGCTTAATTTAACACCCGGTAGGTATTTCATCATTTTGGCATCGCCGGCAACGTTAATTCCGCCAGTAAGGCCTACATCTAATAATGCACCAGCGCCAATTTTCTCACCGCTAATAGCCGATAAGCTTAGCGTTGAATACCATTCGCCGTAAAAGTCGCTATCTTGGTAGCCGTCGGTTGTATCGTCTTTGCTGTAATCAATAAAGAAAAAGTTATCACCGTAATCATAGCCCGATGCATGTTGCAGCGAGTAAACAGTAGTGTCTGATTCTTGCTTGGTAAATGGGTTTTTTTGGTCGCCATTATTAACATGTAATGCGGTACTGCTCCAATTAGCAGCAAGGGCAGAAGATGATAAAGCGATTGACGTAAGGGTAACGAGGGGAAGTATTTTTTTAAATTTCATAATCTGTATTTAACTATAATTTTAGTGACACGCGAAAGCGCGCATTATAGCACAAGGTATTGATTTGTAGATTATTATTTTAACATATGTTGCAGCTTATTTATTAAGCTGCAACATAAGGTTTTGCACGAAATTTAGGCTTTATTGCGGCGCAAACAAATAACGGCAATGGCAGTAAAGGCTAAGATAAAGCAGTAGTAAGATGACGTTGACACTTCCCACGGGCTAATTTTAAACGTAGCACCTAACAGTAATGCTTGAGCACCATAGGGCAGTGAGCCTTGCGTAACACAAGCAAAAATATCGAGTAAACTTGCAGAGCGTTTACCACTTATTTCGCCATCATCAGCAAGTTTTTTAGCAATAGGGCCTGCAACAATAATGGATACCGTGTTATTGGCTATACACACGTTGCTGGTTAATACCAATGCAGCTATACCAAGCTGATCAGCTACTTTGCGGTGCCACTTGGCAATCACTTTTGTAATGGCTTGAATTTTTTGTGCCAGAAAATCAAGGCCACCGTTAATACGAATAAATTCAGATAAGCCACCAATAAACATAGAAAGTAAAAATATTTCCTGCATATCGGTAAAACCTTTGTAAATATCTTTTACAAAGCTTGCGCCTTCGTAGCTGCCGGTAAAGCCCATTAGCGCAGCAAATACAATACCGCTAAATAGCACCACAAACACGTTCATACCGGCAACAGCCAATACTAAAATAAAGGCATAAGGCAGCACTAATAATAAATCAAAATCTTTAGTTTCTACTGCTTGTGGAGCAGGTGTTAAATAAAGCAGCAAAGCAATGGTTAATACGGCAGCAGGAACCGCTATTTTTAAGTTTTCTTTAAACTTGTCTTTCATTTCACAGCCTTGCGTACGCGTTGCCGCAATGGTTGTGTCTGAAATAATAGAAAGGTTATCACCAAACATTGCGCCCGATACTATAGTACCGGCCATTAGTGCAGGGTCGATGCCTGTTTTAACGGATACCGCATAGGCGATTGGCCCTATAGCACCAATGGTACCCATTGATGTACCCATTGCAGTAGAGACAACCGCAGCAATTAAAAATAGCCCAGGTAATAACAGCGACGGGGGAATAAGTGACAAGCCAGCGTTTACAACCGCATCCACACCACCGGTGGCACTTGCTACTGCCGAAAATGCACCGGCAAGTAAGTAAATTAAACACATGGTAATAATGTTGTTGTGTCCTGCGCCTTTAATAAAGGTTTCAACACATTGGTTTACAGTGCCTTTGTTTAAAATAAAGGCAAGCATAATAGCGGGTAGTATAGCAACCGGCGCTGGGAGCTGGTAAAAAGCGTAATCAACCCCTTGCGATTGTAAATATAAACCTGAGCCTAAAAAAAGGGCTACAAAGGTAAGAAGGGGAAGCAAAGATAGAATTGCTTTGTTTTTATTAAATGTTGGCTGCATTGTATTCCTCATAACCAGTTAGTATAACCACAGCCAAAACACCTCTTTTAGCTGAATTTAGTAGATCACTCTTTAATAAAAAAGTAGATGACCACAGCGCCCGCAAGCCAAAGACCAAATCGACGCGAAAGAGAAGTTTAAATGTATAGATGGCTAAAGTAAACTGGTATTGTTATTATTATTTAATTAAGGGCTTACCTGACTATTGCACGACTTTTAGATAATATCTACCGGTGTGCGATTATATGCGGCTAATAATTGCTCAAAGCAAGTTTAGGGCGGCAAATTAGTCAGGGCACGCAACAACAGATCCAACTAAATCAGATTAAGGCAATAACAATGAATCGAATAGGTGTTTTTGGTGCTAACGGCAGAATGGGCTTAGCCCTATTAGAAGCCGCGACAATTAAAGAGCAAACACAACTTGGTGGTGCGTATGTTCGCAGCAGCTCATCGTTATTGGGTATTAATGTAAATCAAGTAAACAGTGCAGCCGACAAATCCATTAGCTTTAGCGACGAGAGCAAGGTTGCTGATGTTGATGTACTTATCGATTTCACGTTACCAGCAGGTATGCGCAATCACTTAAAAACAGCGCTCGATAAAAAACTGCCTATGGTTATAGGCACCACAGGTTTAACTAGCGAAGACATGGCATTATTAGAAAATGCTGCTAAACATATTCCTATTGTGTTTGCGCGTAACTACAGCGTTGGCGTTAATGTGCTACTTAACCTAGTGCAAACAGCGGCCACTAAATTTGGTGACGACCTAGATATAGAAGTTTTTGAAGCGCATCATCGTCATAAAATAGATGCGCCCTCGGGCACAGCATTAGCCATTGGTGAATCTATTGCACAGGCTAAAGGGTGGGATCACGATGAAGTAGCGGTATACGACCGCAGCCGAGTAGAAACCGCAAAATCACAAAATGAAATTGGCTATTCAGTACTAAGAGGCGGGGACATAGTAGGTGAACACACCGCCTATTTCGCAACTATGGGCGAAAGGCTTGAATTAACCCACAAAGCAAGTTCGCGAATGACCTTTGCATTAGGAGCTATAAGGGCTGCGCAGTGGTTACAAAATAAACCAGCAGGACTTTATGATATGCAAGATGTGCTAGATCTGAAGTAGTTTAGTTACTTTTTTAGCTGTTTGGGTCTATTTTTGCCTAAAGCGACTTATTTGTAGTATTTATCTAAATAACGTTAGACCTAAATAGCATCTTCATGTAGAATGCAGCCAATTTGCCAAAAATTACTAAATGCGTGTTTCCAATTATACCCAAGTGGCTAGTAAAACCAGGGGTTTCAGTGGGAATGAAAAGAGTTTTAGGCAAGAAAAATGATTGAAGGTTTAGCGTTTTATATCGGCATCATTTAAGACTGCGTAAAACAATTTAAGCTCACAAAAAAATCTGGTTTTGACGATCCCTCTGGGTATTGGCGGGGTGTTAAGCATTTGCTTACTCCCGTTTTTTACTGTTAGGAGGTTTAACTTGACTAAATCCGCTCTGTTAGTCCTAGAAGACGGCACAGTGTTTCGCGGTACTGCAATCGGCGCTGACGGCATGTCAGTCGGTGAAGTAGTATTCAATACGTCTATGACTGGTTATCAAGAAATTTTGACTGATCCATCATACGCGGAACAAATCGTAACTTTGACGTACCCACATATCGGCAATACGGGTACCAACAGCGAAGACGAAGAAGCGAATCAAATTTGGGCTAAAGGCCTAGTGATCCGTGATTTGCCACTGCTAGCAAGTAACTTTCGTAACGAGCAATCGTTAGATGATTACTTAAAACAACGTAATATTTTAGGTATTGCGGACATCGACACCAGAAAGCTTACCCGTATTTTGCGCGACAAAGGCGCACAAAACGGCTGTATTATTGCCGGTGACGAGTTAGACGAAAACAAAGCGTTACAAGCCGCGCAAACCTTCCCAGGTTTAAAAGGTATGGATTTAGCAAAAGTTGTCTCAACCAAGGAAAATTTTGAGTGGCGCGAATCAAGCTGGACATTAGGCCAAGGATTTAAAACCCTTAGCAGCGATGATGAAAAGTTTCATGTAGTAGCCTACGACTTCGGTGTTAAACGTAATATTTTACGTATGCTAGTTGATCGCGGTTGTAAATTAACCGTTGTACCAGCGCAAACCTCAGCCGCCGATGTACTTGCTTTAAACCCAGATGGTATCTTCTTATCTAATGGTCCTGGCGATCCAGAGCCATGTACTTACGCTATTGATGCAATTAAAACCTTTTTAGAAACCGACACACCAATTTTTGGTATTTGTTTAGGGCATCAATTATTAGCACTGGCCTCAGGTGCTAAAACAGTAAAAATGAAATTTGGCCACCACGGTGGTAACCACCCAGTAAAAGACTTAGACCGCGATGTAGTAATGATCACTGCACAAAACCACGGTTTTGCTGCCGATGAAGACACACTACCAAGTAACTTACGTGCCACGCACAAATCGTTATTTGATGGAACACTACAAGGTATTCATCGTACTGATAAGCCAGCGTTTAGCTTCCAAGGTCACCCAGAAGCAAGCCCTGGCCCGCACGATGCTGCCCCATTATTTGACCACTTCATCGACCTGATGCAAGCGCGTAATAACTAATTTAACTGGAGTAATAATGCCAAAACGTACCGATTTAAAAAGCATTCTTATCTTAGGCGCAGGCCCAATTGTAATTGGTCAAGCTTGTGAATTTGATTACTCTGGTGCTCAAGCGTGTAAAGCACTTAGAGAAGAAGGCTTTAGAGTTATATTAGTTAACTCAAACCCAGCGACTATCATGACTGACCCGGAAATGGCCGATGCAACGTACATCGAGCCTATTCATTGGGAAGTGGTAGAAAAAATTATTGAAAAAGAAAAGCCAGATGCAGTACTACCAACAATGGGTGGTCAAACTGCATTAAACTGTGCACTTGATTTAGATAAGCACGGTGTACTGGCTAAACACGGCGTTGAGCTAATTGGCGCAACCGCCGATGCAATCGACAAAGCAGAGAACCGTGAACGCTTTGACGTAGCCATGAAAAACATTGGCCTTGAATGTCCACGTGCTGAAATTGCTCACTCTATGGATGAAGCACACGATACGCTAACACGTATTGGTTTTCCGTGTATTATTCGTCCTTCTTTCACTATGGGTGGCACTGGTGGCGGTGTGGCTTACAACATGGAAGAATTTAACGAAATCTGTGAGCGCGGCCTAGATTTATCACCAACAAGTGAGTTGCTGATTGATGAATCACTGATTGGCTGGAAAGAATATGAAATGGAAGTTGTTCGCGACAAAAAAGACAACTGTATCATTGTATGTTCTATCGAAAACTTTGACCCAATGGGTGTACACACTGGTGATTCAATCACCGTTGCACCAGCACAAACGCTAACCGACAAAGAATATCAATTAATGCGTAATGCCTCTATGGCGGTACTGCGTGAAATTGGTGTTGAAACCGGTGGTTCAAACGTACAGTTTGGTGTAAACCCTGATGATGGCCGTATGGTTATCATTGAGATGAACCCACGTGTATCTCGCTCATCAGCACTGGCATCTAAAGCAACGGGTTTCCCAATTGCTAAAATTGCCGCTAAGTTAGCAATAGGTTACACGTTAGATGAACTTCAAAACGACATTACAGGTGGCAAAACACCGGCGTCATTTGAGCCATCAATCGACTACGTAGTAACAAAAATTCCTCGCTTTAACTTTGAAAAATTTGCCGGCTCGAACGACCGCTTAACAACGCAAATGAAATCAGTGGGCGAAGTAATGGCGATTGGTCGTAACCAGCAAGAATCGTTACACAAAGCATTACGCGGTCTTGAAGTAGGCGCAACGGGCTTTAACCCAATTGTGGCACTTGATGACCCGAAAGCGCGCGAAAAAATCATCCGTGAACTACGCGAGCCAGGCGCTGAGCGTATTTGGTACATTGCCGATGCAATGCGCCACGGTATGAGCGTAGAAGAGGTATTTGAACTTACCAAAGTTGATCCTTGGTACTTAGTACAAATAGAAGACATTTTAAAAGACGAAGCTAAAATTGCTGAAGGTGGCATGGCCGGCTTAAATGCCGAGTTTTTACGTAAACTTAAGCGTAAAGGCTTCGCCGACCCACGTATTGCTGAAATTGCTGGTGTATCTGAAGCCGAAATTCGCAAAAAGCGTCATCAGTTAAACATTGTACCTGTGTACAAGCGTGTTGATACCTGTGCTGCTGAATTTAGCTCAGACACAGCTTACATGTACTCAACGTACGATGAAGAGTGTGAAGCGAACCCGTCAGACAAAGACAAAATCATGGTTATTGGCGGCGGTCCTAACCGTATCGGCCAAGGCATTGAGTTTGACTACTGTTGTGTGCACGCAGCCCTTGCGCTACGCGAAGACGGCTATGAGACCATCATGGTTAACTGTAACCCTGAAACGGTTTCTACCGATTACGATACCTCTGACCGTCTATTCTTTGAACCAATTACACTTGAAGACGTATTAGAAATTGTACGTGTTGAAAAACCAAAAGGTGTGATTGTACAGTACGGTGGCCAAACACCACTTAAACTAGCACGTGAACTTGAAGCGAATGGTGTGCCAGTAATTGGTACTTCACCAGATGCGATTGACCGCGCAGAAGACCGTGAGCGTTTCCAACAGTTAGTAGAGCGTCTTGATTTACTACAACCAGAAAACGCTACAGTTACATCAACTGAAGAAGCATTACTTAAATCAGGTGAAATTGGCTTCCCACTGGTTGTGCGTCCATCGTACGTACTGGGTGGCCGTGCAATGGAAATTGTTTACGATGAGCAAGACTTACGTCGTTACATGACCGAAGCGGTACAAGCTTCAAATGAAGCGCCAGTACTACTTGATCACTTCTTAGATAATGCAATCGAAGTGGACGTTGATGCAATTTGTGACGGCGAGCAAGTAATTATTGGCGGTATCATGGAGCACATTGAGCAAGCGGGTGTTCACTCGGGTGACTCAGCATGTTCATTACCTGCACACTCTTTATCACAAGAAGTGCAAGATGTTATGCGTAAACAAGTAACCGATATGGCACTTGAGCTTGGCGTAGTGGGCTTAATGAATACACAATTTGCTGTAAAAGATGGCAAAGTGTACTTAATTGAAGTGAATCCACGTGCGGCGCGTACTGTACCGTTTGTATCTAAAGCGACCGGTATTGCACTTGCAAAAGTAGCCGCGCGTTGTATGGCGGGTCAGTCTTTAGCAAGCCAAGGCATTACTAAAGAAGTAATTCCACCGTATTACAGCGTTAAAGAAGTTGTTTTACCGTTTGCTAAGTTCCAAGGTGTGGATCCTATCCGTGGCCCAGAGATGCGCTCTACAGGTGAAGTGATGGGTGTTGGCGATACTTTCGCCGAAGCGTTCGCAAAAGCACAATTAGGTGCAAGCAACACTTTACCACGCGGTGGTCGCGCGTTACTATCTGTACGTAACAGCGATAAGTCTCGTGTTGTAGAACTTGCTAAAACCATGACAGACCTTGGTTTTGAAATTGATGCAACAGGTGGCACAGCAGAGGCTTTAAAAGAGGCCGGTATTGAAGTACGCCGTGTAAACAAAGTATATGAAGGCCGCCCGCATATTCTTGATAACATCAAGAATAAAGAGTACAGCTATATCGTAAATACCACCGAAGGTCGCCAAGCGATCGAAGATTCGAAGGTGTTGCGTCGTGGTGCATTGCAAAACAAAACCAACTACACGACAACCTTGAACGCGGCATTTGCTAACTGTACTGCTAACCAAGCGGACGACCGTAGTAAAGTGACGTCAGTTCAAGAGCTACACCAGCGATTGAACTAAGGAAATGTACCAAGGCCACTAGGCCTTGGTGTTAAGTGAGAAAAGTATGCAATCAATTCCGATGACAGTTCGTGGCGCAGAGTTACTGCGCGAAGAGCTTAACGAATTAAAAACAGTTACCCGTCCTAAAATCGTAAATGATATTGCGATTGCACGTGAACATGGTGACTTAAAAGAAAACGCTGAATACCACGCTGCGCGTGAGCAACAGGGTTTTTGTGAAGGCCGTATTCAAGAAATTGAAGCTAAGCTTTCAAATGTGCAAATTATTGACGTAACTAAAATGCCTAATACAGGTAAAGTTATTTTTGGTACTACTGTCACTATTGTAAATGTAGAAACAGATGCCGAAGTAACCTACCGTATTGTGGGTGATGACGAAGCAGATATTAAAAATAACTTAATTTCTGTTAACTCACCGATTGCGCGCGGTTTAATTGGTAAACAAACAGATGATGCTGTGACCATTAAAACGCCTAAAGGCGACGTTGAGTACGAAATCATTGACGTTGAGTATCTTTAATATTTAGCTCACAGTAATGTACAAGCAAAAACCGATGCAATTGCATCGGTTTTTTTATACCTAAAAACTAGCTAATGCCAACTTATCCTCATAAACCCCATATATAACACCCTCCTCAAAATAGACAGCTGAGTTAAACGGATTGGCATAATTGGATTGCTAAAAAAGCGCGTGCCATTACCCGTTAAAAAATTTATAAATAAAATGGTGACTGCATAAATGCTAAACACACTCTACGCTTATTCATATTGCATAAAGAGTGTGCGTGTTGATATAGGTACATTCATATAGGTAATGTGTAAATGCATAACGGCTTTTACACAGTGGAATCACTTTATTAAAAGGAACATTCATGGCTAATATACTTTATCCAGCGCCTTTAAAAGTAGGCTCTAAAATTGCTATTTGCTCGCTTTCGGCGGGCTTAAAAGAAAAATACCATGCACGATTAGATAGAGTGATTGATGGTTTAAAACACCGTGGTTACGAGGTAGTAGAAGGGGAGTTTTTACGCCAAAATAAACCCCGCGATGAATTAGATGCAAAAGCGCATGCCAAGCAATTAATGGGCTTTTTGCTAGACGATGAGGTTGCCGCCATTATGCCGCCAATGGGCGGAGAGCTGGCAATGGAAATTTTGCCACTACTGGATTTTAACGCCATAAAAGAGGCCAAACCTAAATGGCTGGTGGGTTTTTCTGATGTGAGCACAATTGCTTGTGCACTTACGGCTAAGTGCCAATGGGCAACACTTCATAGTGCCAACCTAATGCAGCTTCACCCAGATGAAACAAACCCCTACAGCTTACAAATTTTTGAAACCATTACCTACGAGTCGGGAAGTAAATTTGAGCAAGGGCCTTCTGCTTATTATCAAAAAAATAAACCCAATTACGCACAAAACCCAGATGAGCTGCTAGCGCCAAGCGAGCCTACCCAGTGGCAGTGCCTAAATTACACCGATGAGCGCACAATAGAGATGTCTGGGCGCTTATTTGGCGGCTGCCTTGATACGGTAGGATTATTGCTGGATTCGCCATTTTTAGCATTGCACGACTTTAAAAAACACAGTGCGAACGAAGGGCTAATTTTATACCTAGAAAATTCAGAGCTTACGCCTACCACCGTGGCACGATTTTTACTGTCGCTCAAACTTGCCGGTGTATTTGATGATATTAACGGCCTTATTTTAGGGCGCAGCGAAATAACACAAAGTCATCACGATGCATTTGATTACCGCCATGCGCTAGAGGTGGCATTGGGTGGGTGTTTATTCCCGGTAATAATAGATGCTGATATTGGCCATATGCAGCCAAATTTAAACTTAGTTAATGGCGCAAAATGCTCACTCACGGCCGATATTAACCAAGGTAAAGTACTCAATGCCTCACTAAACACTGAACTTACTTAACGTTTATTTTGAATAACATATAAATACACGCGTATAATGCGCAGGCCGTGAACAGATAAGTTCACGGTACATTCTCAGGGCGGGGTGAAATTCCCCACCGGCGGTATGTTTTACTCATTAGTTTTTGAATAAACGAGCCCGCGAGCGCTTTATTTAATAATCGTTTTTTAATGTATTAAATAAAGGTCAAGCAGATCTGGTGAGATGCCAGAGCCGACGGTTATAGTCCGGATGAAAGAGAATATAGCTTGTAGCGTATGCAAACACGTGGCCTGTGGCTGCGTGTTTAATACCAATTCGCAATAATACTTAATCATTTTGAGCGACACGTTTTTCCAACCTCAAAATAAATCACTTAATTAAGCGGATTGGTATAAGCTGTTTAGTGGCAAAAAGTGCGCAATTTAGTTTGTGTGTTTTGCCATGCCTTTCAGTGTCCTGAATCTATTTATTTTTATGTGGAATATAATAATGATTCAGTCTTTACTTAGCCAATTTGGCGAAAGCCATACCCGTTTAGAAAATGCCATTGCTGCTTTGCAGCAAGGCCAAGGCGTACTTGTTGTTGATGACGAGAACCGCGAAAACGAAGGTGATTTTGTTTTTTCTGCCGAGCATTTAACCACCCAACAAATGGCGGAAATGATCCGCGAAGGCAGCGGTATTGTGTGCCTGTGTATGGGCGATGAGCGTATTAAGCAGCTCGAGCTACCGCAAATGGTAACTCACAACACCAGCCAAAATAATACAGCCTACACAGTCACAATAGAGGCTAAACACGGTGTTACAACCGGCGTATCGGCAGCCGATCGAGTAACAACGATTAAAGCCGCCACAGCCGATAACGCCAAACCCAGTGATTTATCGCGCCCAGGCCATGTATTTGGCTTAAAAGCACAAACAGGTGGGGTTTTAGTTCGCCGCGGCCACACCGAGGCATCTGTTGATTTAATGCAGCTGGCTGGTTTAAAACCGTTTGGGGTTATTTGTGAACTCACTAATCCTGATGGCACCATGGCGCGTTTACCACAGGTAAGTGATTATGCTAATAAACACAGCATGACAGTGGTAACGATTGAAGACTTAGTACATTACATACAAATGCAAGAATTAAAGGTCAGTTAAGGTTTTTTAAGCATTATCTCAGTAAAACCCAGCTTTATTGCTGGGTTTTTATTTTGTAATAAGTAATTAATTGCTCGTTTTTATTTGAAAATATTTCTTGCCTAGGCGGCTTTTTCAAAAATCCTCAGCCTGTAAACTTTACCTAAATAGTCAGTGCAGCCGCACACAGTTTATTATTTAGGTGAAACTATGAAAATTAACACGCTTTTATTAGCAACTGCTTTAACAAGCAGTGGCGTATGGGCAGCGCAAAGTAAACTTGAACAGCAAATAACGCCTGCACCCCAAATGGGCATAATGGATAGTTATAATCAGCACATTACTAACGCCCCTTTTTTACTTAATCTCGACAGCCAGCCCAAAGAGCAAATGGGCCCATATTTAACACGCCAATATTTTCATGGTACGCAATCTACGTTTGTAAAATGGGTGGCTAAAAAAGGTGGCAAAGTGCCGCTTCATAAACACCCTAATGAACAAGTAACGTGGATCATGTCAGGCGAGGCTAAAGTGTTTTCTGGCGGTAAACAATACCTTATGAAAGCGGGTGACATGATGGTGATTCCGGCCAATGTACCGCACGAATTTCACTTTACCCAAGATACGGTAGATATTGATTTTTTTACCCCAGCTCGACAAGACTGGATAGACGGCACAGCTAATTACATTAAGCAAAAGTAGGGCAAATTATGTTTTTAAATAAATCTAAATTAGGGCTAAGCGCTATAGCCTTGCTAATAAGTGCCTCAGCTTTTGCAAATGACACGGTACCCGCTGAGGTTTACGCACAAACCGACGGTGCTGTGGGCGGTATTACGTATACACAAAACAAGCGCTTTATTTTTAGTTATCACCCTTTTTATAACCCAAAAGTAAAAGTGGGGGAGCTTTTAAAAAATGGTGATGTGGTGCCATTTCCTAATGCGCAAATGCAAACTCCTTATAAAAGTGATGGCAGCTTAAAAAATCCCGCTAACTATTTAAATTGGGTATTAGGGGTAAGGGCTGATGACAGAGGTAATGTATGGATACTCGACTCAGGCCAGGCGCAGCCGCGTATTACGCCAAAGCTGATAGCATGGGATGCGCTAAACAATAAGCTTAATAAAATTATTTACTTACCTAGCCCTATATCGGTTGCTCAATCTCAACTTAATGATTTAGCTATATCGAGCAAATACAATACATTGGTGATCGCTGATGAAGGTATTACGGATGGCGGAAATGGCAAGCAAGCCGCCCTTATTATCGTTAATACTAAAACAGGTAAGAGCCGGCGAGTATTGCAAGGTCACGAAAGTGCATTACCCGATTACACAATGCCAATAATGATTGATGAAGGGACTGATAACCAAAAGCAACTTAATGCCTTTATTGGTGCTGATGGCATTGTGCTTGATAACGCGCAGCAATGGCTTTACTTTGCTCCGCTTAATAAAAAGTATGTTTACCGTATAAAAATGGCCGATATTGCTAACGAGCAATTAACCGATAAACAACTAGGCGAACGTGTAGAGCAATACGCACAAAAACCAGTAAACGGTGGTTTAAGTATTGATGCTGATGATAATTTATATTTAACCATAGTGGGTGAGCGTACTGTGGGCGTTATTGACGCCAAAACACGTACGTACCGTGATTACACGTACGATAAAAACATGATTTGGCCAGATGGTGTAAGCATTGGACCTGAGGGTTACATGTACACCGGCGCTGCACAATTGCCGCTTTCGGCACAACTTAATAACGGCAATGCTCAAAATAAAGCACCCTATTACATATTTAGATTTAAACCTTTAGCTGAGGGCGTAATAGGGCGCTAACTATAATGTGTAAATTAAGCACGCCTTTATGGCGTGTTTTTTTATTTTATTTACTACTTATACCAATCCGCATTAACGCTTAATCATTTTCAGGGGCTAAACGTGTCGCTATCTGCGTTAAAAAATTCTCATTTAGAACGACTAAATAGCGAATTTTTTGCCTTGCTATCAACACGTTTATCCATCCTCAAAATAGATCACTTAATTATGCGGACTGGTATTAAAGCGTGATTATCAATTTTTACAAGATAAAGTTTCAACCTAAATGCGGTTTTTCTGCGCTGACTATTTGGGTATCTTACGGGCATAGGTACTTAACCCGCTTTAGGCTTTAATTAATTATGAAACTATACAGTTACTCTCATTGTCCTTTTTGTGCGCGTGTTAAATATGTAGCAGGCAAATTAGGCATTAAGCTTGATGACGTTGTACTTGATTACGACGACACTGAAACACCAACAAAACTAATTGGTAAAAAAATGGTACCTATTTTTGAAATGGATGACGGCACTGTTATGAGTGAAAGTAACGAAATTATTAGCCTGTTTATTGAACTTGCTGGTTCTAGCGAATCAAACAAGCCAACGCAAGGGGCTATTGAGTGGCAAGGTGGCTCGTTTGCGCCTTTATTGCAAATTGGTTTGCCGCGCTGGCCATTACTTGATTTAAAAGAGTTTAAAACAGAATCTAGCCGTATAGCGTGGGAAGATAACAAGCAATCGACAGAGCTTAACTTTGTAAACCTAATAGCATCAACTCCTGAGATAGTTTTACAAGTAAATGAATTTTTAATTGGCACCGAAAAACAGCTCAATATTAATAATGGTAAAACGTCATTAAGCTTGCTTGATAGCGCTATTTATTTTTCTATATTACGCGGTTTATATTGTGAGCCAAGCATTACCTGGCCTGAGCAATTAAACCAATGGATGAACTATCAGGCATTAGAATCTCATGTGCCGTTATTAAGATAGCGAATACTGAAAAAGTTTTAACAGCCAGTACGACTCCCTTCGTATTGCCTTCTTTTGGCCGGTGACCTCGTCACTGGCTTTTTTATTTAGCTCTGAAAATCCCCCTTTTAATCTTGTACTTAGCAGTGTGCGTGAGCATGGCTGAGTAGTATATTAACAACATTAAAAAATTAGTTACCTATTTACACTACATATTATTAGTGGAATTATTAAACAGCCGTATTCAATGCCTATGAATACGAAAAATAATACCAGGAGCTATTATGTGGGATGAAAGGTATAACACTCAGCAATATGCTTATGGCAAACAGCCAAATGATTTTTTAGCAGAGCACTATAAGCAATTACCTAAAGGCAATGTTATTAGCTTAGCCGAAGGTGAGGGGCGAAATGCGGTATTTTTAGCAAAAATGGGTTACAGCGTTACCGCGGTTGATGGCTCAAAAGTAGGGCTTGAAAAAGCGGCAAAGCTTGCCAAAGAGCACAACGTAAACATTGAGCTTGTACACGCCGATTTAGCGAAGTTTGATTTTGGAAAAGAAAAATGGGATGCAGTAGTGTCTATTTATTGCCCTTTACCAAGTGCCGTGCGTTCAGCGGTATATAAGCGCGCTGTTAAAGGTTTAAAGCCAGGTGGGGTGTTTTTACTTGAGGCCTATACGCCTGAGCAAGTAAATTATAATACCGGAGGCGGCCCAAGTGTCGATACTAAAACCTCAAAAAGCGATTTACAAGATGACTTAGCCGAGCTTAGCTTTGTACATTTAGAAGAATTAAAGCGAGAAGTGTTTGAAGGCACATACCACACGGGTTTAGCGTCGGTACTGCAAGCTATTGCTAAAAAATAAAATGAATATAAAAGCTTAGCACTCATTAGCGCTAAGCTTTTTTAATAGGTTTTTATAAAACCTCTATAACTTGCTCTTTTGCTAAGCGAGATTTAGGTAACTTAGCGTTATAATCTTCAGTGTCATCGTGGTAGCCAAGTACCAACGCTACATCACAAATATAGCCATCGAGCTCTTGTTCAAACACTTCACCAATAAGCTGTGCATCTACACCTTCCATAGGTGTTGAATCAACGCCTAAGCGTGCTGCGGCATGCATTGTGTTGCCCAGGGCAATGTAAGTTTGCGCTTTGGTCCACATTGCATTGTTGCCTTGCTCATCGGTATTCATATCAACAAAAGCAAACGCACCAAATGCTTGTTCGCGGTTTTCACTTTGAGTACGGCCATTTTTAATGTCTGCATCAATGACTTGTGCGTAGTCATCACGTTTATATTTAGGGTTGTAAGCAAATAAAATAACGTGCGATGCAGTTTTAATATGCGGCTGATTAAATTGAAATTTATTAGCAAACGTAGAGTGCATACGCTCTTTAGCTTCGTCTGATTCAATAACAATAAATTTCCACGGCTGTGAGTTAATAGATGAAGGAGAAAGACGCATAGCTTCGTAAATTACATCTAGATCATCTTGAGGAATACGCTTGGTTGTGTAGCGTTTAGTTGTATAACGTTTTTCTAAATCATTAATAATTGGATGGGTCATGGTTATCTCCGTTAAGTGGCTATTTTAGCCAAGTAGTGTCTATATTGAGCCTTTTTAAAAAAAACAAAGCACAAATTACTATTTAATTGGATTGTTATTAAGCCAATTACGCGTTACGTCATCGAGGGGTTGTAAGTTTTTGCATACTTTATAGTCAAGCTCGGCAATGATCTCATTTGAAAAGCGTAATTTATCAAGGGTGTTTAACTGTGCTTGGTTAAACAGCGCTTGTTTATCTTCACGTAGGAGTAAAACAGCTCTATCAACAACGCCTAGTAATCCTTGTGGTTCTTTAAGCTCTCGTATTGTGTGCTTGTAATGCAAAAATTGTGGCTTCCATAACGGCACTACGCACCAGGTTTGGGTGGCGACGGCGTTTTCAAACGCGCTAAAACAGTCATGCTCTGTGCCGGTTAAAAACTCATACCCTGCGCTCGTCAGCCCATATTCTTTCATCATATTAATAGAAAAACGGGTAATACCAGCACCGGCATTAATGCCCTGAATTGTTTTTTGCATTTTTGAAAGCACATCTGGCTTTAGCAAATCACTAATTTCGTTTACTGCACTTTGCGGTACGTAATCTGGTACGCCCCAGTGTGCATAAGGCTCATAATGTAAGCCAAGCTCAACGAGTGGCATAACTTGTTCAACATCGGCTTTATAAACACCGTGGCTTGAAGGCAGCCATGCTGAGGCGAGTAAATCTACTTCACCAGATTTAAGGTTTTTAAAGTTATCTTGATGCGGTGCATAAATACGCTCAACGTTAAAGCCCATATCAGTTAAAACATGGCTCACTAAAGAGGCCGTAACATGGTGAAACGATAAATCGGTTACGCCCAATTTTAAATGTACTGTACTCATAATGAATGACTCCATTTTATAGAGCAGCCCATGCTGGGTGTTTGCTGCTCAGGACCTTTGCCTGTGGCCGCAATTTGGCGCATGGCATTAACTAACTCAGGAGTGCGATGTGCATCGTTATTCATTTTTGCATCGTCTAAGCGGCCACGGTATTGCAGTGCCCCATGTTTATTGAAACCAAAAAAATCAGGCGTGCAAACCGCGCCATACTGTTTGCCTACGCGTTGGTTTTCATCAACAAGGTAGGGAAACAAAAAGCCGTGCTGCTTAGCAAATTTTTCCATATTAGCTGGGGAGTCAGCAGGGACGCTTTTATAGTCGTTCGACATAATAGCTAACACATTTATACCTTCGTTTATTAATAACGCGGTATCTTCGCTTAAGCGCCTCGCAATACGTTGCACATAAGGGCAATGGTTACAAATAAACACGATTAACAAGGCGTTTTCGCCTAGGTTGTCGGCTAAGGTAAAAGGCTCGCCTTGCGGGGTTTTTAACGTAAAGTTGGGCGCTTGCCAGCCAAAGTCACAAATAGGGGTGTCGAGTAGCATAACTTAACTCCTAAAAAGCCAGCGGGTATGGCTGGCTTATAAAAATAATTAATTATTTTTGATTAAAGCGAAAACGCGTTAATACGTAAGGTGGTTTTGCATTACCAAAGCCTTGGCTAAATGCAGGGTGCTGGTGGAGCTGATCTTGTGTTACATAAATCCAACCATTGCTCACTGCTAGGCTATCAGGCCATGATAATCGTTTGTCTTGCACAATTATTTCGTAGTGGCCTTTAGTCGTTAAGCCAATGGCATTGTTTTCAAGGTCGGTTACTAAAATACCGCCACCTGGCGCGTAGGTCATGCCATCGCTTGGGTTTTTAGGGCCAAACACTTCAATGCTTTTTGCTTTTTTAGCATCTGAATACGTGCTATCAGCGAGCGTTTTTGCCGGAATACGGTAAACACTTGTGCCTGTAAATGCGCCAAAGTATACCCATTCATTTTTATCATCAATAGTAATTGGGTTTAAACCAAAACGTAGGTTTGTTGTTTCACCTTTTGCTGATTTAGATGCAACAGGAGAGGCTTCGATGACAATATCGCGCTCCTCTGGCATTAGCTTAGCATTGCCCTCAAGTACACGCGTTGATTCGCCGGTTTTTAAATCAACAACAATAAACGCAGGTTTAGTGGCGCCCATAAAGTTACCAAAAGACATATCGGCAATGTAAATTTTGTCGTTACGTTCATCAATAACAAAGTCTTGTAAAAACGAGTTATCAAGTACAGCGTCTTTATTTAATTCAATGGTATTAACTAAGGTATTGGCAACGCTGTCCCAGGCTATAAGTTTTGGGGCTACTTGCTCGCTGCCCATGTCTAAAATCCACACCACACCTTTGCTGTCGCTATGCACGCCAATTACGGCTGCAAGGCCTACTTTGCCAAGCTCGGGGCCGTCAGCCCAATCTTCGTTAGGGAAAGGTTGTTGAGCACCGTTTGCCATAATTTCAACTACTCGCGTTTTTGGTGCATCAAGCGGGTGCATGCTTACAATCATTCGCCCTGCAGGTGTTATAGTTATACCTGCGCCGCGATATTTATTAAAAGTAGTCACCGTTTCAAGGGGGCCAACGTCTGCTGCATAGGCGCTTGAAAAAGCACTTGCGGCTAATGACAGGGTTGCTATTGCTAAAGTGGTTTTTAATCGTTTCATACTGTGATACCCGTTATGCTAAAAAATAGAGTAAAGCGATTTAAATAGCCTAAATGACTTCGCTTGCGTTGAGGTGAATAATAGGTGAGAATTTTTATGCAATAAACAGGGTAATGATTGAATCTTTATCAAATAATATTAGTTAATTGATAAAGCGAGCGATTGCTTTAAACAAATTTTCTTTTTAAACATACTATTACTGCCAAAAGCTGGGTTTACTAATAAACGCCTTAAAGATTGTCCTAATTTAATAAATAGTGGTTAGTGACTAGCTGTTGGGTACAGTGTAATATTTGCCTTTATATTGATAAACCGCGCAATAGATAAGCATTGTTAAATATAAATAGACAATAAATCACTTTTTGATTGCTCAATACACTGTAAGCAAACCTAAAGCGCTTAATTTTGCCAAAAATAATAATTAAATTATTAAGTTGATAATGGATTAATACACAATGCTTTTAGAAGACTTACAGGTAATTTTAAAAGTGGCAGAGTTTAAAAGTATTACTGCTGCAGCATCAAATTTAGATATGCGCACCGCCACAGCAAGTGCTGCTGTTAAAAGGGTAGAGCAGGGTTTAGGTTTTGAACTATTTATACGCACCACTCGCCATTTAAGGCTTTCTGCAGCCGGCGAGCGTTACATTCCGCAATGCCAACAAGCAATGGCAATGCTTGAACAAGCCAAAAATACACTTAAAAGCGATGACGATATAATTGATGGTGAGCTGCGTATTGCGCTTTCTTCTGATTTAGGGCGCAACATTGTGATCCCCTGGCTTGACGAGTTCATGCAAACCCACACTCAGCTCAGCTTGCGCGCCAATATAAGCGACAGTAATATCGACTTTTATCGTGACTCGGTCGACATTGCACTGCGTTATGGTAAACCTAACGATGCCAGCATGTACGGTTTTAAAATTTGCGACGTACCGCGTATTTTATGCGCAGCACAAAGCTACCTTGATACACATGGCACGCCTGCTCATCCACATGATTTAACAGAACATAAAGGGCTGTTTTATCAACTGCAAGATATAATTAAAGATGTATGGGTATTTAGCGATGCCAGCGAAGAGTTTAAAGTAAAATTGCACGGTGGCCATGCGGCTAACGATGGCGATTTAGTAAGGCGCTGGTGTGTGTCGGGCAAGGGGCTGGCGGTTAAATCGTGCTTAGATATGTCAAATGAATTACTTGCCGGTAATGTCATAAGTGTTATGCCAAACTTTAAACCCACGCCTACAGAGCTTTGGTTGGTGTGCCCAAGTAGGCAGTCAATCACTCCGGCGGTGCGCTTACTTCGCGATGCCTTTAGAGAAAAAAGCGCCGGTATTTTAAAAGCCCTTATTGCAAAAGGGATTATTGATAAAAGCGTGCTTGGCTAATGAAGGACTGATAATGCAAGTTGATGATATTAGAGTGTTTGTGCCGTGTAAAAATTATCAGCAATCGTGCGACTTTTATCAGGCGCTTGGCTTTACTATTGAGCCTGCATCAGCTGATTTAAGCATAGCAACATCAGGTGAATGTAGTTTGTTTTTATACCAATCGTGTTAAGTTATTAGGCATTTATAGCGACAGATAAATAGCGTGATAACAAGGCATAGATATCGACATGTAGTTGTTCTACATAAGAAATTTATAACGCTGTTAGCGCTCTATTTAGCACGCTAGAATGATTAAATATTTAAGTCGATTGGTATTAATCGTTACTACAACCTAGAATTTGCTGAAAATTTAATGCTGCAAGTGTGCGTATTAAACATAAACGAAGCCTTTAACACCATTAGTAAGTTAACTCACTTTGATATTCGCTTTGAAGGGATAAAACAAGAGCCGTGGGGTCAAGTGATTTATTTATGGGGACCATCTGGTGAGCTTTTACACATTACAGAGCTAAATTAACTTAAAAAATGCCACCCATTTTAAGCTGGTGGCATTACCTTATTATTAACTTAGTTTTTCATTAAAAAACGCTAAGGTACGCTGCCAAGCAAGTTCTGCTTTTTGCTCATCATAACGCCCAGTAGAGTCGTTATGAAAACCATGATTAGCGCCTTCGTACATGTGCATAATGTACTCAACATTGTTAGCTTTTAAGCTTTTTTCATAATCAGGCCATGTAGCGTTAACGCGTTTATCAAGCTCACCTAATTGAATCATTAAAGGCGCTTTTATATTTTTGTGCAGTGACTCACTGGCAGGTGTGCCATAAAAAGGCACGCCCGCGCTCAGTAAGTCACTCTCAACTGCCGCTAAGTAATTAACAATGTAACCACCAAAACAAAAGCCTACAGCTCCCAGTTTGCCGTTACTATTCGAATGATTTTTTAAAAAGTTAGCCCCAGCTACAAAATCGTTTTGAATTTTAGCTCTGTCCATGGTTTTTTGCATGGCGCGGCCTTCATCGTCATTGCCCGGGTAGCCACCAAGCGCAAAGAGTGCGTCGGGTGCAAAGGCAATAAAGCCTTTTTTGGCTAAGCGCCTTGCTACATCTTTAATATATGGGTTTAAACCACGGTTTTCGTGAATAACTAATACAACCGGCAGTTTACCTTCAATTTTGCTAGGTACTGCTAAGTAGCCTTTGCCTTTACCATGCCCGTTTGGCGAATCAAATTCTTCGTAGGTGGCTTTAATATCATCATCGTTAAATGATACTTGCTCTGCAAACGCATAATTGGGTAACAGGGCACTGGTTAGTACGCTCATTGAAAAACCAAGTGCAGCTAAACCGCCAAGTTTTTTCATAAATGTACGTCGGTCCATTAAACCGTGGGCGTATTCGTCGTACCAATCAAAGGCTTCTTGCGGGATATGATCTGATTGCGGGGTATTCATGGCTGCTCCTTAACTTTATTATGTTATTTATTATTTAAATACCATAACGTATTAGGGATAAAAAACGAGCAGTTTATCTTTTAAATTTATAGATCTCTTTAATATAAAATAAAAGACTAGTAAACTTTAATTTATCTACCTTCATAGCCCTTCATCAATATTTATAAAAAGCTCGGGAAATTCTGAGCTTTTTTAGTGAGTTACCTAAGTGACGTGTTACGCCATAGCGTCGTTGGCTACAGGGTATTTAGGGTCTTCAACTGTCTTGTCCTGAAATGTGTTTACACATTTAGGACTTATTTTATGAAAACCACTAAAACTAAAGACGTTAAGCGTACTCAGCGAGATTATACATTAGGCTTTAAATTATCTATTGTTGAGCAAGTAG
>NZ_JAQREO010000009.1:0-168422 GCF_028599385.1 Pseudoalteromonas sp. CST2
CTTGCTCAACAATAGATAATTTAAAGCCTAATGTATAATCTCGCTGAGTACGCTTAACGTCTTTAGTTTTAGTGGTTTTCATAAAATAAGTCCTAAATGTGTAAACACATTTCAGGACAAGACAGTTTAATGTACAAAAAAGGCTGCATTAACTAGCAGCCTTTTTTGTATTCTGTAACGCTTAAAGTTTTAAAAATGCCATTTAACCATTAGGTTTGGGTTGTGCTCTGTTTGACCATCTACACCAAACTTATTTTTCCAATATACGTATTCTATACCTACATCAAGGCGACCTGTGTCTAGGCCAAGCATAGGAGCAATGTTGTATTTAAGTTGTGAGGTAAAGTTAAAACCGCCTTCGCTTTTACCAAACATAGTGTCGGTACTGTCAACAATATCTAAAAAGCCATCGTATCTAAAGTTACCCTTGTTATAGCCCCACGTTACGGTTATTTGGTTGTTATCTTCACGCTCTATGTCAATATCGTCCTGAAAACGACGGTAATAAGCCACATTAAAATATTGAAACCCTGGTACATCTAACGATACGCCGCCACCTAATAAGTAGTTATTTTGATCGGTATCGCCCGAGCCATATTCTGTTTGTAGGCCTAAAAATACCTCTTTAACAAAGCTGTTTTGTGGCTTGTAAAGCGTTGGGTTTATGTTTAGCTCTCCGTATACTTCATCGGGGTTACTTAATCTATCCATAAAAAAGAAGGTACCGCCCCATGTATGCCCCGATGCATGCTCAATGGTTACTACACTTCTGTCATCTTCCTCCCCCGAGAACGGCTCGAGGTAATCGGCGCCGGTCATGGCGGTTATACTAAAATCTGACCACAGCTCTTTTGCCGACACGCTACTTGAACACACCGCGATAGCACTTACTAAGGCTAATTTTTTAATTGTTGTAATTTTCATTGTTAATCCCTTTGTTATAATATTATTAGTCTAGTTAAGATGATCTGTACTTGCTGAATAATTTTCTGGTAAAACAAGCGTCATAACGATGGCGGTTAAACCCGATACCGTTACAGCGCTGCCAAAAATAGCGGTTACCAGCTTAGGCGCATTTATAAACATTTCGGGCACAAAGCTTACCCCTAGCCCCATACCTAAGCTCACCGCAATAATAAGTAAGCTACGACGATTTATTTTTTCGCTTGCAAGAATTTTTACCCCTGCGGCTGCCACGGTACCAAACATAACAAGCGTTGCACCGCCTAGCACTGGTTTAGGAATATTTTGTAGCACGGCACCAATCACCGGAAATAACCCTAAAATAATCAAAATTACACCAATCCACAGGCCAATGTATCTACTTGCTACACCGGTTAATTGAATAACGCCGTTATTTTGGCTAAAAGTGGTATTAGGAAACGTATTAAATGCGGCAGCAATCATTGAGTTAACCCCATCGCCTAAAATACCTCCGCGTATACGCGCTAAATAGCTTGCGCCTTTTACCGGTAATTTAGACACTGCGCAGTTAGCAGTTATATCGCCTGTGGATTCAATGGCGGTAATTAGGTATAAAAAGCTAAAGGCAATCATGGCGCCAAAATCAATATTAAAACCATATTTGAATGGTAATGGCATGGCGATTAAATCAAATTCGCCCATTTGAAATTTGGCTATACCTAAAATAAGAGCAAGTAACCACCCTACTAACATGGCAACGACTACAGCGGTAAGCCTTACCCACTGATTTTTGCTAGCATTTAGTAATACCACCAGCGCCACCACCGAAAAACCCACAATTAAGTTGCTTGGCGAGGCAAACTTTTCAGGCATATTAGTTAATAACCATTGCCCGCCGCCTATGTCGGTCATACCTACTTTAATGAGGTAAACCCCAATGGTGGTGATCACCACACCGGTCACTACAGGCTTAATTACTTTGCCAAGTTTTTCTATAAAAAAGCTAATAAATATCTCTACAAAGGCTGCTAAAAAACACACAGCAAAAATGGTGGCAAGTACTTCATCGATTCCGCCTCCAGTGGCTTTTACGGTAAAACCGGTTGCCAAAATAGTGCCTAAAAACGCAAAGCTGGTGCCTTGTACGCATATAAGCCCCGAGCCAACAGGCCCCACACGGCGAGCCTGAATAAATGTACCAACCCCCGATACAAACAACGCCATACTAATTAAATACGGTATTTCGCTACCAAGCCCCAACACGCCACCAATAATAAGCGTGGGCGTAATAATACCTACAAAACTTGCCAGTACATGTTGCAGGGCAGCAAAAAAAGATTCGGTCAGCCCTGGTTTATCATCTACTGCGTAAATTATGTCTTCTGAGATTGCTTCTTGGTTTGACATAGACAACATCCTTTTAGCGCTTTAATATGGGCAAGGTATACACGCCCTGCCCAAGTTTTAATTTAAATACAGTGACGCTTATTTAAGCTGCCCTTCAACACCCTCTACATAAAAGTCCATACCCAGTAAGGTTTTATCATCAATTGTTTGCCCCGCTTTAGTTACCAGCTCACCTTGCTGATTGTTAATTGGGCCACTAAATGGATGAAACTCGCCGTTGGCAATTTTGGTTTTAATCGCCTCTATCTCTGCAACAACATTGGCAGGAATGTCTTTACTCAGTGGCGCTAAGCGGGTCATACCGGCATCTATGCCTTTCCATACATTTTGCGTTTCCCATTTATCATCAAGCACTTGCTGCACGCGCTCGGCGTAAAACTCATCCCAATGATGCACAGGCGCCGTAAGGTGCGCTTTTTTACCATAGCCGCTCATATCTGAGTGGTAACCAATCGCGTATATTCCGGCGGCTTCTGCGGCTTGAAGTGGGGCGGGAGAGTCGGTGTGCTGGGTAATAATATCAACACCTTGGTCGATTAAACTGTCGGCAGCTTCGCGCTCTTTACCAGGATCAAACCAGCTATTAACCCACACTACTTTTACTTTTGCGTTAGGTTTTACTAAGCGCAGGCCTAAAGTAAACGCGTTAATACCGCGTATTACCTCAGGAATAGGAAACGCGGCAATATAGCCAATACTGTCAGATTTACTCATGTGCCCAGCAATAACACCGGTTAAGTAGCGCCCTTCGTAAATACGGTCAAAATAAGTGCCCACATTTTTAGCGCGTTTATAACCTGTTGCATGCTCAAACTTTACGTTAGGAAAACGTTTAGCCACTTTAATGGTCGGGTTCATGTAGCCAAACGAGGTGGTAAATATTAAATCGTGCCCGCTTTTGGCTAGTTGTGTAATAACTCGCTCTGCATCGGCGCCCTCTGGCACGCTTTCTACAAAGGTGGTTTTTATTTTTTCGCCAAATTTATCCTCTAGGTAGCGGCGGCTTACATCGTGGGTGTAAGTCCAACCAGCTTCGCCAATCGGGCTTACATATACAAACCCTACTTTTACGCTGTCTTTTGCCATTGCACTCGCGCTGAACCCTAAGCTAAGTGCTACGCCAAGCGCTGTTATTAGTTTTTTCATTGTTATTCTCCGTGTTGTATTTTTAATATCCTGTTGAAGGCTTATTGTTACTCTTTGTATAAAATTTTAATGGCCCTTATGCCAAGGCTTACCTAGCCACATAGGTTCGTACATTTTTAGTTTTTGTTTATTTTTACTTAGCATAATCAGTACTATAAGCGTTGCACCATAAGGCAGCATGGCCAGTAAATTAGAATCCACCGCTAAGCCAAGCGCCTGTGCCACTAAGTGCATAATGCTGGCAAAACCAAATAAATAAGCGCCTAGCATTACCCGCTCAATTCGCCAACTTGCAAATACCACTAAAGCCAGTGCTATCCAGCCTCGACCCGAGGTCATGTTTTGTGTCCAAAGGGGGGTGTAAGCAAGCGACAAGTACGCCCCTGCAATACCCGCCATTGCGCCGCCAAACATCACCGCTAAATAGCGAGTACGCATTACAGGCAAGCCTAAGTTATTACCAACGCCTGGGTTTTCACCAATGGCGCGTACCGCAAGCCCTGCCCTGTGGTATTTAAAAAATAAATAAGCGCCAAGTACTAATGCCCAACTTAAATACACAATGGCATCTTGCGAAAACAATGCTTTACCCAGTAGCGGAATATGCTCAAACCCTGCAACTGCTAAAGTAGGTAAGGCATTAATAGTTTTGCCCTCGTAATCAACACCTAAAAATGCCGACAAGCCCGTGCCAAAAATAGTTAGCGCTAACCCGGCAGCCACTTGGCTAGCATTTAAATTAAGTGCTACAAACGCAAATACTAACGACGCCATAACCCCCACAAGCGCAGCCACGCTAAAGCCTATAAAGAGGTTGTCGCATTGGTACATGGTTATAAACCCTGCCACCGCGCCTAATAACATCATGCCCTCTTGCCCAAGGTTAAGTGTGCCGCTTTTTTCGCATACAATTTCACCTAGAGCCACCAGCAATAAAGGCGTGCCGGTGCGAATAGTGGCGTATAAAATATTTGTGAATACCTCTAAATCCATGTTTAAGATTCCTGTGCGATGGGTGTTAGCTGCGTTATTTGTTGTTTAAATGGCAGTAACAATTTAATGCGATAACCAATAAGCACATCGCACGAGAGTAAATAAAACAGCATTAAGCCCTGAAAAATACCGGTAATGGCGTTGGGTAGGCCAATTTCTATTTGCGCCATTTCACCGCCCATATAAATAAGCCCCATTAACAGCCCAGCCAAGGTGATCCCAAGCGGATGTAAGCGCCCTAAAAAGGCCACAATAATTGCGGCGTAACCATAACCGGGGGATATTTGCGGCACTAATTGCCCTATAGGCCCAGCCACCTCGCCAGCCCCTGCAAGCCCAGCTAACCCGCCACTTATTACCAATACACCAGCAATTAAAAGCGCACGTTTATAGCCCGCCATTTTGGCAGCTGATGCATCAAGCCCAAGTACTTGTATTTGAAAACCCACAAAGGTTTTACTAATAAATACCCATGTGGCACACAGCGCTAATAGCGCAAATGCAAGCCCTAAATGAAGGCGAGTACCCTCAAATAAAACTGGTAGTAAAGTGCTATCGCCAAATAAGGCGCTTTCAGGAAAGTTATAACCGTATGGGTCTTTTAATGGCCCGTGTACTGACCACAGCAACACATTAACGGCAATGTAATTGAGCATAATGGTGACTAAAATTTCGTTGGTGTTTAAACGTAATTTCATAAAGGCAGCTAAGCCTGCCCACAGCATGCCACCGGCAATACCTGCAAGTAATGTAAGCCCTAATGCAAAAGAACTTGTAGAGTCAACAAAGTTAACAGCTACGGCACTGGCGCATACGCCGCCAATCAGTAGCTGCCCTTCAGCACCTATATTCCACACCGACGCCCTGTAACACAGCGCTAAACCATAGGCACATAATAAAATTGGAATGGTCATTACTAATAGCTCGGTAACGCCATACCAGTCAGAAATAGGCGCTACGAGTAAGGTATATAAGGCATTAAGCGGGTCGTGCCCTAGTAAGGCAAACACCACATAACCTGTTATTAAAGTGAGTAAAATGGCTAAAACAGGAGAGAGATAACTCCATGTGTTTGAGCGCTCTACGCGGGGTTCAAGCTTTATCATGCCGGCGCTCCTTGCGGTGTTATTTTTGCTGTGTTGCTTTTAGTGTCGTGATTAAAATCGCCCGCCATCCACTGCCCTAATTGCACTAGTGGTACACAGTCGGTATTTAAAATAGGCGAGAGTTTGCCATCGCAAATTGCGCCAATTCGGTCACAAATTTTATAGAGCTCGTCTAAATCTTCTGAAATAACCAGTACTGCACAGCCTTCGTCGCGCAGCGATAAAATTGCCTCGTGAATGGCAACTTGCGCGCCAATATCTACCCCCCAAGTAGGGTGCGACATAACCAGCAATTGTGGGTTTTGCTCAACCTCTCGGCCAATAATAAACTTTTGCAAATTACCGCCCGAAAGGCTTGCTGCGTGAGTACGGTTGCTGGGGGTTTTTACGTTGTATTTTTTAATGATTTTGTCGGCGAGTTGGCTAATTTTTTGTTTTACTAAAAAGCCTTTTTTAACTAAACCACTATCAAAACTGGTAAGGAGTGCATTGTGCGCTAAATCCATATCAGGGACTGCGCCGCGCCCTAGCCTGTCCTCGGGTACGCATGCAAGCCCGAGCCTGCGCCTTTTTAGAGGGCATAACGCATCAACAGCGGTATTTTTAAATTTTATTGCGTTGCTATTTTTTTGTGGCTCCTCTCCCGAAAGCGCTTTTAATAGCTCCTCTTGCCCATTACCGGCAACCCCTGCAATACCGACTATTTCGCCTTGTTGTACGGCAAAGTTCACGTTTTTAAGCGCAATATCAAATAACGCCTGCGCACTGGTTGATAAGTTATCGACTGTTAAAAAATCACCTGTGCCAGTCGCTCTGCGTGTTTGGTTACTTATCGGGGTGCTGCCGCCTACCATTAAGCGAGCTATTGATTCGCTGGTTTCGTTTTTAGGAATGCAATGCCCACTTACCTTGCCGGCGCGCAAAATAGTGGAGCTGTCGCACAGCTCAATAACTTCATGCAACTTATGGCTAATAAACAACACCGAGCAGCCTTCTTTTTTAAGCGAATGCAGGGTTTTAAACAGTGCGTCTACTTCTTGCGGAGTGAGTACCGAGGTGGGTTCATCTAAAATAAGCAGTTGAATATCTAATAATAAACACCTGACTATTTCTACTCGTTGGCGCTCGCCTGTTGAAAGCGTAGACACTAACCTATGCGGGTCCAGCGGCATGCCGTACCTAGCCGATGTTTTACTAATTCTGCTAGCAAGTGTGCTGCTATGCCCTGCTAAATCGCCCAGCGCTAACGCGATATTTTGCGCAACTGTTAGGGTTTCAAATAACGAAAAATGCTGAAACACCATACCTATGCCTAATTCGCGGGCATCGGCGGGTTCTTTTATGTCCATTTTACGACCATTAAAAAACATGTCCCCTTGGTCAGGTTTAACTACACCGTAAAGCATTTTCATTAACGTGCTTTTACCCGCGCCGTTTTCACCAAGCAGGGCATGCACCTCACCATGTTTTATTTTTATTGTTACGCCGTCGTTGGCTATACATCCGGGGTACTGCTTTGTCATTCCCTGCATAGTAAGGCGATATTTATTGTCCATTATTTAAACCTTTCTTTGTGCTTGTTGGTTAAATAAGCTAGCCTAGAAACTTAGCTGACCAAACGGTCAACAATGGCATGGTATCTGCAATTAACTTACCAAGATGAAAAAGTTTTTTTCTTACCTGCTTAAAAACAACAAGAAAAAATATACGCCAAGCCTTTACATATCAGGGCTTTATAAAAGTTAAGGGGGTCTGTGTGATTACGTTTTTATTAAATGACACGCCAATAGAAGTAGAAGAATGCGCGCCGAATCTCACCATTTTGGACTGGCTTCGCACCAAAAAAGGGAAAATGGGCACCAAAGAAGGGTGTGCAACAGGCGATTGTGGCGCATGCACAATTTTAGTTGGCGAAGAAAAACTAAACTCAAACGGTGAGCCAGTTTGGCACTATAAAACCATGAATAGCTGCCTGATTTTATTAGGTAATGCACACGCAAAACACATAGTAACCGTAGAGGCTGTAACAACAGGGCTTTACCCTACACTTAACGATTTACATCCGGTGCAACGCGCATTGGTTGAGTGCCATGGTTCGCAATGTGGTTTTTGTACCCCTGGCATAATAATGAGCATGTTGGCGCTTTATATTAATAACCCGACTTACCCAGGTAAAAAAGCCGCTATTCATGCGCTAGGGGGTAATTTATGTCGTTGTACGGGTTACAGCCCTATTTTACTTGCAGTTGAAAAAGCTTATAGCTACGAGCGTAAAAATGAGCCTTACTCTGCCATGGCAGCACAATTTAAGGCATCACTAAATATAGGTGATGACATTCCTTGTTTAAAAAATGGACCTCGTACGTTTTATTTACCGCAAAGTGCAGCGCAACTTGTTGAGCTTAAAGCGCGTTACCCGCAGGCACACTTGGTTGCTGGTGGCACCGACTTTGCCATTGAGCTTAGCCAAAACATGCTATTGCCCGATGTAATAATATCCCTCAGCCAAGCTAAAGAGCTGTGCACTTTAAGCGATAACAGCGGCGAGCTACATATTGGTGCAGCACTCCCTTACAGCCAATTTGTTGAAGCGTTTTACACTTACTACCCTGAGTCTAAAGAGCTGTTTGAACGCCTAGGCTCTAACCAAGTACGTAACAGTGGCACCTTAGGTGGCAGCATAGGAAACGCCTCTCCTATTGGCGATCCAGCTCCTTTACTCATTGCACTTAATGCCACTTTAGATTTATTAAGCGCAGCAGGCACACGTACAATAAACGTGGCCGACTACTTTGTTGATTACAAAAAAACAGTCATTAAAAGCGATGAAGTCATTAGCAAAATTACCGTACCTAAACGCCCAGACTCGTTAAAGCTTGCGTGTCATAAAATTTCAAAACGCTTTGAAGATGATATATCTACTGTGTGTTTAGTGCTGGCTATAGAGCAAACGCAAGGCGTAATTAGCAATGCCCGCTGCGCCATGGGCGGTATGGCTGCCATACCAAAACGCGCCGCGCACATAGAGCAAAAGCTTAATGCTCAGCCCTTGCAAGTATGCACCTTTATAGATGCCGCTAGTGCTATAAATGATGACTTTGCTCCCATGAGCGATGTACGCAGCAGCGCACATTACCGCACTACGGTAAGCAAAAACTTGCTACAGCGTATTGGTATTGAGTTTTGCGGTGCACAGCCAAGCAGTAAAAATAATAACAACATTGCCATTACGAGGATTTCACATGCGTCACTTTGAAATGGATAAACTAAAAGCCCAAGGCGGAAGCGTTGGCCAATCTAAGTACCACGAAAGTGCAATAAAACAAGTATGTGGCAATGCAAACTACGCCGACGATAACCCAGAGCCTCATGGCTGCTTACACGCCTACCCTGTACTTGCGCCCATTACCAGCGGCTTTATTAAATCAATTGATACAAGTCTCGCACTGGCAGTTGAAGGCGTTAAACGTATTTTATCGGCCGATGATGTACCCGGTAAGCTTGATATTGGCCCAGTATTCCCTGGGGATGTGCTATTAACCAATCACGAAATTCAATACCACGGACAACCTGTGCTGGTAGTGGTTGCCAAAAGCTACGCCATTGCGCGCCGCGCTGCTCGCTTAGTGGTTTTAGAATGCGAGCAAACCACCCCCATACTTGATATTAAAGAAGCGATTAAAAAAGAGCACTGGGTAAGGCCGCCACACTCACTTAACCGCGGTAATAGCGAGCAAGCCATAAATAATTCAGCCCACCAACTTAAAGGTGAAATACACATAGGCGGACAGGAACACTTTTACCTTGAGGGGCAAATAGCACTTGCTCAGCCCGACAACGATGGCGGGATTCATGTGCAATGTTCTACCCAGCACCCAACAGAGGTGCAGCACTTAGTTGCTAAAATTTTAAAAAAGCCATTTAGCTTTGTAAATGTAGAAACCCGCCGCATGGGCGGAGCCTTTGGCGGTAAAGAAACCCAAGGCGCACCGTGGGCTTGCCTTGCAGCCCTTGCAGTTTACTACCTTGGCTGCGCCGTTAAAATGCGCCTAGCCCGCAGCGACGACTTTAAACTTACCGGTAAGCGCCACCCATTTTATAATCAATACCATGTAGGGTTTGACGAAAATGGCCTAATTGAAGGCGCTGATGTAACCGTAAATGGGTTTTGTGGTTATTCGCCTGATTTATCTGATGCTATTGTCGACCGCGCAATGTTTCATGCTGATAACGCTTATTACTACCCCGCGGCCACAATTAAGGGGAACCGCTGTAAAGTAAACACCGTAAGCCACACCGCCTTTAGAGGATTTGGTGGCCCGCAAGGCATGATCATGGGCGAGCTAATAATGGACGATATAGCCGCTAAATTAGGTAAAGATCCGCTTGAGATCCGAAAGCTTAATTTATACAAAAAAGGCCGCGACACTACGCCGTATCATCAAACAGTAGAGCAGCATATTTTAAAAGATATGATAAGCCAGCTTGAGGAGTCAGGTGATTACTGGGCGCGAAAAAAGGCAATTAAAGCCTTTAATGCATCATCGCCTATTATCAAAAAAGGCCTTGCAATGACGCTGGTTAAATACGGTATATCGTTTACCGTACAGCACTTAAACCAAGCGGGTGCATTAGTGCATGTATATAGTGATGGATCAATTCATTTAAATCATGGCGGCACCGAAATGGGCCAAGGGCTTAATACAAAAATAGCGCAAATAGTAGCCCATGGCTTTGGCGTTGATTTTGACGCAGTAAGCATAAGCGCTACTCGTACCGACAAAGTACCAAACACCTCGCCAACCGCCGCATCAAGCGGGACTGACCTAAACGGCATGGCGGCGCTAAATGCGGTAAATACCATAAAAGAGCGTTTAATAAACTTTATAAGTGAGCACTTTGAAGTAGACAGCCAAAGTATTGTATTTAAAGATAACCTCATTACCTTTAGTAAAGGCGAAATTAGCTTTAGCGAACTTGCAAACCTTGCTTACATGAATCGTATATCGCTTTCATCAACCGGTTATTACGCCACGCCTAAAATTCATTACGATAGAGCGAAAGGCGAAGGCCGGCCATTTTTTTACTACGCACACGGCGTAGCACTCAGTGAAGTAGAAGTAGATACGCTGACAGGCGAAAACACCGTAACCCGCGTTGATATACTGCACGATGTGGGCAGCTCAATTAATCCTGCACTTGATATAGGCCAAATTGAAGGCGCTTTTGTGCAAGGTATGGGCTGGCTTACCACCGAAGACTTACAATGGAATGATAAAGGCCAGCTTGCAAGCTTTGGCCCTGCTAACTATAAAATTCCTGCAATTGGCGATACCCCTGCCGAATTTAATGTAAATTTATATAACTCGGCCAATCCAGAAACCACGGTATTTAGATCAAAAGCGGTTGGCGAGCCGCCGTTTATGTTGGCCTTTAGCGTGTGGAGTGCTATTCGTAATGCTATAAGCAGTGTGGCCGATTACAAATACACCGCCCCACTTGATACACCTGCCACACCTGAGCGTGTATTAAATGCAATTGAGCAAACCGCTAGCTGGTTTAAGGAGCAGCAACATGGCTAATTTAAATGAGTCGTTTCAGGGTTTTCATACGCAAAATTGGGCGCAAGCTATAAACGAGCACGAACAAAGCGGCACTAACTATGTTATTGCCACTGTGCTGGGAACTAATGGCTCAACCCCACGTGGCACAGGCTCTAAAATGGTAATAAGCGGCGAGCACATTTACGATACCCTTGGCGGTGGTCACCTTGAATACGTAGTAATAGAAAAAGCACGCGAGCTACTTGCCAAAGGCGAGGCCGCCCAAGTGATAGAGCAATTTAACCTAGGCGCAAATTTAGGCCAGTGCTGCGGCGGAGCTGCCACAGTGATGCTTGAGTGCATGCAATGCGAGCGCTTTACCCTCGACATATACGGCGCAGGCCATGTAGCACAGGCGCTTATTGGTATATTGGCACAGCTGCCTATGCGTATACGTTGGATAGATAGCCGCGCCGATGTATTCCCACAAGTTATTCCTAATAACGTAGTAAAAGTGGTTGATGAAGAGCCAATAGAGCAAGTAAAACGCGCCCCTAAAGCTAACAATTACTTAATATTAACCCATAACCACCAGCTCGATTTTGCACTCACACAAGCCATTATTAAACGCGCTGATGCCAATTGGCTTGGCGTAATTGGCTCAGATACCAAAGCAAAACGCTTTAAGCAGCGCTTAGCTCATCGCGATTTTACCACCGAGCAAATAAAGCAAATGGTCTGCCCTGTTGGGCTAGAAAATGTAACGGGAAAGCTCCCTATGGAAGTGGCAATATCAATTAGCGGGCAGTTAATTGGCCTTTATCAGGCTATGCAAACCCATGCGCCCAAACGCCAAGGTGTGCAATGGCGTGCACTTAAAAATGCCCTAATTAGCACCACGCAAGAGGAAGAAAACGCATGAGTAGCTTAAAAATTAATAACCTAAATGCAGCGCAAGCGTATCAAGCCTTAGAGCATTGCTGCGCCGCCCCTAACTGGGTAAGCGGTATGCTAAATACCATGCCATTTGAAAATAAAGAGCACCTATTTCAGAGCGCTCAAAGCGTATGGGATAGCCTAGGTGAGAGCGATTATTTAGCCGCTTTTGAAGGCCACCCGCAAATTGGCGATTTATCAACATTAAGTAAAAAGTACGCCGCTACAGCGCAAAAAGCGGGGCACGAACAATCAGGCATGAGTAAAGCAAACGAACAAACCCTTAAAAAAATGATTGCGCTAAATAAAGAATACCTCAGTAAATTTGGCTTTATATTTATTGTGTGTGCCAGCGGCAAAAGTGCTGAGCAAATGCTTGAACTTATTGAGCAGCGCATACACAACACCCGCAGTACAGAGCTTAATATAGCCGCGGGCGAACAAGCCAAAATAACAAAAATAAGATTGGAGTCATTGCTATGAATAAAAGCCCTATCACTACCCATATTCTCGATACCAGCACAGGTAAACCTGCAGCCAATGTAGCTGTACAATTGTTTTTACTCACTAATAACGAGTGGCAATTAATTGCTCAAGGTAAAACAAATAGCGACGGGCGAATTACCGACTGGCTCAATACAGACGTAGAATTTGCCACCTATAAGTTGGTATTTGATTTAGATAGTTATTATGAAAACCAACCTACTCCAGCATTTTACCCAGAGGCGCAAATAACCTTTAGATTGCAAGATAAAAAGCATCATCACATCCCATTATTGCTTAGCCCATTTGGCTACTCAACGTACAGAGGCAGCTAATTATGAGCACGCAAAATAATAAAATAACCGTAATTTGTGCCAACATACTCGATTTTGTTGACGACCCAGCTATAGCAGGCGAAAGCGCCCATCGCTATTTTGAAAAAGGCGCATTAGTTATTCAAAACGGCAAAGTGGTTAACCTTGGTTACGAGCAAGACATACTGCCAAGCATTGATAAGTCAGCCACTATTATTCGCCACGATGGTAAATTAGTAATGCCCGGCATGATAGACACGCATATACATTTACCGCAAACCGAAATGGTTGGTGCGTATGGCGAGCAGCTTTTAAGCTGGCTTACCGAATACGCCTTCCCCACTGAAAAAAAGTTTACCTGTGAGCATTATTCAAAAGACATATCTAATCGCTTTTTAGATGAGCTACTGCGTAATGGCACCACTACCGCCTTGGTATTTGGCACTGTGCACCCGCAATCGGTAGATGCATTTTTTAACGAATCACAAAAACGTAATTTACGCATGATTGCCGGTAAGGTAATGATGGACAGAAACTGCCCAGATGACTTATCAGATTGCGCGCAAACCAGTTACGATCAATCAAAAGCACTGATAGAAAAATGGCACAATGTTGATAGGTTAAGCTATGCAGTAACGCCACGTTTTGCGCCTACATCAACCCCTGAACAACTACAAAAATGTACTCAATTATTAGAAGAATACCCCGACACCTACCTGCATACCCATTTATCTGAAAACAAAGACGAGTGCGAATGGGTAAAAGAGTTATTTCCTGAAGCCGAAGATTACGTTGGCGTTTACGAGCAAGCTAAAATGGTGCGTAAACGCTCGGTATTTGCCCATAGTATTCATTTATCTGAACGTGAGCTTTGCTGTCTTGCAGATCAGGGCGCAGCTATATCGCACTGCCCTACCTCTAACTTATTTTTAGGCTCGGGCTTATTAAATTTAAAAGCTTGTGAAGAACATGGAATAAATGTGGGTATGGGTACCGATGTAGGCGCAGGCACAAGTTTTTCTATGCTACAAACAGGTAACGAAGCGTACAAAATTCAGCAATTACAAGGCCAGCGCTTTTCAGCGTTTAAAGGCATGTACCTAGCTACTTTAGGCGGTGCACGAGCGCTTGATTTAGAAGGCACAATAGGTAACTTTGCAATAGGCTGTGAAGCCGATTTTATTATCATGGATTACGCGGCTACCTCATTTTTAAAATTCAGAATTGGCCATGCAAAAACCCTGCACGAGCAGCTTTTTGCCATGATGATGCTAGGCGACGACCGCTGTATTGAACAAACCTACATTATGGGTAAAAGCGTGTATAAACGCGACGAACAAGCCCAGTTTGCAGCCACACCCACACCCACACCCGATTTAGAAGAGGCATAACCCGATGGAAAACTATTTATTTGAGCTTGCTCATTTGGTGTTTAGATACTTTCACGTGGTAGCAGGTATAGCGTGGATTGGCGCCTCATTTTATTTTGTGTGGCTTGATAATAACTTACAAACACCGCCACAATGGAAACAAGATAAAGGCATAAAAGGCGATTTATGGGCTATTCATGGCGGCGGCTTTTACGAAGTGGCTAAGTATCAAAATGGCCCAGAGCAAATGCCCTCTACCCTACATTGGTTTAAATGGGAGGCCTACACAACCTGGATCAGCGGCGCGCTGTTATTTACGCTGTTATATTATGTGGGCGCAGATGTGTATTTACTTGATGCCAGTAAAAGTGAGCTCAGTAAGTTTGCAGCTATTGGTGCATCACTTGGTTTTATAGGCTTAGGCTATGGTGTATATCGGTTATTGTGTAAAAGCCCGCTTGTTGAAAACGGCAAAGCATTTATTGCCCTAGGGGTAGGCTTTTTAGCGTTATGGGCGTATGGGGTTGATCAGCTATTTAGTGACCGCGCGGTGTATATTCATGTTGGTGCATTAATTGGTACCTGTATGGCCGGTAATGTATATCACATTATTATGCCTGCACAGCGCTACATGGTAAGCGAAGTAGAAGCTGGGCGCATTCCTGATTCAGCGCCGGGCTTAAAAGCAAAGCAGTGCTCGGTCCATAATAACTACGCCACCCTACCAGTTATTTTTATTATGCTAAGTAACCATTTTTCGTATACCTATAGCCATGAGTTTGGTTGGTTAGTGCTTATTGGCTTTTTTATTATTGGTATGTGGATACGCCACTTTTTTAACTTAAAGCACCAAGGTGTTAATAAGCCTTCAGTACTAATAAGCGGTATTGCCGCATTTTTTGCGTTAATGCTAGCCATAGCACCGTGGCCTAGTAGTTCTGTAAACGCGAATAATGAGCTACAAGCAAGCATAAGTGATGCGCAAGCGTGGGATATTATTAATAAACACTGCAGACAGTGCCACAGTGAAACCCCTACATCGAAGCTTTTTCAAACCGCGCCGCTCGGCTTTAAGCTCGACTCACTTGCTGATGTAAAAAAAGCCAGTGCACTTATTCATACTCGCGCCGTTATTACCAAAGATATGCCATTGGCAAATATGACCAAAATGACTGATGCAGAGCGTGAAATGCTTGGCACTTGGCTTAGCGCAGTAAAAAAGGAGCAGTAACATGAGCGAGCAATTTAAACACTACCCGCGCGATTTAATTGGTTATGGTGCACACACTCCGCATGCCAATTGGCCTAATAAAGCCCGTATAGCCGTGCAAGTAGTGTTAAATTACGAAGAAGGCGGTGAAAACTGTGTACTGCATGGTGATGCAGCGGCCGAAACATTTTTATCTGAAATAGTCAGCGCCCCGCATGTAGAAGACCGCCACATAAGCATGGAGTCTATTTACGAATATGGCTCGCGCGCAGGCGTGTGGCGCTTACTTAAACTCTTTAAAAAATACGATATACCGGTCACCATTTTTGCTGTGGCAATGGCCCTTGAGCGCCACCCCGATATAGCTAAAGCCTTTGTTGAGGCTGGGCACGAAATTGCAAGCCACGGCCTGCGCTGGATTAATTATCAACATATAGATAAACAAACCGAGCGCGAGCACATGCAAAAAGCCATTGAAATCATTCAAACGCTTACCGGTAAAAAGCCCACAGGCTGGTACACCGGGCGCACAAGCCCTAACACAGCAGCCCTTGTGGTAGAAAATGGCTCGTTTTTATATGATGCCGACGATTACAGCGACGACTTACCCTTTTACAGTATTAAAGAAGGTAAGCCACAGCTAATAGTGCCCTATACGCTTGATGTAAACGACATGCGCTTTGCTGCAGTGCAAGGCTTTAATGCCGGCGATCAGTTTTATAATTATTTAAAAGATGCATTCGATACGCTATACGAGGAAGGCGACCCACAAGATGAAAACGCCCCTAAAATGATGTCTATAGGGCTGCATTGTCGCTTAATTGGCCGCCCTGGGCGCATTAAAGCCCTTGCACGGTTTTTAGAATATGCTAAATCGCATGAGCAAGTGTGGTTTGCCACGCGCGAGCAAATCGCCGAGCACTGGCTTAAAACTCATCCGTATAATACCAATCCGCAATAGTACTTAATCATTTTCAGGGGCTAAACGTGTCGCTACTTGCGTTAAAAATTCTCTTTTACGACTGCATGGATGCAGAAGGTAGAGCAATGCAGGAGCAATTGCCGAGAACGACTAAATAGCGAATTTTTTGCCTTGCTTTCAACACGTTTATACATCCTCAAAATAGATTACTTAATTATGCGCATTGGTATAATAAAGCCTAGATGTGAGCCGTTAAAACTAAATTCTAAGAGCTTATTAGATTTATCGTAAAACAAAAAAAGCCCAGCAGTGCTGGGCTTAAGGTCACTTTAGGAGTAGTTAGTTAAATGACACTGTAATGATGTTAGAACATACATTTTCAGTTACACATAATTGGTAATCGTACGATGGTAATGTAGCACCACGTACGTAGTCGCGGTAACGGCCGTTGTCTGATGTGGTATCAACCAGCTCACCGTTACGGTATACGCTTAATGACTCAGCGCCAACACGTTCCCAACTTAAATCTACACGCATAGTATCAAGGCGAGATTTATTAGCGCGTTTAAGAGTAAGCTCAAGCTCTACATCACTTACTACAACCGTTTGCGTTGACGTGCTTGTATTGCCTTCGCTGTCAGTTACGGTTAGTACAACATCATAATTACCAGAGGCTGCATACACATGCATTGGGTTTTGATCAGATGATGTTGCACCATCACCAAACTCCCAGCTCCACTGTGTAATATCGTTGTTTGCATCCGTACTTGAATCAGTAAAGTTAACGGTTAAACCTTGTGTTTCTACATCAAAACCCGCACGCGGTGGTTGTGGGCTAACTTCACCAATAGCGCTTAATGTAAGAGACCAAGTATTAATGGTACCCGTATCGGCTGCTGCGGTATCTTCAACGTGTAGCGTCCAATCACCTGTTGCCACTTCACCGTTAAATGACTCAGATGTAAAGCTTCTCACTATGTCGTCGCTTGAACCACCCACGTTGCTTTGTAGCGTTACTTGCGTGCCTTGTGCTGATACTAGCTTAACCACTAAATCGCCTGAGTAAGTATGCGTAATATCAACATCCGCTGTTGTACCAAACACAGTTAAATCATCAGGTACATTAATTACTGATACGGCGCCCACTGGCGAGTTATCAGGAATATCAACACTTGCATTACTGCTGTAGGTAAAGTCGTTTAGGCCTACCGGTTGAATCATTAATTTAACTGACTGCTGTTTAACAATTTCATCCGCTGTTGCAGTAACGGTTAGCTCGTATTCACCCCACTGTGTATCAGTGTCGGTTTCAACGTTAAGCATTACTTCATCACCAGGGCGAGCCGTGCTAGCCGACAAATAAGCGCCGCTTAATGTTGATGATAGTTCAAGCGTTACTTCTTCATCCCACTGGGCAATTGAGCCAATGGTAAATGTGTAATTTGTAGCTTGGCCCGCTACAATTTGTTGCGTAAGTGGATCGGCTGAAATTTTAAAGCCAGGTGTAGGATCTGCATCAATAAGTGCTTGGTTAACATTAAGGCGCGTACCTGCCACCGTTACACCTTGCAGTGCAGCGTTTGCATCGCCAGAGCTCATTAGTAATTCTTTAAGCTCTTGTGTGTTAAGTTCTGGGTTAATAGATAGCACTAACGCTGCAGCGCCAGCTACATGAGGAGTCGCCATTGATGTGCCTGAGTAAGACGCATAGCTCTCTCCTGGTGTAGTAGATAAAATTGCGCTACCAGGTGCGCCCATATCAACGCTGGTTAAACCATAATGCGAAAACCACGAAATATTATCGGTTTGATCCGTACTTGCTACAGATAACACGCTCGCGTTTTCGTAGTTAGAAGGATAATGCGGGTTTACATCGTTATCTATGGTGTCGTTGCCCGCTGCCGCTACAAACATTAAATCGGCTGCTTCGCTTGAGGCAATTGCATCGGCTAATGCTTGGCTATAACCACCACCGCCCCAGCTATTATTTAAAACACGTAAGTTAACACCGGCATTTTTAAGTCCTACCATGTAATCAATACACTTAATTGCATCTGATGTTGAGCCATTACCTGCAGCATCTAAAAATTTACACCCTACCAGCGATACTTCGTGGTTAACGCCTACAACACCTGTTGCGTTATTACCGCTTGCGCCTATGGTGCCCGATACGTGAGTACCATGGCCTTCATCATCCATAGGGTCACCACTGTTGGTAATTGCATTAATACCGTGCACGTCATCTACAAAGCCGTTACCGTCATTATCGATGCCATCTCCAGGCACTTCACTGCTATTAACCCACATATTGCTAGCTAAATCGCTGTGGCTATAGTCAATACCGGTATCAATTACACCTACCACAACATCGCGGCTACCTGTCGAAATATCCCATGCTTCTACTGCATCAATATCAGCATCGGCAGTACCGCCTGTTTGGCCGTCGTTATTTAAACCCCATAACTCATCAAAGCGCGGATCATCAGGCGTTTGAGCAATGCTTACTTGGTAATCAGGCTCAACGTATTCAATCGCTTGGTGAGATTTTAAGCGCGCAATGGCTTCTTTAGTACTCATGCCCGAAATTTTAAACTTAGCTAACCGCCCAGAAAGTAAAGACTTATAGTTATCATCAATTTCATCAGCGTTTACATCTGAAATTTTTGCTTTAACTAACGAACGCGCTTGTTTACGCATTTGTGCTGATGCATTTTTTTTGTATTTAACAATTACTGCATCACTACTTGCTACAACAGGGTGTTTAACACCTGCATCAGGTAGTTTTGCAGCAGCTAAACACGGGAGTAAAGCAAGAGTGATAATAGATAATTTTGTTTTCATTGTTCTATCCATAGTTGGTTTAACTTAGCCGTACTAAGTAAGTTTACTTACAACTTCAAATACAAGAGGATCACGTGGCATAGAACTAGAAAACTAATAAATATGGATTTACACAAGTCAAAAAATAACAAACAACTAAAAATCAACATTTTTAACCAGACTGATTAACAAAAAAACATACAACACAGTCATTTTTATGAATTACCGTCCGCCATTTTTACCTTTTTAAGGACCAAACATTTTTACTAGTTTTCCTTCCTAGTTTTGTTCCTATATAAATACTTTTTTATAACTCGATGAAATACATAAAAAATAAAATTGGTAAAAAAAGATGATTTAAGTCCTTCGCCGGGGAGAATACAGTGAAGGTGTTCTTACAAAAAAGTTTAGCCACTTTATGTTTAATAAAAATGACAGGCTTAAACTTAGCATTTGTAATAACAAACGATTTACAAAATCAAATTAACAGTGGATCACACCATTATTTCAGCACGGCATGCTGAGCGAAAATATCTTATTAAAATTTATAACACTTAAGGTATTTGATTTTACTATTTCAAGGAGAATAATAATGAAGTTGAATAAAACACTTTTAAGCTGCGCTGTTGCATTAGCAGTCGGTACCAGCTTTGCCTCACACGCAGATACACAAAACAAATCAGTGTCTAGCTCGCAACTAAGTACACAGGTATCTACAGAGAGTCTAGAAAACAGCTTAACCCTCAGCCAAACTTCAAATGAAAATAACGCGTTTCTTTATCAAGAAGGCGACAGCAACACCATGCTTGTTACCACCACAGGTAACAATAACGACACTGAAGTTGTGCAAAGCCAATTTGGTAATTATGCCGAAGTAACAACAACTGGCGATAATAACACGCAAGTGTACTCGCAAGATGGCGTTGCTAATGGGTTTATTTCTGAGGTAACAGGTAACAACAACATGTTATTTGTTAGCCAATTTGGCCAAGGCTTTTTCGTAAATAACGAAGCGATTAACATCGTAACCGGTGATGACAATCTTATTGATGTAGAGCAAGGTAGCGGCGGCCACTGGTTCTACAACATGGATATGCAAGGTAATGCAAATGAAATCATGTCTTTACAACAGGGTGAATGGCATGAAGCAGAAATCACCATGCTTTCAGGCGATGAAAATACACTTGATTTAGTTCAAGACGGCTACTGGAATACCTTTAAAGTAAGTAGCTTACAAGGTAATGAAAATGAGCTTGAAGTTGAACAAAACGGCGACCGTAACGCTGTAGCATTTAGTTCAATTTCTGGTGATGCAAATGAAATTGAAATTGAGCAAGATGGCTTAACAAATGCAGTAACGTTTGCAGCTGTTGTTGGCGATGATAACCAAATAGATTTAGATCAAGAAGGTTCATTAAATACAATTGAATCAAACTTATTTGAAGGCGCAAATAATGAAGTGACAGCAACGCAAGTTGGCGCTGAAAACTTAATGACAGCCGATTTAATTGGCGATAACAACGAGCTAACTTCACTACAAAACGGTGACTTTAACGAATCTTACATGGGTGTAATTGGCTCTGATAATGAGTTTTCAACCTCTCAAGTTGGCAACTTAAACTCTGTTCACCTTGCTAACTTTAACGGTACAGGTAACGATGTTGATTTAGTTCAATCTGGTGATGAAAACGTCATGCTGGTGCAATCGTCGTACCCTGATGTATCGCTTACATCAAACAATAACGATATTGATATTGCCCAAAGTGGTGCTCAAAACGAGGCAGTTGTTACGCTTGCAGGTATTTTAGATAGTAACGATAACCAAATCGATATTGCGCAAGATGGCATGTTAAACCTAGTCGATATGATGGTTGAAGGTAGTAGCCACAGTATTGATATTTCACAAGAAGGTGAAGGTAACTGGGTAAGCGGCGTTGAGCAGTCAGCCTTTTTAGTGGGCGGTGAAAACGTATCGTTTACAGTTACTCAAGTAGGTAACGATAACCTTGTTGAAGGCTCAGTAATTGGCTACGACAGCACGGTTTCTGTTACGCAAATTGGTGATGGCAATACAGCAACAATTACGCAAATGTAATTATTGAGGTGGGGAGGTTAACCCTCCCCATTTTATTATGAAAAAAAATTTTCACTTACGTTACTACCTACTGAGTTTTTTTCTGTTTTTTTCTTCGCTAAGCAATGCTGCGCAAGAACTAGAAATAGATGGCTTACTGCTTGATAGAAGCATTAGTCGTTTTGGCCATCAATTTTATTACGAATTTTCAAATTACTGGCGAGATCTCCCTTCAACCGCTGGTTTTAATATAGAAATAAGAGAAACAGTAATACCAAAAGCTGGCACAAAGCTTTCGCTAATTATGAATAACCAACTCGTGTATGTAACCTATTTAGGACGTAGATTAGCGCCCCTCGACGAACGCGTTGAGCAAGCTGTTTACACTGTAATAGACGCGATGGCACGCTCAAATATGGCAACATCGTCACCCGATATGGCAGTAAATGGATGGTAAAATGAAAAAAATAGCACTTATAATAATAACAACACTTAGTTTTTCAGCCTCGGCAACTGAAATTATTTATACCCCAATCAATCCAAGCTTTGGTGGTAACCCACTCAATGCCACGATGCTGCTTAGTAAAGCGCAAGCGCAAAACAAACACAAAGCCCCAACCATCGAAAAAGGCTACGCCGAGCAATTTCAAGACTCATTAGAGCGCACGTATTTAAACCGCATGGTAAGAGAAATTACCGATATGGCGTTTGGCGAAGAAATTGAAGACAGCCTGTTTGACCAAGACTCAATATTTATGAGTGGCGATTATCAAATAGAAGTCATCACCAGCACAACCGACACTATTACAGTAAAAATAACCAATATATTAGATGACTCTGTCGTGATCATCGAAGTTCCGAGGTTTGGATAATGCGCAAAATACTCATAACAATAACTCTATTAGCCATAACCGGTTGCTCAAGTATGGGAAACTTAATACCTCCCTCACAGCAAGTCGCCACCACATTAGAACCCACTGAAATATTTAGTGATTTAAAAAACTTACCTAAACCTGTAGGCAGTATCCCTGTGTCTGTGTATTCGTTTAGAGATCAAACAGGCCAATACAAACCGCAAACTAATGTTAGCTCGTTTTCAACGGCAGTAACGCAAGGCGCTAACTCTATTTTAGTGCAAGCACTGCACGAGTCTGATTGGTTTACACCGGTTGAACGCGAAGGCTTACAAAATATTTTAACAGAGCGAAAAATTATACGTGCAGGCCAATCTGACAACCCTAACCAACCAGATTTACCGCCCCTTACAACCGCTAAAATAATTTTAGAAGGCGGTATTATTAGCTACGATACCAATGTAAAAACAGGCGGTTTAGGAATGGAATACTTTGGTATTGGCGCCTCTGAGTTATACCGTGAAGATGCAATATCTATATATTTACGCGCAGTTGATGTTCGCACCGGCCAAGTATTACTTAGCGTAGCCACCAGCAAAAAAGTACTTAGCCAAGAAATGCGTGCAGGATTTTTTAGGTACGTAAGCTACAAACGCTTAGCCGAAGCTGAAGCCGGCTTTAGTGATAACGAACCGATGAGCATATGTGTAACCCAAGCCATTGAAAAAGCACTCACAGACTTAATTACAAAAGGAATTGATAGGGGCTTGTGGGCACAAAAAGCAGCGTAATACCAATGCGCAATAACACTTGATTAAGCGAATTAGTATAAGGCTATAATTTAAAAATAAAAAAGGCTACATAATGTAGCCTTTTTTATATGAGTGTATACAACAATCGTTTTTAAAAAATTGCTATAACTACTTAGCCATAGGTAATAAAACCGATATGTAACGCTGAGCCCAATTTGCTAATTCAACACGGTTACGAGAATTGGTTTTTTTAAAGGCACTGTACAAATGCGTTTTAACGGTGTGGTCACTTATATTAAGTTTATCGGCAATGGCGTTATTGCTCGCCCCTTGAGCAATTAAGTGAATAACCGATTTTTCACGTTTAGTAAGGTGCGCATAATCCCCTTTTTTAAGGGTGATATCTTCTTGTAGGCTATTAAACGAAGAGGCAACCGAGAGAATATCTGAAAACGCTTTTGATATAACCTTTCGCGTAAACCATAACTCGCCTGCGGTTATTCTAACTAGCCCTTTAAAAATAGTTTCTGGTGCATCTGATTTATAAAACACACCATTGAAATGATTTAACAGTAGGTTTTTTTCACACACGGCATTGGGCTCTACATTAAATAAGACAACTTTATGCTTTTTAGCGAGGCAAATTAAGTCGGCAGGCAGCAAATCTAGCCAGTTATTTTTAGCGCCATCAATTAAAAATAAATCAAACTTGTCCCTTTTCTCGTTTTTAGGGATCACGTCGTCCATTTTAATATCGCCAAAAATGGCTTGCATGGTTTTTAATATAGTTGTGTAGCTTTCACAGTGAAAAGAAGATTGAAACGTGGTTTTTACAAAAACGGCGTGTGGTTGTAGCATAGATTTCTTCCTTGAAATGTTTACACCACATTACCGAATTTATTAACAACTTACAATGCGCCCTTGGTATTATTCATACACGGCATAAAACAATCACCAATTATATTTAGTTAATAGTTACAATAACTTAATGAAAATTAGTGAATTATTTTCATATAAAACACTGCTCTGATCAGTCCTAACATAACGTATAAAAGCGTGAGGTAACCCCGTTAGTCCAGCCAAAACCTTGCTGTACTACGTATTCACCGCCCCCTGCTTTTAATTGAGGCACGCACACATTGTATTTTTCTAGTAGGCACTGATTAACAGAAAAGTCGTTTTCTACCATTGTTAACCAGTTTTTCATTATACGTTTACTAAGATCACTAAAACCGTAATTATTAAGCCCTTTAACAGCAAACCACTGCAGCGGAGCCCACCCATTAGGGCTATCCCATTGCTGTGATGTAGAAGTAACGGTAGTAACTATGCCACCGGCCTTTAAAAAGTCGCGGCTTAGTCGCTCGGCAATATGTTGAGCTTGCTGATCAGTCGCTAAGTTAAAAAATAATGCAGTACTTGCGGCAGCGCTTAACACCTTAGATTGACTCGCTTTGTGATGATTATAATCAACAAAAAAGTGTTGCTGCTCACTCCACATATATTTATTAATCAGTGTGCGGCGAGCTGCTGCGTAGTCGCTAAATAAATCGGCTTGTTGGCTATTACCTAGCAGCTTATTAAACTTACTAAGCTGTTTTTCTAGGTTATAAAGCAAACAATTAAGATCAATGGGTAATATATCGGTTGTTTGTATAGAGCTAAGTGAATTAGGCTCAGCTAGCCAGCGAGAACTAAAGTCCCAGCCAGATTCACACGCAGCACGTATATGTCGATAAAAGTCGGGCTTTTTATGCTCAGCTAAGCCCTCTGCGAGTGCCAGATCTTCTCTCAGGGATTCTGCCCTAGGGGCTGCTTCATCGTCCCAATAACGATTTAACTTGCCACCGCATGGCATTTTTACAACTCGCCTTAGTGCCGTTTTCCCGTTAGTAAGCTCTTCTGCGCCTTGCATCCAAAACGCATACTCTTTTTCAAGCGCATCAACACATTTTTCAAGCCATGCTACATTATTGGTTTTACTGTGCTCGTGCTGCCATAGCAATTCAACCATAAGCGCTAAAATAGGTGGCTGTGAACGCGATAAGTAGTAACTGCGGTTGCCATTTGGAATACACCCATAATCGTTTATAAGGTCGATAAAGTTTTGCAGCATATCTTCAACAATTTCAGGTTTATTAGCATCCATTAAGCCGAGCGCTGTAAAGTAGCTATCCCAGTAGTATATTTCCTGAAAACGCCCACCAGGCACAATGTAGCTATGCTTTAATGCTAATAAAGAATCGGCTTTAGGTTTATCAGCCGCCCGTCTCAAACCATGCCACAAAGAGTTAATGTAGTGTTTAACACTTGCGGTATCTGACTCACTTTGCATACGTAGTAAGGGGGTCGTAATAAAGTGAGCATTTACAAACTCTTTTAATTGGGCTTGATTAAGCGGTGCTACTTGCTCATAGTGCTTACACGCACTTTGCCAGCTGGTTCGTGCAGTTGCATCTGCAAATGTTTTACAGTCATCAAAAATATTTTGGGTCTGTACATCTTTAAATAACTGGCTCTCAAAAAAATTCATAACAATCCTAAATCAATTATATGCTGGCAGCGTGCTGAGAAATGGCGCGGGTGCGCTGTTTAAAAATAATCACGCTTATAAAAATTAAGCTAATGGGAATTAACGACAGGTAAAATGCGTGCTGACCACTAAAATGCTCAAATACGTAGCCTGTGATCATTGAACCAGTTGTGCCTCCAAGTGCTGAAAATACAACGATTAACCCTGTCATGGCAGCATGTTGGTGCTTTTCTAATGCGCTGAGCATTACCGAATTTAAAACTGGATAAATTGGCGCCATAAAAAAACCAATGAGGGGCAAAACAAATGCAGCCAGTGGTGCATCAAATAGGCTAGTGATTGCTGTATTAGGCAGGTTTTCAGTTAGGGGTAACGTTATAATAATAAGTAATGCCATGGCGACTAAGCATCCGCACAGTACAAAAAACCAATTAATATGTTTCAGTACCTGCCCAGCAACTAAACGACCAAACGCTAACGCCGCTGCAAAAATACTCGCTAACTGAATACTTATAGCCACAGGCAATTGTAAAACTTGGTTATTAAAGGTTGGCAGCCAAGTGCCTACGCCTTGTTCAATAAGAACATATAAAAATGCACTTATAATAAAAATAAGCACCAAGGGCTGATACGTTAATTTAAGCATGGCTATAAAGTCACTCAAACTAGAGTCAGTTTTATTTTTATCAATTGCAGGCGCAATCGGTGCAATAACAACACTTAGTAATACAATTAAAGTAAGCGCAGCCAACGCGTAATAAACATTGAGCCACGCATTGCTTTGGCTTGGGTCTATAAAGGCGGTAAAAATCCAATAACCACTTAATACACCCACCATAAAAATGCCTTCGATAGTGTTTAAAAGTGACGAGTGACTATTCGCATCTTCGGTTACTTGGCCAATAATCGAATAAACAGAAACTTTGACTACCGCAAAGCCACAGCCTATCACTGCAAATAGCACTTTAAACATATAAAATTCGCTGATCAGTGCGGTGCTTAAGCACGCTAATGCAACGACCGCTAAAGCCCCTAACATTGCGAGCTTATACCCTAATCTAGGAATGAACGAGGCAACAACAAAAGACATTATCGCAATTGATAAGTCTTTAAAGCCTTCCAAAACAGACGCCTCAGTTTTGCTAACGCCCAATGTGTTTATTGCCTGCAAAATGACTGTTCCTACGCTATTTAATAATATTGCGAAAATAAAATAGCTTGCAGCAATTGCTAGTGTGATTTTTGTTTTACTCATAGCTTGCCTTACTTATAACGCAGTGCGCCATAACGATTAAAGCTAACACCTTTGGGTAATTAGCGTGTGTGTTTGTGTCAGTGAACGTTGAGTTTAGTGTAGAATAAAAATCAATGCAATCGTTTGCATTTTAAGTTTTAAAATTTGTATCTATCATTTATAAATCAGCGTTTACTCGATTGGCGAGTTATTAATTCTATATCAATAACTTGAGATTCAACTTTTTGACCCATAAATTGTTGCATAAGCTTTTTAACTAAAAGTTCAGCCGCTAATTGAGTATTTTGTTTAATTGTTGAAAGCGACGGATGGCTAATATCTGCCATTGCTATATCGTCAAAGCCCACCAATGCAACATCGTTAGGAATACTGACATAGCGCTCTTTTAACGCCTTCATTGCCCCTAAGGCAACCATGTCGCTACAAGCCATTATTGCATCAAAGTAGAGCCCTTTTTCGCGCAATAGACTATTAATTTCTTGATACGCCGAACTACTAGTAATATCAATAGAAACAACGTGCTGCTCTAGTTTATGTGTAGATAGCGCAGCCACATAACCGCGGTGTCTTTCGCTAATTTCACCGTGCTCTGGGTCGCCTAAAAATAAAATATTTTTTGCACCGTGTTCGATTAAGTGCGCAGTGGCTTGCATTCCACCTAAGTAGTTATCACTGCCTACAATAGGGTAATTACTGGGTGTTTTAGGGTCTCCCCACACAACCAAAGGGATCCCCGCTTTAGCAGCCGCCTCTATATTGCGCTGATCTTTACCCTGCCCAACCACAATAATACCATCGGCCCTTCGACCATTAATAAAATAATTGGCCCAATCGTGCTGTGCCATTATTGAATTAGACAATAAAAGCTCTAGCCCTTGTTGATTAAGTGCAAGATTAATTTCGCTAACCACTTTAAGTAAAAATGGATCGCTAATCGATTGTTCGGTTTGTTCATCTAAGTTAATGATAACAGCAACAACATTTGTTTTTTGCGTTCGTAAGCGGCTTGCAGCGGTGTTTAAACTAAAATTATGCTCTTTAGCGAGTTGTTTTAATTTATCGCGTGTTTCTTGTTTTATTAACGGGTTGTCATTTAAAGCACGCGAAACCGTAGAGGTAGACACCCCTGCCAGCTTTGCTAAATCAGCTAATTTTATTTTTTTGTTATCCATGAAAACCCTGAGCCGCGTTGTACTAACTAATGTTTAATGTAACTAGCTGACAATATAGCATTATTAATTTTTTCTGGCTTGCCTCACAGGCTAAAAAAGCCATACCTAGGCTTTTACGCTCAATATTTCTACAAATATAATTCATAAATAATTTACAAATAAATATTGCAAACGTTTGCATTAATCTTTAAGGTTTCATCATATACAGCCTGTTTACATAAAAAATTTGTATACAGCGCAGTAAAAAACACACTGTTTAACACACTAAAAACGGGATCACACATGACATTCAATAAAGCAAAAAGTACATTAGCGTGCGCTATAACTTTAGCCTTGAGCTCACACGCCACCTTTGCACAAGAGCAAGCACAAGAAACCAAGGTAGAGCGAATTGTTGTTTCGGGCACACCTACCGGGGTCGGCATCAGAAAAATTGATGCAGGCTACGCTGTTACAAATATTGATAGCCAGCAAATTATTAAACTTTCACCTAAAAGCACTGCCGATCTGTTTAAAGCCGTACCTGGGGTTTGGGTAGAAAGCTCAGGGGGTGAATCTGGTGCCAATGTATTTGTACGTGGTTTTCCTGGCGGCGGTGACGCCCCATTTTTAACCCTAAGTATTGAAGGGTCACCCGTTTACCCAGCCCCTACATTATCGTTTTTAGAAAACTCTTCACTTTTTAGAATTGATGAAACGATTGAGACCATGGAGGCTTTACGCGGTGGGCCAAACCCTGTTTTATCAAACGGTCAACCGGGTTTAACAACTAACTTTAGGCTAAAGCGCGGTGGTGAAGACACCGAAGGCTTATTTAAATACACAACATCTGATTACGACCTACAACGAGTAGATGCTGTTATTAGTGGTGAAATTACTGACGATTTATACTTTATGGTTGGCGGCTATGTAAAAAGCTCTCCGGGTATTCGTGATGCAGGTTTTACCTCTGAGAAAGGCAGCCAATTTACTATTAATATCACTAAAGATTTAGATAACGGCGAGCTTAACTTTTATACCCGTCAAACAGATGACCATGGTGCATGGTACTTACCTACCCCACTTAATATTGGAGGGATTGACGCAGAATATACCCAACTTGGCACGTTAAACCGCCAAGCAACCATTTTTACCGGCCCCGATGCACAAGCACACGATATTGACTTAGGGGATGGCCGAGGCTGGGACGGCCATGTAACAGGCGGTAGCATTAAACTAGAGCTTGATAATGGTTGGCAATTTTCTGACCGCTTTAATATAACTAAAGGGGATGCCAATACATACGGGTTGGTGCCAAGTGGTTCAGCAACCACGGTTGGTGAAGTTGCCGATAATGGGCAAACCGCATTTGGTGCAGTAACCAATACTGAGTACGCAAGCGACACCCCAATACAACAACTTGGCCGCTGGGTTGTTTTAAAAGAAATTAGCTCATTTACAAACGATTTAGTGTTTTCAAAGCAATTTGATAATTTATCAGCCACGTTTGGTTACTACACAGCTAGTACATCGGCAAACGATTGGTGGAGTTTAGGTAATACGGCTTACCACGTACTAGAAGCCGGCGGCGAGTCGCTAACTGGCATTGAGTGTAATCAAAGCACTGATGGCTGCGATTTTAACTACGATATTAGCTCAACAGGTGATGCGCGCACCCATGCGTTTTATGTAACAGCTCAATACAAATTTGCCGACGACTTTACATTAGATGCAGGCGTGCGCCACGAAAGTCATGAAGTAGAATACAGTGTTGATGAAGGCCTTGATGGAATTATTACCAAAACAGTTAACTATGATGAAAGTAAAACATCGTGGACAACGGGGATTAACTATTCAATAAACGATGACATGGGTGTATTTGCACGCGTAAACCGTGGTTATAAAATGCCTTACTTTGACGACTTTAGAGATAACTTTAGCGCTTATGAAGGCGGCGAAAAGCTAATTAAAGAAGTAACCCAAGGCGAATTTGGCTACAAGCTAATTTCTGACTCTACAGACTTTTACGCTACCTTGTTTGTTAACGAAGTTAAGGGCGATACATTTGTACGCCGCCCTGGTGTACCTGCAGAAATTTTAACAAACGAAGCGTACGGTGTTGAGCTTGATTATAACTTTAATCATCAGTCGGGTTTTTCGGTTAATTTAAATACCACACTACAAGAAACCGAAATTACGCAAAGCCCAACCAATGAAGGAAATGAATCTCAGCGTCAGCCAAAGTGGCAAGTGCGTATCACACCTAGCTACGACTTTGAGCTACAAGGTATGTATGCCACGTTATATGGCACACTGTCGGCTGTTGATGACCGCTTTGGTAACAACGAAAACACGGTGACTCTTGATGGCTACGAAAAAGTAGACTTAGGTTTAATTTTAGAACCTATGGAAGGCATAAAACTACAACTGGCCATTGATAACTTAACGGATGAGCAAGGTATAACAGAGGGCGACCCACGTAATGCCGATGCCCCAAATGGCCGCTATATTATGCCACGCACTACGCGCTTTAGTGTAAGTTATGCGTTTTAAATACTCTTAATAATAAAGGGAGCTTGGCTCCCTTTATTTTATTTTTTCGTTTAGTTTATTAAGCGCCTCTACCGAAAAGCCCCTATCGTAAAAATGTAAAATTTTACCTTTGCTATCTATTAAAACAACGCGAGTATTGTTTGGGTTTTTATTACCTGTAAATTTTTGCACAGCTTCACCATCTTCATAAATAGTGATTACCCCGCCCCATAGCTCTTTTGGTATACCCTTGCGCATACCGCTGTCTATAAATGTACTAAACATACGCGGGGCCATACCTGCTATGGTAGGCAGTTCGTAAGTGGGTAATGTAACTCCTGTCATATCTAAGCCAATTAACCAACGGTCTATGTCAAATTGGCTATCTTGTTTATAGCCTATGAGTAACAAGGTTTTATCGGCTTTAAAATTACTCGGTATGGTTACGCTTTTCTCATCTAGGCTTTGGCCGCTAATGGTAGGAAACTGCTTACCGGTAATTTGCTGATTTGGATATTGGGCTGAGCACGCACTAAGCATTAACACCATAAATGCACTGGCTATTATTTTAATCATTTTAAAACCTTACACTGTTATAAATATCATACTGATACGTATATGAGGTAAAACACGTTTAAACCGTTTGCAATTTTAAATACGCTTTAAACTCACGAAGTGCCATAGGCTTGGCATATTTCCAGCCTTGGCCATAATGTACGCCAGCTTGTTTTAGTATGGCTTCTTGCTCATTTGTTTCTATGCCTTCTGCTACACAGGTGTAGTTAAACTTACGTACCAACGCCATAATATTGGGGATCATTGAGGCCTTTAAGCCTTGTGTTGTTATGTCTTGTACAAAGGTGCGGTCAATTTTAAGTTGATGAAAGCTCAAGTTTTGTAAATTTTTTAAGTTAGAGTAACCCGTACCAAAATCATCTATCGATAAATTAAAGCCCGCCTCAACCAGCCTTTTAAAGTGGGTATGGGCAACTGTTGAGTCTAAGTATTCGTCTTCTGTTATTTCTAAACAAATAATAAAGCGCGAATCGGTGAGTGCAGGTATGTCTTTTAAAAGCGCAATATTGCCTGTTTCTACATCGTAGGGAAAAATATTAATAGAAATTTTAAAATTGCGCGGTAATACCTCAACGGTGGTTAGCTCATAAAGTACTTTTTCAATCATGGCTTGGGTAAAGCGCCACGTTAAATTGGTTTTTCTGATAATAGGAATAAATTGATCAGGAAATAAAACCCCGTATTTATCTTCAAAACGGGCCAACGCCTCACAGCCAACCACTTTACCTGTTTGCAAACAAATAATGGGTTGGTAGGTCCAATAAAATGAGCCTTTTTTAAGGCCTTTGCGCACCCGCGTTATAGTTGAGCGCCTAGCCGCTAAGCTATAGTCAATTAACAGCCCACTCGATACACCCGCTAACGAAATTAAAATAAGCGAAATAATCAATAAAAATTGATTATCAGCAAAAAATTGGCTCCACGGAAGTTGTGCGGCTGCGCAGTACCCGGGGTTATTAGTACTGCATTTAATAATTGATTCATAAGGTAAAAATGAGTGATTTTTTACCTGCTCATAAACCCCTTTAGCCCCCGCTAAATGAAACGTCTCGAGCGTGTTTTTATAAAGTACTTCCCACTGATGAGAAACAATTACTTTATCGTTAAAAGCGCGCGTATCGACTATTAAATTGTAATTACCTTGCCTTACAATTATCACTTCCATTGCACGGCCACTAAACAAAAGCAAATACAATTGCGGTTCGTACCTTACGCGCACAGGTTTATTATCGTGTTTATCAATTCGAATGTAGTCGGGAGGATTATCGGTAATTGTAGCTGCCAGCTTTCCTGCACCGGTGGTGCAAACCAGCTCATTATTTGTAAAAAAGCCAATATCTATCACGTATTGTGCATCAAACAACGCGCGGCGCATTTCTATCAATGTATTGTTATTACATTGTTTAGCGTTTGCGTTATTTAGGCGGGTTAAAATTTTTCTACGCTCTGTTGCGGCAGCATCTATGTGTTGAACAATATAATTTGAATCTCGCGCTAACTGCCTGCTTAGCTTTTGTGCAGCAAAGTACATCAGTGTGCTAGCACATATAATAAAAACCACGACACCGCTTAATACTGCAATTAAAGACCTACGTTGATATTGTTTCATAACACCTTTTTAAAGAAGCTGAGTGTGAGTCAGGTGCAATAATAATTGCATATTTGGGCATAAAAGCAATCAAGCTTGTAAAATAATTAAAGCAAATTACTTTTTAATTTATTGATTTGTTTGCATTATAATTGCAAAACCAGGTGGCTGAGTATATCGCTAAGCTGCTTATGGCCTTGGCTATTTAAATGTATACCATCGCTCCCTAGGGGGGCGTTAAGGTGTGATATATCAACGTAATTAAGCGCGTGCTCGTGTGCTACACGTTTAAAGAGAGCGTTTAAGGGTTGTAACTTTTGATTACAGTTTAAATAAATACGGCTTAACCCATGCTGAGGGTTAATAAATAAAGGACCAATAACAATTATGTTCGGTAAATTAGCAGGCGAGTAAAATTGTTTAATAGAGCCAATAAAATGCGTAAGGCCGGTGGCTATATCTGCTGGGACTAAGTTAAAACGCTTTTTTAAATCGTTAGTGCCAAGTGCAATAATAAGCGTGTGTAAAGCGTGTTGCTGCAAATCGAGTTTTAAATAGCGAATACCATTAAGCTCCCCCGTAAAAGGCGGGTTATTCACAAGCGTACGGTTTGGCTGCCCCGACTCTATTACGGTAAAGCCGCTGCCTAGCTGTTGCTGTAACCGCGCCGTCCAACGGGTATTTTCATCATAGCGCTTTCCTGTTTCGGGGTTTAAGCCCCACGTATTAGAGTCGCCAAAGCAGAGTATATTTTTTGTTATTTGCGTCATTAAAATGGATTAAGCGTATAGCCTTGTTGTTGAAGTTGTGCGTGCGCGGTCATCGCAGAAAGCGACATTTTTACGCCATCAATGAGCAATTCAGGCGTTACTTTAAAGTGAGTTGCCGATTGCCCGCACACATACACCTGAGTGTTATTAGCAAGTAGCTGCTCAATTAACGCTTGGTTTTTATTGTCATCACTAAAGCGTTTTTTATATTCGCTGTTAGCTAACACATCAACGCTTGCGCTGCCGTGCACAACTAATGCAAGTTGAATGTTTTCAGGCTTTACACCATGCGCTACATGCATGTTAATAAAACGCGCTAACGAATTTATTGAATTATTTTGCTCGCCTTTTTTAGCACCATCGGCAACATCAAATGCTATTTTAAATACCGTAGAGCTATTAATTTTGTCATGCTCGGGTACATTATAATAATTACCAAACCCGTTAATTGGTTGCTCATTAGCATTAATAAACGGGCTAAAAAGCAGCACTAACCCTAGTAAATATTCCATAAAACAATCCTGTGTTTTTAAGCGTATTACTAAACTACCAGAGACAACCAAAAAAGGCTGCAATTTAAGCAACCTTTTGGGTACTTTTATGGTGATGATTAATAAACTGCATACCTAAATAACTAAACGTATTTTTAAATTGCTCTACAAAACACGCCGGCGCTTCAGTTGATGACGCATTAGAAAGCACTGAAAAATGCTTACTACGCAGCGTTCGTAATTTTGGTTTTAATGCTTCATCGTCCATGTAGTCGGTTATTCTATCAATAAATAACTTCATTTGTACCGTGGTGCTGTACCAATAAACGGGTGAGGCAAACACCCAGTGGTCATACTTTAATAGTGCTTCAAATACAGCGTAAAAGTCATCGCTTTTATAGTTTTTGTTATAACAGTACGGCGCTATTTTATAATCATCTAAACATATTATCCTTACATCGTTTTGCTCAGCAAAGCTGTTAACGTGTGCCTGCGTATTACCATTTTTACGTGCGCTTGAGTAAATAATAACAGTGCTGCGTTTAAGTTTTTGTTGCATTTAGTTAGCTCCTTTTTTAATGTTGAAAGAAGCTTAAAACCTCAACTTATATTGAGGTCAACCGGAAATTTAAAACAATGCCAATAGATCAAAAAAAACTAACCGAGGCTAACCTAACCGTAGGTTATGTCGCTAAGCGCAGCGGCGTAAAAGTATCAACCCTACACTTTTACGAAACAAAAGGACTCATACGTAGTTGGCGAAATAGCGGCAACCAACGCCGCTATAAAAAAGATGTGCTGCGCCGTATAGCGGTAATAAAAGCCGCACAAGCCATGGGAATAACACTTGATGAAATTAAACACACCCTGGCCACATTACCTGAGCAGCGCACTCCCACACAAAAAGACTGGTCAGCCCTTTCAAAGCAATGGCAAGCACAGCTTGATGAGCGCATAGCTTATATGCAGCGCCTACGCGACCGCGTAGATGGCTGTATTGGTTGTGGGTGTTTATCTATGAGTAAGTGCCCTATTTATAACAAAAACGACCACTTAGGCGAAAACCAAAGTGGTGCTATTTTGTTAGAGCGAGATTGAGATTTAAATTAAGGTTAGTCTAGGCCGCTAAGCCCTTCTCTTGCAGCTCTGTATAAAGCGCCTAGGGTTGAGTCGAATACAGATTTTATAAAGCTATAAGTCAGCTCCACCGCTTTACTAATTACTTTGCCTGCAAACACTAACATATGCCCCAGTAAACCTAAGGTTTGTGTTGCAAACGAGGCTGACGCTTTAGCTATTTTATCAAGCGTTCGCGCCAACATATCGTAAAAAGTGAGACCGGTTCCAATGGCTGCTTGGGCAGCAACTGCGCTGTAATAGCCTGCATCTTTTAAAAGGGTAATTAATGCAGCACCAAGTTTATCTGCCCAATGTGAGGTAAATGATGCTTGATTTCTGTCTTCAAATTTTAAACGCACAGGCATGTTTAAAAAGTGATTAGCTTGTATAGTTAAGTTGTTCCAATTATTGCTATTGGCAGTGTTTAAGTAGCCAGGCGTACCAGCAAGAGTATGAGCAGCACCTTTTAAACCTTGTCCACTATCTAAACGTATTTCTTGGCCATTGTGCGGAGCATGCGAAAAAGGCCATAAAGGCACTTTAGCCACTGGGTCAGCCCCATGTGTACAGCGATAAATTTTATCGATTCTGGATGTTGCTGCGCGAGAAAAGTTTTCAAGCCCAACACGCGGCGAACCAAACGTATATAATTTTACAGGAAGTGAATACTCAGCTTTGATCCAATCAGCAGAAAGCGTCGCTAACGCACCACCCAAGCTGTGGCCAACTAAATGAACGCAACCAGTCACTTTATCTTGAATATTCGCTGCTATAAACTCTTGCAGCGCAGGCTTCATACTATAAAAAGTCTTATTAAAACCAGCATGCACCATACTGCCATTTGACCCACCACTCACACCAAAGTGCCCATCGGTTAATCCATCTCTTAGCGAGTTAGTCCCCCGAATAGTTATAACCGAATCGCCCTCATACGCGCCAAGCCCATGCCCTACTAAAGCAAAGCCCGTGCTTAAATTAAATAAATGAGAAAAAAAGCTGCCCGTTACCCCTTGTACTGCGCCAGGGTTAACAGAAAAGTTAAAATTGTCGCGCAAAGAGGCATGAAGTGTGCGATTGAGTAAATTAGTGGTTTTAATACTTTTTGCTTTATAAGCAAGGTTTGCTAATTGTACGGCTTGAGTGGGTGTCAAAGTATTCATATAAGTTCCCTTTAAATAAATAGTTAAAGTTTACATGATGTGTATATCGCAAAAGTGTGGCTTGTATCTTCTTTAATTGGAATATCGTAAGTTTGTGGCTCTTGGCCAATATCACACTCTAAGTGTGCAAGAAGCGCTTTGAGTGTATCGCTATCTTCATGAATTGAAACAAGTGTGTACCACAAAACAATCCCTTCTGGCGTGCCGTTTTCTAAATAAATATGTTGAACCAACGAGTCGTTATCAAACATATTAGAAGGTTTACCTGTTTTTATTGTTTTTTCTGTGAAGGTAAAATAACCCTGTTCATCTGTTGTGGTTTCATCAACGTATTCATCGCCATAGGTAAGTGAGCGCATCACTTTAGTGTTTGCAACTGGCTGCCCATTATCTAATAACTGCCCTTTTACTGGAGCCGATAAATAAAATTCTTGTTTATTAAAAAAGCCAAACATATCTGCACAAGCCTGTGATGTAGTAAAAAAAACAACGGCAATAGAGACTATTACCAATACAAAAATTTTTAAGCGCGATAAAAACAAAGCAAACTCTCTCCCAAGGCCTAGCTATAAACTACTTAATATATATGGCTAATTAATTACACCAGCCATATTTATACTGAAAAAGTAGGGGTCTAATTAGGTACAATTATACTGCATGTTTTTTAATCAAAAAACAATCACTAATCTAATTATAAAATAGTGTATATATTAATTTACCAATGCCACTAAACATGATGCCGCCCATAAGCAAAAAAGCATACATAATACTAATAGCACCGGCTGAAGGATCGCTCTTTTTATCAATTTCTATGCATGCCGTACACACAACAAAAAATATAAAAAAGTTAGCTATCACACCTAAAATAAAAGCATTGCCAAATAACGGTGATACGCCAGCTAAAACTGCACCCAAAATTAACAGCGAGCCTGAAATTGAATGTTTATCAAACCGGCTTTCAATTATTTTTATAACTAAAGTGGTTAGCATGGATAGTGAAAAGTATAGCGTTGGCCAAAACTGGTAATATAAATACCCCCAGTTTAAAAGCTCACCTGAAGTTGATGAAAAAGCTTGCTGGCCTATGTCGGCCGCTGAACCATTCGCGGCATTTTCGCTAAAAAGATACCCTATCCCACCAATAATAAATTTTATAAGCCAAAAAAATAAAAAACTGGCAATAGTAAACCCGATAGCGTCATCCCTTGTTAATCGTTTTTTAGCTTTGCTTTTTGCAATAATGGCGAGCATTAAACCTAATAGGCATACACTTCCTAAATAAAGTACCGCCTGCCAAAAGTCATCAGGATAAAATACAGCTAACCCTGGCGCTATAAATAGATACATAGCATCTTCGTTATCAAGTGAACGGTTTTGGGCACTTTGCTCAGACTCTTTAAAAAGAGCTAAATATACAAATAAAGGCTGTAAAAACAGCATTAAAATACTCGTAGTAATAAGGCTCATACATCATCCTTAATGAGAAAAACAAATGCAGCACACGTGCTGCATTAAAATTAAAAATGTGGGTGCTCAATAAAAAAGAGAGGTAGGTATTAAAGGTTTATTTTTTGAAAATACGTTTTAAGTTTTAAAAGCCCTGACTCAAGTTCAAATTTTTGTATTTTAGGATTTTTGAATTTAAACCCATTAGAAATATGGGTATTAATCATCGTCGCCATGCCCTCAAAGCCAGCTGGTGCTGTGGCAACTAAATCGCTCAACAAGGGCATGATAAGCACTTGATGCTCTTCTATTAAAGTTGGGTCTTCGTATATATCGTAAACAAGGTTAGTTAATGTTTGTTGGTTTTGTTGTTCCATATCATTTCTATAGTGCCTTAGCTTAGGCTTTTATAGCTCCCTAAAGTTCTAAATTGAATAAAGGTAAGTAAAATTTTATTACTTTTTGTTCCTTCGGTTACCTTTTGACATTTCTTTTTCGACAGCAGCACGAGCGTCTTTTATATCTTTAAAAAAATCATACTGATATTTAACAAGACCTTGGTATTTTTCTCCTTTAATTAAATAAAAAGAGAGCAACATAAAGGCTATATTGATAACTGTTGCAATATAATACCCATTACCTTCTAAAATTATAAAAGCCGGTAAGCAAATCACAGCTAAAAATAAAGCATAGAATTTTAATATATTTGCGCAAAAAAAAAGAGCCTTGGCTTACTTTAAAATTTATAAGGCAAAATGCTAGCCCTGTAAAAAATAAAATTCCTAACAGCCACTCAGGTTCTGTATCAAAGTATTGCGTTAACACAGTCATTCCGGAGTATACAGTACCCAAAAGTAAGAGCACTGTTACTAATAGAAACCTTCGTAAAAGCTTCCATGGTGGAAATAATAGAAATACCTCATCGTTTTTAGACACTACTTACTCAACTCCTCATATATTCCAATTGCGAGTGAATTCACCGTTCCAGATAACGCACTTCCCCCAAAACTAAAAGATGCGCCAATAGTATCCTTAAGCTGTAATCTCAATGCTTGGGTAATTTGAACGCCGCTATAGCGCTTAGGAAATTGTCCGTTTCTGACCATCCTCTTCAATACTTGGTTAGAAACGCCAGGGTGATTCAACCTAATTATATCTTGAGTTAAACGTTTTCTTTCACTACTAGAAAGGCCTTTTAGAAGAGCCTCGGTAGTTTTATTGGTATTTGCTTTTAGTAGTTTAACTGCTTTTAGAGTTGCAGCACCGGCAGCTGCAGCTCCAGCCAATGAAACTACATCAAGCGCCATAGTTACATTCTGATACATATAAGTCGTTTAATTCAGGGTTTACGCTTTCGTTATAGGTTCTGACACCACCGTTAATGCATTGAAGTGAACTCGCCGTACTGGCAGCCACTGCTAAATATGTAACGGCAGAACTTGTCCCGCCAGAAATTGGGATCGCCGCAGCACTACCAAAAACGACTATCCAACCTAACACAGCCGCACTACAACTTAAAACTGTACCGGCAACCTCACCAACTAAACGTGACTCTCGTGCACTACTCTGACTATTTTTCAAATGACCTGCAAACTCTTGCTGATTCATATTTTTTGGTTGTTCGCGAAGTACTATTTTCGGACGAGTTAAAGATGAGCCACTATAAGCTCTCAACTCTACAACCGTAAAGCTTGAATCAATATACATAACCCCAGCGCCAGTCAACCCCGGAAGTTTGTCAATATCTTTAAATAGCCTTGCTTGATTTATTTCATGACTAAGTCGAACTTTTAACTGTCTTTCTTTGTGGCGTTGGTATTCATTCCCAAACATAAAAAACTCCTTTTAATTTAATTACTTTTTTCAAGCTTATCTACAGCATTGAACTTATTTACTCTGTTAAAGCTAGACATACGAAGTCTATTTTCATTTATCCAAGATCAATAACTGTGGCTGCATTTATAGTAAATTCAGCTAAGTGATATTTATTCCCTACTTTGTTAACAACCAGCTCAATAGGTGAAGGCACATCCACATTACATTTAAATATAACTTGCGAGGCACCTTGAGCTTCATTACACGGTGCAATAAAAAACAAGGCTGTTATCAGAAAAAACTTACCAAGGTTACTTTTTATCATGCTTTTTAAATACCCTTGATAGTTCAATATTATAGTTATTTAGTAAGTACATTACTTAATGCTTAACTGATACACCTGATAAATCAAAGTTATAAAGCGTAACTGAATCAATAGAGAGCTCTTCAACTAACTTAGTATTCTTTACGCTAATAACCCCTTCATCAATACTAATATTGCTTACATTACTACTCAAAGTGAAATTAGGTAGTGCATATAGCTCTGAGTTGATGATTTGATATCCCTTTAGTACTTGCAATTTGTTACCTGCATAAAACTTTATTAATGCATAATAATGTTTGCCTTTTTCGAGCAATGTTATTTCTGGCGTATGACCTTTTAATCGAGTAGCAATAAAAGGGATCCCTTCACTAAAAGACAAGATGTAAGTATCCCTTGTAGGTAAGCAAATACCTGATTTATCTTTGTGGAGTAATTTAACTTGCTCAAACTTCAATGACTGCAATAGCCCTGTTTTGTCATCAATTTTTATAGGCTTAGTTACTTTTATATTTAAGCACTCTGATGCGAAAGCGGTATGACTTATCGTTAATAGTAGAGTACAAATTAAGGCCTTAAAAACATTCATATACTTACTCCATACGTCTGCCAATTATGGATAAACTCTTGCACAGTACCCTTTCCAAGTGGCGTATTGTAATAAGTTTTCCAATACTGAGCCTGCGCATTAGTATCATTAGCTTCTGGCAAGGCGGCTGGTGCTCTTAAATAGTGGATTCTAGCAATGGCGCATGCATAAGCATCATTCTCTTTTAGCTCTTTTAACTTATCTTCAGTAGTCATTAAGCTTTTAACTTTTAATGCTAACTCTCCTCTGTAACTTAGGTAATTATCCCAAATGTCATCATGAGTAGCTGGCTCTATCTGAAAATAACTCAAAGCAGGTCCACCGCCTAGTTGTTGCCGATACTTCAATCGACTTTCTTGAATCGCTGTGCCCAGCAATAAGATTTCTGCTTTTTTTGATGATAAACCGATTTTTAACAGCGTTGGTTTTATTACATTGTTCAAGAAAAGTTGAGGATCTTTCATTCCTGCTTTTTGAGAGTTAAATAAGGCGAGCTTTTCATTAATTTTGCGAAAAGTAGCATCATTCGGATTTATTTTTCCATCGGGTCGAACCATGTTTAAGGCTTTGCTTTGGAATAACTTAATAGCAGCAATAGTTTTTGAGTTTTCTGGGCGAGTGTTTAAGCGACCATCAACCACTAAAACTTGTGTAGGTGGAATAAGTTTTAGTAATTTATTCAAAGCCGTTTGTACCGTTTTTACATCATTTAAACTGTTAGTACCGCCCAACCCAACAGATTGAGTTATTCTGATTGCTGCCATCGAAGCATCCTTTTCTTTAAAGTTATATTTTTAACTACAATGTGTTAGTAACAAGTTAACACCCACTATTTGAAATGTTATTTATTATTTTTTGTTGTTTTATAGGAAAAACTATAATGAAAGCTCCCGAAGCAAGTTTAAAATATATAGTTCAACAATATCATCGGTTATTTGAATTGACTGTGGCCTAGTTGACAAGATATATGAATTTCTCGCTTTATTTCTAATATTAAAGCCTCCTTTTCCATATGTGCCCGCGTTTGAGCTACGACTAATCAAAATTTCTTCACCTTGAAAAACTTCAGAAACCGCATGTTGGTTTTTTGGTAATCCACCATCTGTGGGCTTTTTCCAAAAACCATTAACAATAATATTTTCAAGCCACTCAGCTGCAACAATTGGAATTTCAATTTGATTCTCCAATTTTTCAACCTTATTTATAGAGTAAATATAAATAATTATATAAGTTTCACTTAAGTACACATCAAAAAAGTCATTTCCACTCTCATTCTGCGGTATCAATTTAATATGTTTATATCTTCGCTGTTCTGCTTCAGTATTTATTAAACTAAACTGTTTCATATTCATCCGTTAGCTAACTATGTTTTAATCGTATTTCCAATAGTTTTTTCTGAGCTGTCAACTCTTTCACAGACACTGGTCTATGTTGAATCTCAAGCGTTTCGAGTGCGCCTGGTTTACCTTTTTGAGACTTCATTTCTGTTAGACCATCTCCCGTAAACACTTCCCAAGCACCGATCTCGGATAAGATAATTTGCCTAGTTAAGAACTCATCAGCTTGATGCAAATCTGAGAAATACTCAACAGCAAAAGCTTGAGCCCTATTTTCTTTAAAGCTTTCAGTCCAATGTAATCCTTTATCAGAAAGATATGTATTAAACTCAGACCAATGCTCTCTAAATTTTTCAGAATATTCCGGCGTCATAACTTTATCAATTAAATGCGGCTCAAGCTCTCCTGCAAATTCCATCTTTAATTTTTCTTTGATGTTAGCAAAAGTTGGAACGAAAACATCGGAACCATTCTGTTCGTGATCCTCACCTCTATCTATAACATATAAAACATAGTCTTGGTTAGGATCATAATTAGTGCCAAACACATCAGCAATTATTTTAGGATCGCTATCAGCATACTCTATCTGATCAAAAGTACTCATCCAGAGAGGGTGGCGGCCTGAAGAATCACGTAAATGACCAATAGGCCCTTTATTCAATTCAGGTATAATTACTTCTTTAGTCTTATTATCTTTAGGAGCTGTAGAAAACCTAACAACAAACCTATCCGTTGGAGGTTGACCCGATGATGCCATTGAACGCAATTCATCATCTGAGTATTTAGGAACATAACCACCATTATCATCAATTCTCTTTTTCGCCTGCTCTAACTTATCGAGAACATCTGCAAAAGAACTAGGGCCCTCTATAGAATATCCAGGTTTGGCATCATTTATTTTTTTAATAAGCTTATGAGAGCTATCTTCTATTAAACTGTTTTTAATTTCTTTTGGAGTTAATTGCCCATCTTGAGCTGCTTTAAATAATTTTTCAGATAGCTTAGGGCTTATACACCCAGAAGCGACTCTTGTATCTAACGCTTCTTTTAAGCTCTTCTCACCCTCTTCACACATTAAACCAAACGGATCCACCCAATTAACCGGATTTGGCGCATATTGATAATGGTTTATTCCACCCACTAATCCAATCGGGTCTTGGTTTATAAAGCGCTGTTGTTTAGGGCTATAGTAGCGATAACGGTTGTAATGCAGGCCGCTCTCTTCATCTAAATATTGCCCTTGAAAGCGGATTGGCTGAGTGAAGGTGTTTCCTTTATTAGTGTCAGACTCGGCTTCTGGTTCTTCATAACCATACATATCGGCTTGGTTTTCCCATACGACTTCTGCTTTGTTGTTGGTTACAAAGCGTGGGGTGTTAAGTTGGTCTAGGTGGTAGTAGTACACCTCGCCTTGTTTAATCAGCGCGACTGGGTGAAATTGATTTGGCAGGTTGATATACCACGTATATTCACCGTGTTGGTATTCACCAATTAGCTGGTCGTTATCCCAAATGTAGTCAATCTTACCCTGCTCAGTGTGCTTGGCAATACGGCGCCCGAGAGGGTCGTAGTCGTATTGCGTGAGCGTGCCGTTATTATTAAAACAACTTAATTGGTTAAATGCATTGTATTCACGGCGGGTTTTTATGCCTTTGCCGGTTTCGCGTATTTGGTTACCAAAATCGTCGTAGTAAAAGTCGCTGTCGCCAAAGTGTGTTAGGCGGTCGGCGTCGGTGGCACTGTTTATTGTGGTGTTGTTCGTACTTTCATTGTTTATTACTGATTCAACGTTGCTACTATTTTTACTACTACTTTCACTACCATTTGGCGCTAACTCATTGTATTCGCTATGGGTGGCGTGTGTTAAATCAATAGAAGGGCTGACTGTATGCTCATTACTGGCTGCATCATGTTCTATACCCTGCTCGCCTGTATCTCTAAGGTCTGCATCGCTTGTGTTTGATTGAACAGTCTGACTTTGCGGGTTACCAAAGCTATCCCACTGGTAGTGCGTGGTTGTATCAGCACGTGAACTTGCCAGTGTTTGCTGTATCAACTGGCCTAAGCTGTTGTATTCAAAATTGATATTTTGGCTGCTTACACCTTCGTTTTTGCGGGCAATAAGCTGGTTTACACTGTCGTAGTTGTACGTACAGGTATCAAATAATGCTTGCGCTGGGTGTGTAAGCTGCTGCTGCGTTAAACGATTAAATACATCAAACTGTTGATTGAGGGTAATGCTGTTACCAAACTGCTGGGTTTTAATATTACCTTGGCTGTCGTAGCTTAATGTTACAAGCGGCTCAGCTAGCTCAATCTCTTTACTGTTGGTTTGCTGTAAGTTAATACCGCTTAGCTGGCCAAACTGGTTGTAGCTGTATTTAAGCGTGGTTGAATCTGGCAGGGTAAGGGTTTGCCTTCTGCCGTATTCGTCGTAGCTGTATTTTAAGGTATGCGCTTGTTGCTGGTTATTAACTTGCTCGGCGCACAGTAGCCGCCCGCCTTTATCAAAGCGTTGTTTAAGTGTTGATTGCGCATTATGTGCACGCGCTATTTTACCTTGCTTTGTGTAGCTGTAATAATTGGCGTTATTAACAATATGGGAGCCGCTTGCAAGGCTTGCATGCTGCGCAGTTACACGGCCAAGGCTGTCGCGCTCTATTTTTACATGGCGTTTGTTGCTTTGCGTTACTGAGGCTAAGCGGTTACAGGCATCGTACTTATATTGCTGTAGCGTGCCATCAAACCCGGTTATTTGCGTTGGGTTTTCGTTCGCGTCGTAACTTATGCGGTATACGTGACCATCGCTTCGCTCGATGGCTGTTAAGTTGCGCTCTTTGTCGTACGTTAAATGCAGTGCGCTGCCATCGGGCTGAATAACACAATGCGGTTGGCTTAGCCCTTCAAAGTGTTGCTCGGTGGTGTGGCCTTTGCTGTTTTGCGAGCTAATTAACCGCCCTGCTTCGTCGTAGCTAAAGTATTGATGCTGCTTATTTTCAGGCTCGTTTTCATCAAAGGCAATGGTTTGTGTAAGCTGGCCGTGCTCATTGTATTTATATTGAGTGAGTAAGCCTGCGTTATTCAGTGTGGCATTTACGCGGCCTAGGCTGTCATAACTGTAACGTATTAACTCATCGTTATGATGCTTTGCTAATAGCTCGCCTTGCTCGTTCCAAATAAACTTGGTGATTTGACCATTTTTATTAATATGCTGAGTTAACTGGCCGAGCTTATCGTAGCTGTATAATGTGGTGCGGCCATCACCAAAGGTTTCGCTTTGTAATAAGCCAGCCACACTGTATTTACGCGTAATGGTTTGGCCATCAGGTAAGGTAGTTAGTACACGTTGCCCAAGTTGGTTGTAAGCAAAATGGGTTTGGCTACCATCTGGCTGCGTTATTGTTTCTAATTGGCCGAAAGGTGTGTAGCTATAGCGCGTTGTGCTGCTATCGGGCTTTATTTCACTGAGTTTTTGGCCTTGTACATTGTATGTATATTGCCAAACATTGCCGTTAGGGTCGGTATGTTTTACCAATTTACCTTGTGCGTTATGTACAAAGTGTTCTTTGTGGCCGCGAGAGTCTATACAGGTTGTTTCACCGCGCTCAAGGTTGTATTCAAACTGGTAAGTATAGGTGTTGTTATCGCCCCACTGCTTTATACATTTAGCGCTGGGTGAGTAGCTATCCCACTCAAAATGATGGCTAAAGCCACTGGCTCGGGTACGCTTTGTTAATAAATTAGCGGCGTTGTAGGCGTAGCGCTCAGTTTCGTTTTGCTGATTAGTAGACTGAGCAAGGTTTTTGTTTTCGTCGTACTCGTAGCTTGCTAGTAATGGCGATAGCAATTGTTGTTTGTTGTTTTTATCGGTGTAGTACGCTGCTATTTTGCTTAACAAACCTTGCGCGTTGTAGCTAATAATACAGCCACGTACTTTATTTACTTCTATACGGTGTAGGCGCTCTTTAGCATCGTAATAAAACGCGATGCTTTGACCTTTTTCGTTAATTATTTTTTCAAGCAGCCACGCGCTTTCGCCTGGTTTAAACGTAAGGTGTTGGTCATCTGGTGTTACAAGTACTTGCTTACCATTTGTTTGGTAATGTAGCGCAAGGTTACTACTTAACTGATAGCTTGATTGGCCAGGTTTCACCTTTTCAAATTTATGTTTAGCGCCGTGCTCGTCTTGGTACTCTAACCAGTAAGTGCCTTTTTGCTTAGGGCCCACTTTTGGCGGCGGCAAATAATGCTCTGTAAGGCTTGCCATAAAGTCATGGCGCCAACCATTACCCATTGTTGTGCACACATCAGCATGAGATGAGCGATACAAACGTCGCCACACTAATTGGCGACTGCCTGCTAGGGTAAAGTCGATAAGCGGGAGAATTTCTTCGCCAGAGAGCATTGAAACAGGATCTGAGCGGCACTCTTGATTGGTAATGGGCTCTTCACTTGCGGTGTTATTACTTGCACCACCCGTATTTTTAGCGGGTGCTTGCGATGCGCTTTTACCTGATGCGGTTGAGCTTGATTTATTGCTCGACTTTTTGCCCGCTGAGCCACTATTTGTATTATCGCTTACTTGAATGGCCGACTTTGCTTTTTGGTGGTAACACGTTACTGCGCCACTTACTAAGGCCTGGGTAAGTACGCTTGCGGTTTCGCGGGCAGAGGCACTGCGTGGGCAGTTAACGCCAGCGCTATTTAATAAATTAATTACATCAAGACGTTTGGCAGCGTCACCTGTTAACGCACCACCAATTTGAGCTATTTGTTGTTTAGCCGTTTCAGGGGTGTTTGCCACACTTGGCGCATAACCTGACGGCGTTTGGCCTTTGCCAGCAACTAGGCAAATGGGGTAACTCGTTCCTTGTAAAACAACCGTATTACTTTGCATTAGTTGTGTACTTCCTCACTTATCCATAAGTATGATGCTGCGGCCTGATATTTTGATTGTTCTTGAGAAATCACTAACGCGTGTTTAAAGTGATTTACAATAGCCGGGCTTGAGGTCAATTGATATAAATTGACGAGTCCTTCAAGCGCACCAATTTTACCTAATTTGTAATTAGGTAATTCATAATGTGTATGCTCATTAATTAAATTAATGAGCAATTGTAAATTAGTCAGCCAAACATCACTTTGCTGATGTATGCCGTTGCCAGGTGCAAATATAAGATCTATATGGTCTTTATTATCCTGTGCGATTTTTGAAAATATACCGCCTAGTTGGTCGTGCTTTATAAAATCTATTGAAGGAGCAAATTCATGACTAGTTTGCATCCAGCCAATTTGAGCCGTTTCAATAGTCGCGAGTGCACCACCTACTCCTAAGTATACCCACTCATTGTTTTTATCGGCTTTATAGGTAGCATCAATGGCAATCACGTTTGCCTTATGCCATTTTTTTTGCACCGCCAACTGCACTAACGTATTAGCACCAACAGCGCCATAAAATAATAAGTGCTCTACATGCTCAGGGAACAACTGTTTAAAACTTTTTGCTAAAAGCTGCTTTAGCTCATCTTGGTACGCAAGTGCTGGCAATAACCATACAAGTGGCAAGTTTGAGTCTTCTACTTTTGCAAAAAGTTCTTTCGCTTTTACTATGCAATCATAAATACAGGCATTCCATGATTGCCAAGTAATACCGTTAGGTGGAGTTGGGGTATCTGCATATAGCAGTGTATCTATGTCTTGCGACAAAGGCGTAGAAAAACAGCTTACGTTTACATTGAACGCCTTCATGCTTGCGCCTCTGCTTTTACATTTTTAGCCATCGATTTGTAGTAGGTATACAAATTAAATATTGCTTGGCTATAACAGTCCATTGCCGACATTTCTATTGCGTTTAACCTTTTATTAAGAGATTTTCCAGCTACAAACCTTTGTAAGCAAAGCTCCTCCTCGTATTTAGGCCAGTTTTGCTGTAATTGCTGTTTAAAAGCCACTAGTGCTTGTTGTTCAGCATTAAACGCACTTACTTGAATGTCATAGCTTACGAGTAAATCGAGCTTATCACCGAGCATTCGCCTTATTAAGGCAATAATAGCTGTTGGGTTTTCTACTTGGTTTAACGACATACACGCTAAGGGCACTAGCTTTACATAGCCACTTTGTAATAGCACATGTAACGTGTCATCGACTGTTAAAACATTGCTTGCGTAATTACTTAATGCGTTTACTTGTTCCCAACTTAGTGATAATAAAAAAAGCGACATTAACGGTGAATTAACAAGCTTACTTTTACATAGCTCATCAAACACATGTTTTAGCACTTGTATGTTTGCATTAGGGTTGAATGCGCTGATAAGCGCCACTGTTTCGGCTGGTGTTGCCTCTTGTTCGGTGCTATTAGCCAATGCAAAATAAATAGTGTTTAAGTCAATTAATGCAATTAAATTAAAGCTGTGTTGCTGTAATAAAACTTTATAAATAACAGCCTTTGCTAAGTCATGCAGGGATGGGCTGTTGAGCAACGAGTTTATAAAAGCCAGGTTAATTGTTTGCGGTAAATTAGCCATAACCTCTATACATGCCTGCGCAGTCACATCAAGGCTTTGCTCACTCGTTACTAACGTATTAATTAAAGTTAAATCGGGTTGTGTAAAGTGTTGAGGAGTATTATTTTTTTTAGCGGTTAGCCACGTTGTTTCTAACAGCTTTTTTTTAAGTGTTTTTACATAACCTACAGAAGTAAACGGGCAGCACTGCGCCTTACTAATACTGAGCAATTGTGCTTGATGATTACTTATGTAAGTAGACAGCAAGGTTAGCCACCTATTAATACAGTAGGGTTACCAACAACAATTTTTCCGCCGTGGGAGCTATCATCACCCATTCGAGCTGCGGGTTTACCGTTAATTTTTACGCTACCAGAGCCTGACTTTATGCTGTCGGGTGGCCCAACACACACTAACATATCGCCTTTACGTGCTGCGGGCATGCTACCTATTAATACATTAGTTGAGCCTACCACAACAGGGCCGCCAACATGCGGGACTGTACCTGTGGTTTTAGGGCATACATGCATATGACCAATTGTAGCTGCGGGCTTACCCATAAAGACTCCTTGTCTTATTTACTTTTTGACAATAAAACTAATCAAATAAAGGAATAATTAATAATTTACTTTGAGAAACTAAACCCGATAATGTATCAACTAATTCTGCCTTACTATAATCCGAAATTGATACCGGGCTTTGTAATGCGTACTGATATAAAGCGGCTATGGTATCCTCACTATTTAAAGCATTATGTAAATTACTTAAAAACTGATTAGCATAATAACCATCCATAGCTTTTAAATGCGTTAATGCAGGATTTAGCAATGGATCATCTGGCCTATTTATTGGTAAACAAATTAAATACGGCAAACCATAACGGCAATATACAACGTAACCATTATTATTAATGCCGTTTCTATGCCCTGTATAAAAGCTATTTATTATTTCCATAACTGCACTAATTTAATTTAATCATGCCGGCAGATAAAGTAATGGCGCTACCATCAACTTTAACGTTACTGCCTTTAATGTCTATATTAGTGCCTTCTATAGTTATATTACCGCTGCTGCTCATTTTAATTTGTGCAGAGCCTGTTTTAATTACTATTTCATCACCAGCTTCAATATTAAGTGTTTTACCCACTTTTAACGTGTCGTTTTCACCTATATCGTCACTGCGATTTTTAGCCACTTTTAGTGTTTCATTATTGCCAATATCAACTTTTCGATCGTTGCCAATTTCAATATTATGGTCGTGATCTGTTTTGTCGTTTTGGTCATTTTTTACGTAAAGCTGCTTATCTTTTTCTGCTTGAATATAAACCAGCTCGCTGCCTTTTTTATCCTCAAACCTTAGCTCATTAAAGTTATCGGCTCCGCCTTCTTTGGTAGAGCGTGTTTTAATACCACTTTGTGTTTTTTCGCCAGGTAGTGCATACGGAGGCATTAAATCTGCGTTGTACACTGCTCCGCTAATAATTGGTTGGTCTGGGTCGCCATTTATAAAGTCTACAAGTACTTCTTGGCCTACCCGAGGGAAGAAAAACGCTCCCCACTTTTTACCTGCCCAGTTTTGCGCAACACGGATCCAACACGAGCTTTTTGAATCTTTTTTACCTTCTCGGTCCCAGTCAAATTGCACTTTTACGCGACCATATTGGTCAATCATTATTTCATCGGCGCTGTCGCCAGTTACGATTGCCGTTTGCACACCGTTTATAACTGGTTTTTTCTTATTTATTTGCGCTCTGTAGGGTATATCTTTGGGTACGCATTCAAAATGGTTTGAGTAGACTTCTTCTACTGACGACTGCTGAGAGCCAGACTGATTAGGCACCGTTATTGACGTCATCATAGAGGTAATAACAAATGTTTTACCTTCAAGACGTGGGTCTTCGTGCTTTTTAAAGCTAAAGAGTTTACCCACTGTAAATGAACGACAATCACTACGACCACTAGAAAGCTTCATGTCTCGCTGTAATGACTCAAGCTGAACAGATGCTAAATTAGCTGCGCGCGGGTGGCATTCTTGCTCGCCCGTGTATTCAAAAATTTCTGATACTGATTGAGTCGGTAACTCTGGATTAGCTTGCTCACCATCTGGGTAACGTGATGGCTGTTTAAAATCGTAACCAACGCGTTTAAAGCTGCCTGGCGCAATACTTAAACCGCCCTGCCAACGTGATACATGAGATTCGCTTAAATGGCCAGTTGAGTAAACTACCTTTGCTTCGTCGCACACTTCATAAGCGGTAATGTCATCAGCTAATACCAAGGTATGGTTGCTGTTGGTATGCTCAAAAAAGTAAAAAATACCTTCTTGTTGAAGCAATCGTTGAATAAAGTCAAAGTCTGACTCTTGGTACTGAACACAGTACTCGTATTTAGGGTATGTTTTGCTGGTTTTATCGCTAAAGGCAACATTGTGTTGGCCAAATAGGTCAGCAAATATTTCTTTAATTGTTTTCTTTTGGAATATTCGGCTGTTTTTACGGTTGCGCATAGATGCTGCAAACGGGACGATAGTTGCTTGGTAATCTATATAGTTTTTTTGTTCTTCTACATCAGCTGTACGGCTGCCGTTTGAAACCAAATGGCTTACTATTCCATGATAGTAACGCTCACCGCCGCCTTGTGCATTTTTTACCTTAATAGATACTGGCTTTCCAACCAAATCTTCATGTGCTATTTGCTTGCCAATTGTGTACATATTGGCAGACATAACAAATAAGTCTGACATTGCCTCTTGGGCAACAAAACGAGTTAAATAGAGGGCATCTTTACCAGCAGGGGTGCTAATCTGAATTACGTTGTTATTTTGTGTTGCTGCTTGCATTCCTTGCCTTTCCCATCCTAAAGATCAAAAAAAGCTCTGAGCAAAAGCTCAGAGCCATTATAAGATAACAAATATTACATTTGTTGACCTTTAACACCGCTGTAACCGTATACAAGTGGAGCAGTAATGTTATTTTTGTCGTCTGTTGGAGTAACAGTCATCATCATTTCTGTGTAGCTGATAGTGATTGTTTCAATAGGACGATCGTTTTGTACTGACACTGAATAGCTAGAAATCATCGCATCTGTAAGTTCGATTTTCATGATTTCTTCAACTTTATCACCTTGTTTAGTGATATGGAAAATAGCTGGTAAGCCTTTACCAATTGTCGCTTCTTTGAAAAGATCCGGAGATGCTTTATCTTGAAGTTTAGTGATAGTAACGTCGCCAAGACGAGTAGAGCTAGACTCACGGTCCATTGCTGTACCAGTTGCTGCGCTAATTTCACGGCTTACGTTCCAATCTAAAGATAATACTGTGATTAAATCTTTGAAAGATTCAGCTGTAGTTTCGCCTTTGATTGAACCGTATTTTAAATATGTATTTGCTTGCATTTGATAATGCTCCTTTTAATTAAACAATGTTATCCATTTAGACTGGATTATTTACTTTGGTTTCCCAAAAATTCCTTTGAAATCATTATCTTTAATACAGCAATGAAAAGGCCTTCAGATTCCTTTCCTTAGATGAAGACAATGTCTCAAAATTCCATGTAGTGATTTAAGGCACCAAAATTATAATACCCTAAAAATAAAGAAACAACCTTAATACTAAGTTAAATTAAATAAACTTTAATTTAACTCAATATTAAATTCATTATCTTTAACTGATAGCGATATACTATTTATTTTTTTGTCATCAATCATGCTAGAAAGTAAAACTTCCGACAACAAAGGCAATAATTTATTTTGCAAAATGGTATGAATGTTCCTAGCACCGGACCCTGCATTTTGACAATTATCAATAATATATTCTATTACGTCATTTTCATATTTAAGCTCAGCATCGTAATGCTTATTAACGCGTTTAATTATTTTATCAATTTGTAGTGATGCAATTTCTGTAAGAATATCGTCACTTAGTGGAATGTAAGGTATTACATTAATACGCCCTAAAAAAGCAGGTTTAAATGATGCGAGTAAATCATCTTGTAATGCTTTTAATAAACCTTTGATACTAGGTTTACTTTCTTCGTCTTCAAATAAGCTCATGGTGGTATCAGTTCCCACATTAGAGGTCATAATAATGATTGTATTTTTGAAGTCGATATCACGGCCTTCACCGTCTTTAATTGTACCTTTATCAAACACTTGATAGAAAATATCTTGTACACCAGGGTGAGCTTTTTCCATTTCATCGAGCAACACTACGCTGTACGGTTTTCTTCTTACGGCTTCGGTTAATATGCCACCTTCGCCATAACCTACATACCCAGGAGGTGAACCAAGCAGTAGTGATACTTTGTGCTCTTCTTTGAACTCAGACATATTAATAATGGTGACATTTTCTTCACTGCCATACACTTCTTGTGCAAGCGAAAGTGCAGTCTCGGTTTTACCTACACCACTTGGACCTGCCAACATAAAAATACCGTTAGGTCGGCTTTCATCTGCTAGTTGGGCGCGAGATGTTTGCACTACCTTAGCGATTAAATCTAACCCATGGTCCTGCCCTACAACACGTTTTTTCATTTGCTGTGCAAGGTTTAAAATGCCATGTATTTCATCTTCGTGCATTTTACCTACAGGTATGCCAGTCCAATCTGATATAACCTGTGCAATAAGCTCTTCATCCACTTGCCAATGAACCATATTATGTTCAAAAGCAGTTAACTTTTCTTTACTCTGCTTAAGATTGGCTAAAATTTCATCTGATGAATTTTCTTGTTCTGAGTTAATAGACTCGAGTGCCTGATTAAGCTCAGCTACAATTTCTTTTTCTACTTTAAACTGCTCAGTTAACGGCGCTAACTGCTCTTCAATAGTTACAAGTTCAGTTTTAAGTGTATCTAGTTGCACTGAATGATCTAAACCTGTTTTTTGTTCACGGTGTAGCATCTGCACTTGTGTTTCTATTTCGCTTAATCGATTTACAAGTTGCTCTATAGTGTTTGGTGTAGATGCTTGGCTCATTGCCACCCGCGCACAGGCAGTATCTAATAATGCCACCGCTTTATCGGGTAGTTGCCTTGCCGTAATATAGCGATGCGATAAGTGCACTGCACTTTCGAGTGCTTGTTCAGAAATAAATACTTTGTGGTGTTTTTCCATTACGGGCACTAAACCACGTAACATAGCCACTGCTTTTTCTGGCGTTGGCTCTTCTACTTTTACCACTTGGAAGCGGCGTGTTAGAGCTGCATCTTTTTCAAAAAACTTTTTATATTCAGCCCACGTTGTAGCAGCAATGGTTCTAAGTTCGCCGCGAGCAAGTGCTGGTTTTAATAAGTTAGCAGCATCGTTTTGGCCTGCGGCTCCACCGCTACCAATCATTGTATGAGCTTCATCAATAAATAAAATAACCGGGTTAACTGAATTTTTTACTTCGTTAATTAATGATTTAAGACGATTTTCAAACTCGCCTTTCATACCTGCGCCAGCTTGTAATAGTGCTAAATCTAAGCTGTGAATTTTTACATTCTGCAGCACGGCCGGTACATCTTTTTGTGCAATTCTTAAAGCTAAGCCTTCAACTACGGCTGTTTTACCTACACCCGCTTCACCGGTTAAAATAGGGTTGTTTTGACGGCGTCTGGTCAAAATATCAACCATCTGGCGAATTTCGAAGTCGCGTCCTAAAATAGGATCTATTTTTCCGGCTTTTGCTTGAGCAGTTAAATCAACAGTAAATTGGTCAAGGCTCGGGGTTTTAGGGTTTGTAGCCGATTGGCTAGCCGTGTTTTGTACTGAATGATTACGCTCTTGCGATTGAGCAACTATTTCTGGCCACGCATGAAGCAACTGCCCTGGCTCTATTTTATTAAATAACTTACTGCAACGGGTTACTAAGCTCGATAAGGTATCGTCTTTTACAAGCGTATAAATAACGTAGGCACTGCGAATTTGATTATCTGTAAACTCAATACTGGTACTTAACCAAGATTGCTTTAATAAGCTAGTAACATGTACAGATAAACTAGGTGATGACTCACTACCGGTTTTAAACGCTTCTAAAGATTGATTTAAGTCTTGTTTTACTTTTTCAATATCAATGTCAAAAGAGCCAAAAATAAGTCTAACATCATCTAGTTGCTGCTCAATCATGGCAAGTAACCAATGTTCAAGCTCCACTGTAAAGTGGCTTCTGCTATTACAAATTGCAACCGCCGCCTCTAGGCTTTTTCTGCAATCAGGGCTTAGTTTTTCAACTAATTTATTGAGTGTCATCGAAGACATACAGTGTTCCTTTTAATTTTAATTATCCCTTAAACGATAACTTAGTAGGGTTAGATTTTGATTTGTTATTTTGTACCGCTAAAAAAGAATTTGCGCCTAATTGGCAGTCATTCTTAGCCAGCTGAGCGGCGCCTAAATGCTGAAAGTCAGTTTCAATAACTAAGCGGAACTGAATTGAGTTTCCAACGTAGTCTTTAGTAATTTTGTTTGCGAGTTCAAACAAAGCCCCTTTGGGTAAAAGAAGTTTTGCTTTTTTTGGATCGTTTGATTGTATATGCACTTCAATATTAGAAGAGACATCCCAAACCTTTTTACCTAGCATGGTATCTACACCTAGCTGCGCATGCTGACCTTCAAATAATACTTGGCTTGCAAGGCGTGTTTGCTCTTGTTGGTGAAGTTCATGCCATTGACCAACCATTTGTTTTATTTTTACTTCGCAACCTAGGTATGAGCTAAGCACACTTTGTAAATCAAATGCGTTACGAATTTTTCGACTGTACAAACCCGAAAAATGCAACTGATGCTCATTATAGCCACCACTTAATAGCCCCAATATTTTGGTATATGGGTCTTTATTTTTGTCATTGTTTACATGGTTTAATGAAGGCTTATATTTTTTCCAAGCTCGGTAATACAAAGAGATCAGACGATGATTAAACATGTCGTAAAAATCGCGCATGGTCGTGTCTTTATAGCGCAGCCTTTGCATAACCAGTTCACTATAAAATTGCGGTAATGCACCAGAGCAGCCAGTTAACCCCATAAATGAAACCTGCATATTGACCTTGTGCAGGCCATCTTCAAAGCCAGTTTCTTCTAGCTTAGTAATTGCATTTCCCGGGTAGCCAAACTTTTGTGTGGCCGTAAATTTTATTAGTTCTTGCTTTGGGTTGCTATCGTAACCGACGTGGCGATAATCTAAGCCACGCTTTTTAAGCTGGTTTTCAATAATGAAAACCGCTTTATAAAAATCGACTTGAGAAGCTTGGGCAATCAGTTGCTTTATCATAGTAGTGGTCTATCACCTACGCGCGCAGGCCACTGATAATATATTTGCTCTTGCTCTTTTAAACGCAAGCTCAAACGTGTGTAACTATTTATAGCGGCAAACTGAGCAAAGAAATGATCCAACACTGCGGCAAAAAAGAACATGCCACTGCCCGAAAAATCATCGTTAGCAAAAGTAATTTCTATCTCGCTGCCAGTTACAAAACTTACCCTGCCTTTTTGAATAACACGCGCGGTTGCAGGCTCAATACTAACGCGATATATATTATCTATTAGCCCTTTGGTTTGAGGCGATGCTCTAAAGTCATACAGACGAAGTACTTCTTTTAATTTATTACACGCATCTTCACCGCTAAACGTATCGAGTGTTAAATGATTAACAAGCTGCCAGCGCGTTGCATCGGCTAATACGGGTCTAACTGCATGTGTAAAAGGCGCTAAACAACGAATTTTTTTAATTACATCGCCGCGCTCTGGCATTAGTAATCCAAGCTCATCGTCGCCAAATGGCATACTCGCAGGTAAATTACGGTTGCTACAATGTGCGCGTACAGTGAGTACAGAGTTACCTTCACCATATTCCATAGCGCTGTTTTCAAATTTGGCATCTACCAATGACATAAATGTCTCGGTGCCAGACTCTACATAACCGCCCGCCCACGACGCTGTTTCTCTTCTTATATGCCAAAATAGGTCTTCGTGACCTTGATAATTTGGATGAGTTTGACCATAAAATGGCGCAACGACTTGTTTATTACCTTTGTGATCAAACGCTATAACCTCTGAAATACCAATCACTTCAGAAATTTCTGAGTCCATATAACGCGGTGCAAGTTGATACTCGTATTCACTTATCTCAGGGCGAATTGGCTCAAGTTCTTGTTCAAATAAGTTAATTATTGGCGTGCACCCGAGTAAAAACATATCCTCATCAACCTGTTTCTCAAGCTCACTTGACTCAGTATCAAGGTATATATAGATATCACATTTGTTGGCGTTTTTAGGTAGTGCGCCGCGTATACCTTCAAGTTCAAAAAAACGAAACTTCTCAGGAAAAGTAAAGTTTTCAACCAATAAACGATAACCGGCAGCAGAGCGCTGAGAGTAAGGCACAACCGCTTCGTGTGTTTCAAACCCGACCGCTTTTAATTGGTTTTTTGATAGGTATTTAATGCCTTCTTCGCCATTATCTATGGCTATACCAATGCTGTGTTTAAATAACAGTTCATACACTTTAAGAGTATGGTGCCACTGCCCGTTTATATATACGCGAAGTTTTTCTAAACCAGTTTCTGCAAGCGAAACGCCCTTGTATTCACCGGTTAGCTCTAACTTAAATATAGACTTTGCCTTTTCATGCCAACGCGGCTTAGGCGCTACAAAAGGGCTGTTATCAAACTGGGCTTTAGTAATTTCAATGGGCCAAAGGTAGGTTTCGTAACAGGTTTGAAACTTACATTGCTTCATAGAATCAACGTTAGTTTCAACTTCACTTGCTCTTGGGATGACAACACCCGCGGTTGAAAGGTTTTCGGCTTCTAATTTTACAATCGACATAGAAGGGATAGGTGCCTGATAATCTGGTAGCATCTGCCCTAATAAAGCATCCGTTAATTCAGGAAAACTGTCATCTAGCTTTTGTCTAATATTGGCTGTTAAAAATGCAAACGATTCAATAAGCCGTGATACATGAGGGTCTTCAACATGATCTTCACTAAGCTTTAAACGCCCAGCTACTTTTGGGTATTTCTCAGCAAAGTCTTTACCTAAATGACGCACAAATGCTAATTCACGATTGTAATATTTTAATAATTCATCGTTCATAATGATGCCTCAATAATCTTCATACCTAAATTTACGGGCTCTACCTCAGAATCAAAGCTTATAAATTCTGGCTCAGGATCAGCGTATAAAAGCGCATTAATACGCAAGTTTAAAACGCGATTAACCGGTACTTCTTCATCAGTAAATACTTCAACTTCTAAAAATCGTGGCTCAAATTTTAAAATAGTGTTTCTAACTGTCTCGCATAGCAGTGCTCGACCTTCGTGAGAACTGACCGACATACTTGAAAAATCGGGTAAACCGTACGATAAACACGATGTAGCAAGCTCACTATATTGTGTAGGCCACGTATGCCATTGAATTCGGGCGTTAAGCAGTGCTTCTATATCTCTGCGCACATTTTTACGTAGCTCACTTATAGTGATCCCTTCGGTACGCGATGGTGCATCTTGAAAGTCAGGCTCATCATCAATGAGCCTATCTAAAATAGATGCTTGAAGCTGCTGCTTATGTTCTATCATTATTGTTCAAATATAAATTATGCTGCTTCTACAGCATTAATTTTTAAATTAGGAATTGTGATGGCTTCATCATTTACAAACAGCATTTTCATGCCTTTACCAATAATGAATTCATCTTTGAGTTCAACCCAGTCCGAAACCTGACCTAATTTTTCAAGATCCGATTCAGCATTGGCATAGACAAGCGGTAAATGTGCAGTGCCTGAAGGGCCTTCTTTAATCGTTATTTCAACGCGTAGCCAAATGCTTTCTAATACTGAACTTACAGGCTCTACTTTTATCGATTCAATTTCATCAAAATTTGCCAAGTAAAATTCGCCATTTGTGCCTAGTACTTCTAAATAAGGGTTTAATGTATCGTCCAAATCGCGTGCCACAGACTCTGCATCACTTAACGTTGTAACTCTTAACGTTTCCATTTGCGCAGAAAGCTCAGCAGCTTCGTCTATTTCGCCCTCTAGCAATGCCACATGCATTTTTAAAAACAGCGTGTCTATCTCATCAGCATCATGAAATAATTTAGGGATCCCTTTACCTTGGTAAAAGTCTATTCGTGATTGCTGAGCACGGATCAAATGTCTAAGATTTACAGCACCTACAGCAAACTCAGGATTTTTTTGAACCATAAAGTCGAGTTGTTTGTCTGCTTTTTCTAGATCACCATTTATGCAAAGTAATTCTGAATAGATACTTCTTATATCAAAATTTAAAGGCTCGTCTTGAAGCTCTGTAGCACACAAAGATAGTGCTTCAGTTAGTTTTCCCTCGCGAATCAAGCTATGTATTTTCTTCATGGTTATTCCTTTATTTTGTGGTGAGGACTGAGCTCTGTTATTAATTTAATGCTCGAGACCATTTGATCTAATTGAAAATGGGGTTGTAGTTGTAAAACAGAAAAAAAGTGACCTGGATTTGCTTTGTTTTCACTTACTTTTATACGCGCATTACTCAGTGGATATTTACTTCTGATTTGCTCAGATGCTGAGTCTGACGCCGTTGTATAATTATTGATCCACGACTGTAAGTCGCGCTCGCACGCATGCGCATTTATGTATGAACCGACTCTATCGCGGGCAAGTATTTTTAAATAATGTGCAAAGCGAGATACGCATAAAATGTATTGCAACATAGATGAAAGGCGTGCATTTATATTAGCTGCACTGGATTCGTAATTTTTTGCTTTTTGTACCGATGCATTACTATAAAAAACAATATGTTCAGTATTAGTCACTGATGACGTTGGAATAAATCCAAGTTCAGAGAACTGCTTTTCAAATTTACTTGTTACTAATAAATCCAATGGCGGTTTAGCTTCTTTTTGGTAGATATCGTTTGCAAAGCTATCTTTTGCAAGCCCTGTGACTAGCCCTTTTGACACTTTACCAGGCTCTATCCCTCTAATGTGCCCAAACCATCCGCTATCACAGTAAGCCCTAATTATTGTTGATACAAACTGAAACGCAGCATTACCCCATAACATATCTGTTTCGGGGTTTTTTATTTGTTCTTTAAAATAAAAGTCTTGATGGCGTTTACCATCGTTACTGTAGGGTGCTCTAACTAAAACGTGCGGTAACGTTAAACCAACAAAGCGTGCCTCTTCCATTGATCTAAAGCTTTGCCATTTTACATATTCAGGTTGCTCAAATTGATTGAATAAATCTGCGTAGTACCCTAGGTCAGAAAAGTTATCTGCGCCAAAAAGGTTTGGAGACGCTGAACATATAAATGGTGAGAATGCAGCAGCTGCAGTGCGCGAGATTTCTTTAATAGTATCAATATCGTTATAAATAGTGCCATTAGATGACATATTACTAATTTCGTAATCGCCAATTACTACACCAAAAGGCTCGCCACCGGCACTATCAAATTCACTTTGATAGAGTAACTGAAAAAAGTAACTTTGGTCGAAATCTATCGCTTTGTTTACATCTTTAGAGAGGGTTGCCCAATCACAGTTTAATACTTTTATTTTTACTTTATTTTCTTTGTCGTATTGCTCTGTTTGGAGGGTTAACCACCATAAATTACGCCAGCTGGCTTCTAACTTTTGAAATCGTGTAGCATGAATAATGCTATTTAGCTGTTGAGAAATTAGCTGATCAAGTTCAACAATAATTCGTTGTAAATAAGGACCAAGCGATTCTTTTGTCCAAGAGATAGGTGAATCAGAAGAGCCTTCAAGCCACAATAACAGTGCCTTGTCTAAGTTTTTTTCGTTCAAAAACCTATCAAGCAAAGCATCATTATCGCTAATTCTAGACTGCGACTTTTGGTGAAAAGCGTAGTCTTGATTTATAAATGAAAACTCTTCGTGATTCATTTTACTGCATTATCCTTAACGCTAAAGACTAGTTAATTAACCAATCTCTGGAATTTTAGCTACAAGACGTAATGAAGAGGTAAGCTCTTCCATTTGTAGCCAAGGTCGTAACCATGCCACTGCGTTATAAGCGCCTGGCTGACCTGGTATTTCTTTAACTGATACTTTTGCATCGGCTAATGGGTAACGTGCTCTAATATCTTGGCCACCACCCTCGGTCGCATTTACATACGATAGAATCCAACGGTTTAACCATGACTCAACATCTTCCGCTTCCATAAAGCTACCAATTTTATCGCGCGCCATCACTTTTAAGTAATGTGCAAAACGAGACGTCGCCATTAAGTAAGGTAAGCGAGCTGAAATTGCAGCATTAGCTGTTGCATCAGGCGTTGAATATATTTGTGGTTTTTGACAGCTTTGGCCACCAAAGAAAACAGCGTAATCGGTGTTTTTGTAATGACACAGAGGTAAGAAACCAAGTTTACTTAGCTCAGCTTCACGACGGTCTGTTATGCCAATTTCTGTTGGGCATTTAAGATCCGGATCGCCATCATCACTTGTGAAAATATGCGTTGGTAAGCCTTCAACTTTACCGCCACCTTCAGCACCACGTATCGCAGTACAAAAACCGTATTGCGAAAACGCTTTGGTCATATTAGTGGCCATTGCGTAAGCTGCATTACTCCAGCAGTAGTCGCTATTATCAGTGCTTACTGAACGGCCTGCTTTTGGTTCAACTTCAAACTCTTCATAGTTAAACTCTTCTACAGGTTTAGAAGCTGCACCGTAAGGTAAACGTGATAAGAAGCGAGGCATAGTTAGCGATACAAAACGTGAATCATCGCTGTCTCTAAACGAGCGCCATTTTGTGTACTCTAATGATTCAAACACTTTTTCTAAATCACGAGGTTTAGTCAACTCTTCCCAGTTATCAAACCCGAATAAAGACGGTGAAGAAGCGGCAATAAATGGACAGAAACCAGCTGCTGCCACATTCGACATTAGGCTTAACGTTTCCACATCTTCTGGGTGGTTAGTAAATTCAAAGTCACCCACAATTGTGCCATAAGGTTCGCCACCAGGAGTACCAAATTCAGACTCGTAAATCTTTTTAAATGTTTGGCTTTGGTCAAACTCAACTGCTTTGCTTAAATCTTTATGTAGTTCTTTTTTCTTCATGTTTAAAACACGAATTTTAAGCGTTGAGCTGGTTTCAGAATTCATTACAAGGTGGTGCAAACCACGCCAAGAACCTTCTAACTTTTGAAACTCTTCGCTGTGCATAACAACACTAAGCTGCTTTGAGATTTTCTGATCGATTAATTGAATTGCTTCATTAAACGTCACAGTCATGTTTTTATTCCATTGAACTGTGCCTTTTAATGCCTCTTCAGTTAATGTTTTAAGTAGTTCTTCTGCACGACTTGCATCAGTTTGCTTAGTGGCGCCAATTGCTTGCTCTAATAACGATGAGCTTGCCTCAGCTGTTGACTCTAATTCAGTACTTAGTTGCTCTGCACTCATTTTTCAGTCTCCTCTAGCTTAAGTTCCTTAGCAATAGAATCAAGGCTTGAAGTATTGCTTAATACTTCTTCTAAAACATTTTCAAGCTCTTCTGAACGGTCAATCTTAGTCATTAAATCGCGTAATTTATTACGTGTTTCCATTAGCTTACGTAATGGTTCTACCTGATTAACAACTGCTGCAGGCTCAAAGTCATCGATTGATTTAAAGCTAAGGTTAACTTCAAACTCAGAGTCATCATCGCTCAGTGTATTTTCTACAACAAGTTTTAATGAAGGGCTCATGCGTTTTAAAACATCGTTAAAGTTTTCGCGGTCAATTTGAATAAAGCGTCTGTCTTTTAATGGTTTTAATGCTTCAGTGTTATCACCTGAAAAATCACCCATTACACCAACAACAAATGGTAATTCTTTTTTTACCGCAGTCCCTTCAGTTTCAACATCATAAGTGATGTGAACGCGAGGCTTACGTACTCGTTTTAATTTATCATGGATACTCATAGAGAACTCCTTTTACTTATGTTTCAGTTTCGCTGATCTTAATGCCAGACAACTTAAAGTACCCGGTCCTAGCATCACTATCTGTTATTAATTCATTTAATAATTCAGGCAGCGATAATTCGCTCCATCGAATCACTTGTTCTATCGTGTATGACATTGGAGAATGCGGTTCGGTTTTTCTAAAAAACGCCGCTATTTCTTTAAGCTTATTTATCGCATTCTCACGAGAATCAATTGCTTGGTTAATGGCCTTTTTAGGCGCTTCAACAGCATCTTGATCTTCATCGTTTTGAGTGAGTTGCTCTTGCGTTTGCTCAGAGATGAGAGCCTGTTCAGCTGCAACAAGTTTATCCGCTGCAATGTGGTTAACGGCTGCCAAACTTACTTCAAGCGCTTGTTTAATATTTGAGGTAGGTTGCGGCTGCCCAGTCACTTTATCCATCACATCGCTAAGCTGGGCAAACTCAGTAATTGCCTCTTCTATATCTTGCTTTAAGTTGACAAAAAATTCAGTGCTTGTTTCTGCAGCGCTTTTTTCGATTAATTCAAAATCGACCGCGCCTTGTGCTAGCTTTTTCTCTCTTTTCTCATCATTTAACCTTGAAATATCATAACCTTGCTGATATTCCCAAAATGTAAAAGGGTCTAAGCTAACACTGTCAGTTAACAGTATGCTTTTGATGGGGATAATAAGAGTCCCCTCACCTGCGGAGCCATTTAATCCGCCAAGAGCCGATACTTTGTCTGAAATTTCATCGTCTGCATCGAGGGTAGGGTATAGCGCGTCGAAATAATTATCTAATAAGTGGCTGGCCACTTTAAAGCCAAAAGCAAGCCCTTTAAAACCGTGAATTCGGCATAAAGCTTCAATAAACCACGCTAAATACTCAATGTCTTTGCTTTGTGATTTAATTGCGCTACTGCATTGCTCTAATAAAGGTAACCAGTCGCGAGCAAGTGATGAAATACCTTCTTCGTCTACTAACGCGTTTCTTTCAGCGGCACGAAGTTGGTTTCTTAAATCTTTTAAGGCGTAATAAGTCGACGTAGGAGAAACATCCGAGCGAGGGTCTAAACCTGCGATCTCAGTTTCAGAAATAGGGGAAATATACTCTTCAAATACAAACATTCCGTCGTCCTAATAATTATCCATAAAACTCCAATAAAGCGGAGCGGATTTCATATTACATTCTTTATATTAAAATACAAGCCTAGTTACAATTGTGTTTAAACCAAAACAATTGCAAATATATAAACAATAAACTTTCAATATAAATAAATTAACACTTAAAGTTATATAATTAGTAATAAATAATTATTTAGTAAAAAGTGGAATTGTAGCTTCATCTTGAATTTTGTATGTTTCCGATTTGCTACTAAAATTTTCATGGCCATATTTAATTATAATACAGGTAACATTATCGCGTGCACCTCTTACTAAAGAAGAATGCATTAGCGCCATACCTGAATCAATAATACTATTAGGTTCTAATGACAAACATATTTCTTCATCAGACAATTCGCCTGTTAAGCCATCTGAACAAAGCAAGAAAATATCATTAGTATTTACTTCACCTTGTACTACATCTACTTTAACTTCGTCTGTAACGCCCACTGCACGGGTAATCACATTCGAAAGAGGATGCGTTTTTGCTTCCTCGACTGAAATTACGCCCTCATCGATAAGGTCATTTACTTGGCTATGATCCCGCGATACTTGCTGTAATCGGCCATTTCGCAACATGTATGCCCGGCTGTCACCTACCCACAAAACGTAATATTGATTATCTTTTATAAATAAGGCGGTTACTGTGCTGCCCGCCGTTTTACTTCCTAAGTACTGAGCGCTGTAATCATTTAATTGGCGATTTGCATCTTCAATAGCTGAAACAATATGAGAAACGCTAAGCGTAGCTAGTGTCTTTTCTTCAACTTTTGCTCTAATAACATCTACGACTAGTTGGCTTGCAACTTCACCCGCTTCATGTCCACCCATTCCATCAGCTACTACCCATAAGTTATGGCTATTAATTTCAACATGAGAGTCTTCATTTAATTGCCTAACTGCACCGCGATGAGTTATTGCGTAACTTGTACTTAAATTGCTAATCACTATTTTTTACCTGTGTGTAATTCCATTCCCAATGTTTCCATCGGCCATCTAACATAGCAGCAACTTGGTTAACAGGCGGTAGTCCTGAAGTAACAAGCATCATAGGCTTTATATTGCATGAACCGTGTGTCCACCAAACACTATAATCACCATGCTTTTTATATAAAAGTGCATGTAGGGCGTCTTTTAAAACATCACTTGATAGCTCATCACCTGAGAACTCAAATGCTTCACCTTCTTTATTTTTGTCGCTAGAGGGAGAAATACTAAGCTGCTTTTTAGGCGCTATAAGGGTGCTTATCGATTTAGCAACATCTTTTCGCCAAGTAAAAAGGTCAACAGCGCTATCGAGCACTTTAAGTACTGTGTCTTCGTACTCTAAGGAGAAAACGCCCGAATTTAATACTTCTATCGGCGCAACTTCTAATGTACTGGCCACTGTAAATGGGTAATGGCGCCCTACTGCATCCATACTCGGTAATAGGGTTCCCATTACGCCTTTATCGCCAACAATATTTGGCGATAAAGCAAAATGCCATACAGGACCTGTTAGGTAGTTATCTTGCCAATTGTCGCCTAACTGTTCCTTGCTTACAGCAATAGCTGCTTGCAGCCATTGCTCCCAGTGCTCTGAAAATTCTTTCGAAACGCTGTCTTGAACAAAGTCCCCCAAGCTAGGGACTTTGCCGAGGTAGCCTATATTTATAATCGGGTCGGACATGAAAACTTCTCTACACTTTTATTCCAAAATGGATGCCTAATTGATTTTGGCAATAGCTCAACTTTTGCGTTGTTACCCATGAGAGAAAAATGTAACTCTAAATCCTCACGTGTTTTAGCTCTTTTAGCGCTTAGCTCATCTAGCATGCGATAAAGCGACCATTCACCTTGGTAAGTCGTATTAATTGGGCGGCCACCACTTGGCGGCGTAAACTCAATTCTTGTGGTACTTTGCCCTGATGAACCTGGCCATACAAAGTTAGTAATTTTGATTGGGCCATGACGATATGACATGGACTGGCCATCTATTTCCACTCTAAATTTAGAGACAGTTTGATCTAATTCAACGGTTCTTAATCCAAACTCAATTCTAGGTGTTGCACTTCCACCATCGAAGAATACCGTTTGAATTTGATGGGCTAGTTCAAACATGGCTAAAGTATCAGCGCTTATGCCAATGTCTTTTTCAAACTTCCACGGACTCGAACTCATATCCACACTTGGCGCTACATAGTTAGTGAAGAAGCTATCAATAGTGCCATCTGGTCCAAAGAAGCGTGTAAAGTCTTTCATATTCACTTCTTTTTGTGCATAAGGAGAGAAAGGGTATCGGCCCACAATAGCTGCGTTGTACTCACGTAAAACTTGGCTTTTCCAAATCTCATTTAAGTGTCTGTTAGCGCTATTTTTAGTGATATTACTGGTATCTCTGCTTATATCTAATAACCAGCTATTAAATGGGTAAGGTAGATCACGGCTTTGGAACTCAAGCTGGCGAATGAAACTTGGTTTACTTTTTCCACTGATTTGATCTTTTATTGATGACTTTAACTGATCACCTCTATCAAGCTTAGTTAGATATACATTAAGCTCTCTGAGGTTTTTCTGAATGTTATCTAATTGCTGAGCATCAATATTTATAACATCTTCAAACGCTTCTTCAACCTGATAACCTGGCAGTTTAATGTCAAACTTAGGCGCTTCGTCAGGTAAAAAACGTTTAATTCTGTTAGCTTTAGTTTGCATTGCAATTTCAGCGGCATTAGCGGCAACTTTACCCGCTGCTTTTTGATTCTCTGACACCGGCAATTTGGTTAGTTGCACATTTTTTTGCACAGCCATAATAATGTTTTTAATCGGTGCTTCTGAGCCAGCAAGTACATCAGTAATATTCACACCCTCAGCAGGTGAGCTGTACTGATTAAGGCTTAAATCGTCGATAAATGACTGCCAAAAGAAGACATAATCTTGGAAATAACGCTGCTCTAATTTCTTTTCAATCTCTTCTTTAGAAATATCATAAGTGCCCGATGCTTCCTCGCCATATACCCAGCTGCTTGCCATCAAATTTCCAAGCATTTTACTTTTTTCAACATTAAAAATGCCGTGAAAACCGTTGAAGGTATATAAACCAGGGATACTTCGAGTCAGCTCGCCATTGTTTCTGAATGTGAATTTTTGCGCACTTTCAAAACTAATAATGTCTGTTAATCTAAATGGCGGAATGCTGCTATCAAGAAAATCAGCTTGTAGGCGTTGGTATGCTCTTTCGGCTATTGGTAACTTAGTTAATTCAGCTCTAGCTATACGCACTGCTTGATTATCTATTTTGGTTTGACTCACACCAAGCTCTAGTAAGGCAGCAATGTGGTTCATTAACTGGCCGCGAGTTAGCGCATTTTTATCACCCGGTAGATTTCTTTCTAGGTATGCATTAAACCAAGCCGAAATATCTTCACTTTCAAAGTACTCAGGTTGGAATAGCATTAAATAGCACTTTAGCGTCTCGTATAAATAGCTAAGGTGCTCTGGGTGCGCTTCCATTTCTTTAATTAACGTATTTGCGATATAGGGTTCTAAATACGTTTGTAGAGACCTGTTATAGGCTTGTGTAGATGACTGTTTAATTTCATTAAGCTTATTAAAACCAATTGACTGAGATTCATCGTCATCAACTAACGCAGGGTTGTTAGCTGGTAAGTTTCTTAGCGCATTGAGCCTGTCGTTTAATACTAATAAGTTGCTTCTATCAAACGAGGCGGCATCTAGCTCCTGATAAGTTTCAATGGCTTCATCTGTAGCAGCCATTAAATTATTATTCCATGCAAAGCTAAAATACCACGAAATAGAAAAACCAATTACCGCAATACTGGCTAAAGAAATACTACCTACTCTGAGCCATTTGTTTTGCTTATCGTGATGTTTGTTAGTGCTGGCTAGGTTTTGCTCAGGGAAAATTACACCTTCTAAAACATTTTTAATAAAGAAGCTTTTCGATTGATTTATATAACTAGAATCTGCTGAGTTTACGTCATTTAAAAAGCTAGCTGGCTTCCCTTCTTGAGTTGCACTGGTCAAATACACGCCCCTAAACATAGGGAGTTCTTCATAAGCGTTAGGGGTAAAAATTTCTTTTAAAAACGCATCGCCCACACCTTGCAGCACACGAAGTTGTCTCGGAAATTCGAAAATTTTGGCTCGTATTTCTTCATTACGCTCGTTAATCAGCCTACGATTAAGCATTTCTGTCAGTTTTGAAATTAATGCGTGAAACTCTTTATTAAACGCTTCAACTTGAGTGTCTTTATCTAGGTCTAACTCAAAAGTAACACCCCAAACTTGCTCGCATTCCTCTTCTGTAAGCTCGCCAAAAAACTCTCTAAAACCTTCAATTAAGTCAACTTTAGAAAGAATAACGTACACCGGAAAAGTCATACCCAACTGGTTTTGTAACTCTTGTAAGCGCTGTTTAATTGCGCGGGCATGTAGGTTACGCTCTGTTTTAGTTTGACTCATGAGCTCAGAAATACCCATGCTGATCATTACACCGTTAATGGGGCGTAGAGGGCGGTACTTGCGTAAAAGCCCTAAAAAGCCCTCCCATGCGCGTGAGTCATGTTTTGCGTGGCTACTTTGTGTAGTGTATCGCCCTGCGGTATCGATAAGTACGGCTTTATTAGTGAACCACCAATCACAGTTTCGTGTACCACCAACACCGTGGACTAAATCAACACCTAACTTATCTTTTAACGGATAGTCTAAGCCTGAGTTATTAATAACCGTTGTTTTACCGGCACCAGGCGGGCCAATCATAATATACCAAGGTAATTGATATATATTTTTACCTTTAAATAGCTTTACATCTTTGAGTAAGTTGATGGCTTCATTCATGCGATTTTTTAACGTGGTGATCTCTTCATTCACCTCGTTACTGTTCGACTCATCGCTTTCAATTAGTTCATCGGCCATTTTCTCATCGCGTTTGCTTTGTTGCGTTAAGCTATAAATTTTGGTGATAGCAAACACTAAAATAACAAACAAAATAGTTAACAGGCGTGCTGCTACACTCTCTAAAGGGATAAAGTCAGCAATCGCAATAAGCGGACCGCCAAACCAAATTAATAAAGATAACGCCAAAAAGCCGATAATTAACATGGCTGTTTTAGAAGTAAGTACGTAAGTAATTTTTTTTATTTTGTGTGAAAAACTCATGTCAGCCTCATTAAAATAATAAATCGATTTCAATTCGTCGGTTTAGTGACCGAGAAGCTGAATCTGAATTGCTGGCGATAGGCTCTGCAGCACCTTTACCTTCAGGCCATAAACGGCCACTTAGATTTGTACTTTTAGCCATAGAATTAGCAACTTGCGTTGCACGGGCTAAAGAAAGGTGCCAATTTGATGGGTATTTATCAGTCCGAATAGGCGTATCGTCGGTATGCCCAGTAATTAAAATACGCCCTTTTGTTCCTTCTAAACTAAGTGCTAGCTTTTCTAAAATGGGTTGAATTGACGGTAATAATTTAGCATCGCCTTGATTAAATAGACTTTCGCTGTTTATTGAAATTCTTATGCGGTCTAGGTTTTTCTTTACTGTCACAATCCCCATCTGAATTTCTGTTTGCAGTAACTGCTCAAGTACTAATAGTTGCTTATCTTTTTTATCTACACTTTCGTTTTGCGCTATAGGATGAATAACAGCCAGCTTATCGTTAAGTGAAGTAACGCCGTCGTTTAATTTCATGTTGATAAATAAGTAAACCATTAACAGCACTAAGCCCAGCACTGAAAAAATCACCCAAAGCGGAACTTGATTTCTAAGCTCTACGCCAGCGGCAACACGCTGCTTCCAATTAGGTGAAAGTTTATTGTTCAATGGGCCATCTAATTGATTTAAAAGGTGATACATTTGAGAGCGATATTCTTCTATTTTAGTATCGCCACCGTTGTCTAGCCTGTATTTACCTTTAAAGCCTAAGTTTAAACAATGGTACTGCAGCTCAATAAATTGTTTGTGTTGTTCAGGTTGAGCTAGTGCATTATCAAGCAGGGTGTAAAAATATTCACCGCCAAACGTTTCTTTATGAAACGTCGATAGTAAACTCTCATCAGCCCACTCCATTGAGCTCCATTTAGAATTTAAAACTGATTCATCTAAAATCGCGCACAAGCAATAACGCGAGTTGGTAATGACATCTTTAGAAAGCCCCTGGTTACGCACTTCAACTTCAAAGCGCTTTACAGCCTCAACACAGCGATGCTTTAAAGCAGCAATATTTGTCATCTCTTTAGTTTGGCTAATCGAAATTACAATTGAAAAGCAATCTGTTGCCGCTTCTAAAAGTGGGTTTTTAAAAATTGAAACTTTAGACGTATTAGCAACACTGCTGGCAACAGGCTCAACAGACATCACTGTTTTATCAGCATCGTTATCTACATTAGGAGTGTTTGAAGTGTCACGCCCTAGTCTACCAGGGCGAGGTTTTATAATGGTTTCGTCCATTGAAACTCTTCCTTTAAAAGTTAGGTTCTAATTGCCCAAAGGCTTATTTGTAGCTCTGGGTAATTGCCCGATAAGTGGATAGCGATACCACCACTTGAACGAAGTTTTTCCCAATGTTCACCCTGCTTGTTTAACTCAAAGTAATGAAAACCTGCATGGTATGGGATTTGGCGCGGTGCCGTTGGTAAGTTACTAATGGTAATACCAGGAATTTGGTTATTAACTAAGTCACGTATGGTTTCTACACTACCGATCTTAATTTGTGAGGGCAGTATTTTGCGCAGCTCTTCGTGCGGTACACTTGCTTTGATTGCTAAAACAAATTGTGCCGAGTTAAGTACAGATTTATCTTTTAGTGCGCCAAACGAAATACCAAACTTGCTTTGCTCTAATTTAATTTCTGTCGCAGTTTGTTCAATAACATGACTTAAAGATTGATATAAGAAATTAACTACTTCAGAAAATACTTTGCCCAAATTTTCATGATCGTACTTAGGCAGCTTTGGTACTCTTTTATTCGCAGTACTAAAAGTAGATAGCTCGCCAGCAAGCTCAATAAGACGGGTATAAAATACATTTGGGTGGAGGTTATTCACGCTAAGTAGATTGTCAAAAACAGCATCGTACTTATTAAGGGTTTGCAGCATGATAAAGTCAGCAACAGAGGTGCTCCCTGCATAACCTTGACATAAACGCACAGAAATACTCTCTGCGCGCTGTTTTATCATAGAGCCTATTTCTCTTACTAAACCAAGTAACGGCTTGCATTGACCTACTTTTAAAGAGGCTGGTATGTATTTAGTGTCAAGCTTAATGCTGCCTTCGCTGCTTACTTCAATAATGCGCGCCACAGGTAGCAAAATATAACCAGCGTGATCATCTGATGAAAGCACAAGTTTGCTATAGATTTTAGCAACTTGAATTACCTCTTGAGATTGAGCTCCCAAAGAGTCATCACTAACTGTTAGATCATTTAGCTTATAGCGCGTGACGATATTTTCATCCAGCGCTGAAATATTAATACCACTGCTTTTCAATGCAGGGATGGCAAGGTATACCACCTCATCATACACGTCTTTATTAACCACTAATGGCTCAGGTAAAGGGGTTGATTGCGGCATTTCAATTGGGAGTAAATCAGGCGTGATAGCACTTAAAGACTCAAGAGCAAACTGCCCTGAGCTCAATAATTGTGTGTCTATACTTATATCAAGTATGCCCCACGGATCAGACAAATTCCCTTTGCATAATTGATTTATTAAGTTAGAAAAATGCTTATCTGATTGTTGAAAATGTTGCGGCCTTAAGAACATCCCTTCAGTCCACGCAACACGAGTGTTATCACCCATTTTACAAATCCTTTTTATCGCTCTCTCATGTATGTAGCAATTGCTTCAACATTTACATCTATATCGTCATAGCCTGTTGGGTCAACCTCAATAACAGCTCTCCACCTTGCTTGGTCGATATCTCTATAGGCCACAACAACACCCACATAACGGGTATTTCTGTTAAGGCTCATTTTGTATTTTTGTACTGAGTTTGGTTGTAGCTCTAACTCATCTTTTTTAAGTAAATCTGGACCCAGTAGCTTTTCAGGCGTTTCGTATAAGCTAAAAAAGTCCTGCGTATCAAAAATAGTTCGTGAACTAAGTTCAAATATTTTCATAACAACTGGCGACGGTCTCTCTGATGTGTCTGGATTTACATCTTTAGAAACATTAATAATTAAATCAGTTGAAGGCGGCACTATTTTATTTACGGTGGTACACCCAACCGTCAAAAAGAGTAGGCTAATGCTCATAAAAAAGAGCTTAAGTTTAGACATTATTTACTTTCCTTCCTAAAACGTTTCTTGAGTTTTATCATTGTAAGCCTTTAAAAAATCGTCAGATAACGCCATAGCGCCTTTCGCATTAACATCATGCGCTAGCTCTTCATGAAGGCTTTGGTATATCTTCCAACATTTTGCTTCTGACTGGCCTGGAATAATCTTTAATACATTAGAGTTTTCATTTACTTGCTGGGTGATCTGCTGGGGAGAAACCTGCTCTAAAATCCCTTTAAGTACACCATCAGCTCCTGCTAATAAAGCATGTTCATGTCTTCGTGTATCAGTAAAACTTTCTTTAATCGATTCACGAGACGACAGGAAGCTTGCACTATTTCTTATGAATAAATTCTGAATAACATCATCAATATCAGCAGAAAATTTTATAGGGTTATTTTGCTTTGTTTGAAACATGGTTTGATTCAAACGTAATTGATTTTTTACCAATGCTCGTTGTCGTAATGACTCCATCAGCTCGTTTAATAGTAAATTTAAACTTTGCCCCATTTCAAACCACAACTCTGGTGTATTAAGGGCATTTTGAAGCTCAGTTTTAACACCTAAACCTTTTAAAAACGCCTCAGATAAAGCAGAATTAGCGCTTGCGGTACTAGCGTGTGTTTGCGTTTGTTTTACTGGCTGCTTAACGGGTTCTGGTGTTTTTTGTGGCTCAACTTTAACGGGTTGCTCTGCCACTGCAACATCATCAAAATGGTTTTGCGGTGAGACTGACACATCAGGGTTCATTAAATGTGATAATTCATCCCAATTTTCAGGAATTTGATTATCAGTCTGTGCCATGTTTTCTTCTTTCATTGAAACAGCAGGCATTGACTCATCTAAAATAGATTCATTTAAAAATAAGTTACTTGAAGAAAAATTATCTATTGCAGGTGCCGGGGCACTATTTCTTGGTGCAAAGTCATCCGTATTTGGGCGTGCTTCAGTGTATGCTGTCGTAGATTGAGAATCAGCTAACTCGACTTCAATTTGAAAGTCCCCCACAGTAATCACATCACTGTGCGCTAAACGGTGTTTATTGCCTTGGCCAAGCGCAGACACGCCAAAATTAACAAACGTTCCGTTAGTAGAGGTATCGTATAAGTAAAACGAATCACCTTCTTTTTCAATACGGCCGTGTCGGCTAGAAATTATTTTTTCAGGATCAGGCAAGTGCCAATCGCACGCTTCCGAGCGGCCAAAAATAAGAGAGTGTTTAGTTGTTTTAGAAGCTTCAATTTCAGGCGAGAGTCTATGATAACTAGTTATATTTAGTATCAGTTCCATTTGATAAGTTAGTCCCATAAATCTACATTTTTATTAGGATAAAGTAGAAGCGAAACTATTGTCAACATTGAAATTAATATATAAAAATATACACATATATTTAAATTTGAAGACAATGATAAATCTAATAAACCTAAAAACATGAAATCCAATAATTAAATCACCGTTTGAATGTTCCTTTTTCAGCACACTGTAACAAACTTAACCCCAAACAAAATAAAGTGAAAAATTACCGATAAATGTACCTTTTACGCCTTTTACAGCGCTTTTAAGCACGTTATTTTTTAAGTTTAAAAATAAAAACAAATTTTAAGTGAGTTAAAACAGGCGACATAATTAATTTTGTATGAAACTTCTACGCTAGAAAGATTGCTAAAGTAATCTTTTTTTGTAAAAATACTGACGTTATCAAAGGGAGAATTGATAAAAACGATAAAAATTCACCTTTGCAATTATTTATATATACACAATAAAAGGATTTATAATGAGCGGTATCAATAATTCTAACGATAAAACTCAGATAGCGTCGCTTGATTCAAATCTCAAAAAACCCCAAGCTAAAAATAAGCTCAATCTAATTGGCAAAAAAATATCTGCTCGTTACTTGGTTGAAGAATTAATTGGCCAAGGCGGCATGTGTTATATCTATCGCGCAAGGGATTTATTTTTAGAAAGCCCAAGCCGCCCTGAAGTGTTTGTGGCGATAAAGGTGTTACTCGAAGAGTTTTCACACTCAGAAGAGGCCATCACTCTCCTAAAAGATGAAACCACTAAAACACAACAGTTAGCTCACCCTAATATAGTTAAAGTCTATTCAGCAGGTTCAGATGGCGATCTTCACTATGTAACAATGGAGCTTGTTGAAGGCGAAACACTTGAGCAAATAATAAAAAGAAATAAACCCACTGGCATGGTGTTTAAAAAAGCCAAAGTGATTTTAGAGCAGTTAGCTGATGCACTGATTTACGCGCATGCACGCGGTGTTATCCACAATGATTTAAAGCCATCGAATATTATTTTTGATTCTAACGGCAACTTAAAAGTACTTGATTTTGGTATTGCGAAACATAAAACCATTGAAGATGCCTATGCTGTTCAAAACCAACAAAATGCCGCAGTTGTAGGTGGTTACACCCCCACCTATGCAAGCCCGGAGCAACTTAAAGGTGCAGAAGCATCAGTTAAAGATGATGTATTTTCTTACGCATGTATAGCCCTTGAACTATTAAGCAGCAAACATCCATTTAACCGCGTAGCAGCCGATAAGCTAGCAAAAGATGCCACGGCCAAACGCCCTAGTAACTGCCCATTATGGTTGTGGGGTAGCTTAAATAAAGCAATTGCATTAAACGCTTCTGATAGATTAAGTTCACTCGACCCCATTACTGCTAAATTAAACCATAATTACAAACCAGCTATCGCACTAGTAGCAAGCTTAGTGATTGCTACAGTATTAGCAGGGCAATATTACTTATCTAACGATAACAATGTAAAACAGCTCGAAGCAAAATTAGACAATGCTCAGGCTATAAATCAGCAAGTAAAAACGTGGATGTCGTGGAATGGCCCAAGCATACTCGATAAGCTTTCTGAAATACCGCCGCAATACGAAGTTTTAAAGCAAGGCTTATTGCGTGTAAATCAAGAGAGTGTTTTGCAAAGCTTTGATGGTATGGCTAATCAGCTAAATAATAGTGGTGATAAGTTTAAGAACTTCGACGAAACAATAGATGTATACACTCAGGCACTTGAATACTACCCAGATTCAGAAAAGCTTTCTGTGCAACTGGAAAGTATTTTAAGAGAAAGACAATCTATTATTTTTGATATTACATCGCGAATTAATTTACTTTTAGAGCAATCTCGTTATAACGAAGTTGATAACAATAGTATTCCTCAGTTAATTATCGATTTAAAACAGGTCGATGACACGTACGTCTATCAGCCTTCACAAATTCACTTTGATAACTACAAGCTAGCGCTTGATAATGCTATACAAGAAGACGACGTTATTGCTCAAAAAGCGTTATTAAACGTAGGGAAAGCTATCTTTACTAATACGCAAAAAGAAGAGCTGCAATTCGCTGAGCTGCTCAAAAGAGAGTCGGCAATCGATGCACTCACCTTGTACCAGGAAAAAGTAAATAAAGGCCAGCAAGCACAATTTCCAACTGCAGACGCTGTTGTTTTTTATCAGCCACGCTTTAATCGCTACACAGAAAAGCTGGAAGGCATTGAACAATACAAAGAACTATTAGAATTTGAAGAGCAGATTAACGTGGAGTCAGTGGATTTACCATCAGACTTTTCGCTTTTGGTTTCTTTAAAGCAAGAGTTATCTAAACGATACATTACAATGGCGAATACCTTAATGAAGAGAAAAATGTATCGTACTGCTGAACAACTAGTAGAGCGAAGTGAAGCCATTACTCAATCACTTGATAATGTTTTATTGTAACTTATAAACAGTAAAGCAAAGCGATTGTGGCTTTGCTTTTACAATACACTTTAAAAGTTGATGAACACTTAGTTTTACCGACGAAAGTCAAGGACGACGAGTTAAGCTAACGCTTGTACTCCTCCATGATATTTCGCAATTTTAATTACTATAATGATTTATGGAGTACCAATGAAAAAAATAACCGCACTTGCAGCATTACTCATCTTAAGTGGCTGTGCAAACACTTCAAATATGAATGAAACTGAACAAAAAGTTGAAGACAATGTTGCCGATGTTCAGGCTGAAGTAGCCGAAGTGGTTGCTCCAATCTCACTTACCGTAATTACTAACCCTAATGACGCTCGCGTACGTATTATGAATATCAAACCGGTATACCAAGACGCGATCGAACTAAAAGAAGGTGAATACGATGTTGAGGTAAGCAAACCAGGTTACCAAACTTATCGTAAGTGGGTTGTGGTTGATAAAAAAACCATACTTACAGTAGAGTTAGATGAAATAGCCAAAACTGAAGCTGCAAACTAAACACCGTGTAAAATTGTATTTATGCCTTTAAATACACATTAATTTAAAGGCATAACTCTCACGTTTTCTGCAAAAAATGTAATAGCCCCTATTACACTCACATTCCCAAAAATACACAGCCATAACACCACTATAAAACGACGTTTTTGCGATTTATGCCTAAGCCATTGCTGTGCAATGAGTGCGCCGGGCCAACCGCCTAGTAACGACAGTAACTGAAGCATGCGCTCGGGTGTGCGGTTTACTTTTTTATGCGCTGATTGTTTAGCTTGTCGTTTATCCCATGCGTACATTATAAAAGTAAAAAAGCTTAAACCTGTAAAGTAGCTTGGTATATAAATACTCATATTATAAAGCCAATGAGCTTGCCATACTGCGACCAAAAAAAGCAGTGAGAAGGTGATTAATGTTTTCTTTATCAATTCATGATCGCCTATACTAAAAAGAGTTAAACCAAAATAATAAGAGCCAAATTATGACATACTTTAAAGCCCTATTTTTAGTATTATGCTTATACGCCTTTAATAGCTACGCCGCTGATACCCCAAGTAACCTTGATAAAGAACTCGCTGTTTTTAAACCTTATTTAGGTACATGGCAGGCCGATTTTGACGTACCTAAAGGTGCAAAACCTGTACAAGATGTTGGCCACTGGGAGCGCGCATTAAATGGTAAAGCTATACATACCAAGCACTCTATTAATGAAGGTGAGTATGGTGGGGAATCAATGATTTTTTACGACAGTAAAAAAGAGTCATTGGTGTTTTACTATTTTACTACCGCAGGTTTTTACACAAAAGGCACCATGAAAGTGCTCAGCCCTACCCAATTTGTAGCGTATGAAGAGGTAACAGGCAGTAAAGAAGGTATTACTAAAGTGCGCTCGATCAGCGAGCTAAAAAACGATACGTTTGTAGTTTCAACTTCTTATTTAAAAAAGGGTGAGTGGACTAAGCCCGAGCAGCGTACTTATACACGCAGCACTAAAGCCGTTAAATTTAAATAATGGCCATTCGCTTAAAACACAAAAAGGCAGCCTAAGCTGCCTTTGTTATTTATAAAACCGCTATTATTTAGCAAACTTTTTAAATGGTTCGTCAACTGGTGTATCAGCAAGGTGGTTAGTGTAGTTGCTCATTACTTTTTGCGATAAGCCTACAACAATTTCTAGTAGTTGCTGTTTACCGTAACCTGCTGCAAAAAACTTTTCAATTTGCTCATCGCTAATTACGCCGCGATCGCGTGTCATTGCAAGTGTGGTTTCACGTAGTGTTTCAAGTTTTGCATCTGCAAGTGGTGTTTTGTTTACTAGAGCATCAACAATATCTTGGTCTACATTCATTGAAGCGGCAATTGCGCTGTGTGCTGGTACACAGTAATGACACTCGTGCTCAACATTAATTGTTTGCCATACCACAGTTAGCTCTTCTGCGTTAAACGAGGTGTTTTGAAATAACTCATGCAGTACTTGGTAACCTTTAAGTAGCGTAGGCGCTTCTGCCATTACGGCATGAAGGTTAGGTAACATGCCAAATGCTGCTACTGAATCAGCCATAAGCGATTTTGACTCTTCTGGTGCGTTGTCTTGGGTATATAACGTAAATTCTGCCATGTTCTGCTCCAATAAATTAATGTGTTTGAGTAACCTGGTGTCAGGTTAAGTAACTTCGAGACGCATACTATTTGATTTTGAGCGACTGTTCAAGTTAAAATTGAGCATACGTTCAAAATAGTTGAGAATAAAATGGCAAACAAAGTTAAATTTGAGCGCGATAATGTAATTCGCGTTGCAAGCCAATTGTTTTGGGAAAAGGGGTTTAACGCCACCTCAACCCGCGATTTACAAGAAGCCATTAACATGCGCCCAGGCAGTATATATGCAGCGTTTGGCTCTAAAGAAGGCCTATACAGCGAGTCTTTAAAAGACTACACAGTACAAATGAAAAGCCAAATTGATGGGTTTTTAGCAAGTTCTGACTCTGTTTTAGGTGGTTTGCGTGCGTTTGTAGAAAACGTAATTATTAAAACCAAAGACTGTAGCCCAAGTGCTATTTGTATGTTGGTAAAAGCAAACAGCGAATTTGCAGAAAAAGACGCCTCGTTATACGAGCTAAGCCTAGATCTATCAGCAAAGTTTGAAGCCTACTTAACCACCTTGTTTGCTCAAGCCATTAAAAATAATGAGCTAAGCAGCAACCTTACCGCGCTTGAATACGCGCAGTTTTTTCAGGTGCAATTTACTGGGCTGCGTGGCTATTTTAACCGCCCAGGGGTTGAGCAATTAGCGCAGCCAATGATCAACCAAATGTTTGCCTTGATCAAAAAGCTATAACGTTTCGCATTACTAACTTCTAAAAAGTCTCAACTAAAAAAAGCGGCTAATTCGTGTGAATTAGCCGCTTTTTATATTTGCTAGGGTTGAGCTTTACTTACGTTTTAAGTTTATTAAGCTCGCTATCTTGCTGTGCTACCAATGCATTAAGCGCTTCGCTACTATCGCCCGCTTTGGTAGATAAATCAGCAAGTTGTGATGCCGCATCAGAAATAAGCGTAAGGTTACGGTTTATCTCTTCGGTTACTAAGCTTTGCTCCTCGGCTGCGGTGGCAATGTGGGTAATTTGATTAGTAATTTCATCTACTTTTACTACCACACTGTGCAGCGCGTCAAACGCCACTGAGGTTTCGTCTACTGCGCTTTGCGCGCGTACTACGCCTTTTTCAATTACGGTTGATGCATTACCTACTTCTAACAATAAGCTATCTATAAGTTGGCTAATATCATCGGTAGATGAGCGTGTTTTAGACGCCAGTGCACGTACTTCATCGGCAACTACGGCAAAGCCTCTGCCGTGCTCGCCAGCGCGTGCTGCTTCAATAGCTGCATTAAGTGCAAGTAAGTTGGTTTGCTCTGAAATGGTTCTTATCACATCTAAAATTTGTGTAATATCTTTACTACGCGAAGCCACTTTTTCAACCGCTTGGTTGGCTTCTTTTATTTCTTCAGACATGGTTTTCACTTGGCTCATAGCCGATGACAAGCTCGACTCACTGCTAACCACTAAACCATTTATTTCATCCGCTTGTTGAGCAGATTGCTCAGAGGCTCTGGCAACTTCAAGTGCGGTGGCGCTCATTTCGTTCATAGCGGTTACTACGCTTTCAATTTCTTGAAACTGCGATTGCACATTATGTTTTGTATCAATAGCAATATGCTGTGCTATTTCGCCTTGCTGTTTTGTTTGCGATGACACATCTTTAAGCTCTGCAATTAAGCCACGTAGCTTAGCTAAAAAGGCATTAAAACCACCCGCAAGCGCAATCAGCTCTGCGTGGGTATCTACATGGAGCGTATGAGTTAAGTCACCTTCTGAGCTGGCAAGGTTATCTACACGTTGTTGAATTTGCTCAAGGGGTGCAACCACAGTGCCTACTACTACTTTCATAATAATAAAAGCGATTAAAGCAATAACAGCACCGGTTATTAAAATAACAACACCGAGCTGATTGGCCGAGTCACTCATGTTTTTAGCTAAGGCATTGGGCCCCTCTAGCGCTAAATTACTTGGCACTTCAATAAGTAGGCTCCACTGAGTGTTAGCCAGCTTAATATTAATTGGGTAGTTAACTAAATACTCGCTAGGTGTTTTAAAAAGGCCATGTTGCCCTTTAAATTTAACCAGCTCACTGTAAGTGTTACTACTAACTGCCTCTTTAAATGGGCGGCCTAATTTAGATTTATAATGACTGCTGCCTACAATTAAACCTATGTCACTTAAAAGTGTTACTTTTGCTTGGCCGTTATAAAGTTCGCTCGAAAGTTTTTCGGTTAAGCCCTGAAACGTAGGGAGCGTTAAATCAACGCCTGCTAAACCAATAAAGCGGCCCGATTTAGTAATAGGTACGGTTAAAGAGGTAAGCATAACCGAATCGCCAGAAGGTATTTCGTAAAGGTAAGGTTCCATAATACAGGGCTTAAGTGTATCTTTTGCGCATAAATACCAATGCGCTTCACGAATACCAAATTCGTTTAACGAGGTCAGGTATTTATCGGCAGCGTTAGCTACTTTTTGCTGCTCAATAATGCCGTTTTGGTCACGCGTTATATATACTTCTAACGTGCCATCGCCATTAACTGAGTGTTTATATCCTTGCTTAAATTGCGCGTCTTGCCCATCAAAGGCATTGGCTTCAAACTGCGAATAAATTGACGATAAAAACCGATTTTTTTCAAGTATAGAGCGGTTAATGCTCACTACCGTGTCGCGGTTTAATGTTTGAGTATTAGCCGCATCACCAAGTAATGCAGCTAATGAGTTTGGAATTCGGTAAGCTTCGTTGATAAATCCGGCAATTTTTTCGCCGTAAGCAGCCGCGTTTGCGTTAAGCTTTTGCTCAACTTCGGCCACGATATAATCTTCAGATTCTTTAGCGAGCGCCTCGCTGTTTGATGACATTTGCCACCATAAAACCCCAGAAAGTACTAATACTGTTAAAAATGTACTCCCTACAGTTATCCATAATAACTTTTTTGCTAACGTGAGTTCTCGCACTTAAATTACCTTTTGTTAAAACACCCCTACAGTTTAATATACAAACTGCATCAAGCCATCAATAACATAAAATAATTTAAGTTTTTTGAACAATTAAGCCTAACGCTTGGCCAAAATAGCAGTGGTTATCGTGGCACCTATGAGTAAAGCAACGCTCACCCACAAACACGCTACAAAGCCATAAACCTGAAACACCCACCCCGAAAGCACTGTGCCCAGTAAACGCCCCATGGCATTGGCCATGTAATAAAAGCCAACATCAAGCGATACACCATCGCTTTTAGCAAAGCTGACAATTAAGTAACTATGCACAGATGAATTAACGGCAAATACACCGCCAAAAATAAGCAAACCTATAATCAGCGTGGCATGCACGGCCACATCAAGTTGCATAAAAAGAGCTAATAGTGCTGTTACACCACTTAGTAGCAACACCCATAAATAGGCATGTTTAACGGTATCAACGTTTGAGTTACTGGTGCCGGTAATTCGCGGCGCTTGCGATTGCACACCACCGTAGCCAATTACCCAAAGTGCCATAAAGCCACTTACCCACCAAAAATTCCAGTTAAACTGCTGGGCTAAATAAATAGGTAAAGCCACTACAAACCATACATCACGCGCGGCAAACAAACATAACCGTGCTGCGCTTAATAAATTTATTGCACGGGATTTAGAAAATAGCTCCTTAAACTTAGGCTTATTTTTAGCCTTGCCCATGTCGCCTTTTAAAAATACAACGCTAATAATCCACGCAATAGTAAGTAGTATAATTAGGGCTTTTAAAGCACCTACAAAACCCAGTACCGTAAGGAGTAAACCACCTAAAAAGAAGCCGACCCCTTTTAACGCATTTTTTGAGCCCGTTAAAATAGCCACCCATTTATAGAGCTGGCCTTGGCCGCTTTCTCCCTCGGGCACTAAGTGTTTAATGGCGCTTTTGGCGCTCATTTTATTTAAATCTTTTGCTATGCCGCTAAGCGCTTGCGCCGCCATAACATAAGCCACTGTAAGCCATTCACTTGGCGCACATAACATGGCAAGCGCCATTATTTGCAGCGCCAAGCCAAAGTTCATGGTTTTATTAAGGCCTAAATGAGCCCCTAGCCAACCGCCCACTAAATTGGTGATCACACCAAAAATTTCGTAAAACAAAAACAGCATGGCAATGTCCAGCGCACCATACCCTAACTGATGAAAATGCAGCACCACCAGCATACGTAGTGCGCCATCGGTTAAGGTAAATGCCCAGTAATTACTGGTAATTATTAAATACTGTTTTATTGCTGTAGGTAAATTAGCGAGTTGCTCAAACATGGTTAACACCCTTAAAACCTTTAATTAATGGTTAAACCAAGTCACTTTTAGCAACTTTAAGCATAAGCTCGGCAGTACGATTAGCGTAGCCCCATTCGTTATCGTACCAAGCGTATAATTTAAGCTGGGTATTATTAATAACCATGGTAGAAAGCGCATCAATAATGCTACTGCGTGGATCGGTTTTGTAATCAATCGATACAAGTGGTTTTTCTTCATAACCTAATACGCCAGCAAGCTCATTTTTAGACGCTTGAGCAAACCATTCATTCACCTCAGCGGCAGTTACACCACGCTCAAGCTCAAATACACAGTCAGTAATAGATGCGTTAGTTAATGGTACGCGCACGGCATGGCCATTTAACTTACCTTTTAGCTCAGGGAATATATGCGTAATGGCTGTTGCACTACCGGTTGTGGTAGGTATTAAACTTGTCCCGCACGAACGAGCACGACGTAAATCTTTATGTGGCGCATCAATAATAGTTTGGGTATTGGTAATATCGTGAATAGTGGTCATTGAGCCGTGCTTTATGCCTACTTTTTCTTGCAGTACTTTTACAATAGGCGCTAAACAGTTAGTCGTACACGAAGCCGCAGTCACAATTTTGTGCTCATCTGGGTTATATAAATTATCGTTAACGCCCATAACCACATTTAAAATGCCGTCTTCTTTTACCGGAGCGGTTACCACAACGCGCTTAACACCTTGTGCTAAATATTGATTTAACAGCTCAGTGGTTTTCATTTTACCGCTGGCTTCTATCACTACATCGCAATCAGACCAATCGGTATCGCTAATGGTTTTATTATTGGTAACTGCAATAGTGTGTTTGCCTACATTAAAGCTATTCTCGTTTGCTGTAACGCTGTGCGCTAAACGCCCGTGCACTGAGTCAAACTCTAATAAATGGGCATGTGTTTTAGCATCGCCCGCTACATCGTTTACTTTAATAAATTCTACTTCTGGCCACTCTAGTGCTGCGCGCAGTGTTAAACGTCCCATACGGCCAAAGCCGTTAATACCTACTTTAATTGTCATAATAAATACCTTTAGTAAAGTTATATCAATTTGCTTAATTAACAGCAGCTTGCTGCACGCTCTGGGCGATTACCCATAGCATTGAGTCGATTTAAATCATCGTTATAAAACGCAGAATTTTCGTTTCGTGTTTGCGTTAGTACGCTAAGAGCCCATTGTGGCAGGGCTTTATTAATACTGTAATACACCCATTGATTTTGCTTACGGTCGCTCAATAGGCCACATTGCCTAAGCTGCGCTAAATGGCGCGACACTTTAGGTTGGCTCAGTTCCAGCGCAGCAACAAGCTCACACACACACAGCTCTTGCTCATGGCTAATTAATAACATGGCTTTTAAGCGTGTATCGTCGGCTAAGCATTTGTAAAATTGTAGTGGGTTGAGTTGTTCCATAGCATCCTCGTTTAGTTAGTGTGCATACAATAAAACAAAATGAGAACATATGAAATAGTGAATATACGATTTTTCGTATGTTTATTTAAAAGCCCACTTCAATTAATGTGATCTCTAGTAAATTGCAGCGCACAAAAAAGCCCAGTGGCAACCCACTGGGCTTTTGTAACGTTTTAGTATGAGCATACTTGTTTTATCGCTGCTGCCATTTAAAGCCTTATGCTAACAAAGTATTTACGCAGGTCTGTGCAATAAAAAGATGCCCTACGCTTTGCTCTACTTCACAAGCAAAGTCTAAATCAATAAGCAGATACGTTATACATTGTGCCTGCACAGTAGCTATTGAGGTAATTACCACTAAGTTGCAAAAGAAAGCGCAAGATGATCAAGTAATGCTCGTATTCTTGCCGGTAAGTGGCGGTTTGAAGCATACACTGCGTTTAGCTCCAATATGCTTGCTTCATAGGGTTCGAACAGTAACTGCAATGAGCCGTCTTTTACGTAAGGCTCTGTCACGTATTGTGGGCCCATGCCTATTCCCAGCCCTTGAGAAGCCATGTGGGTTACTGCTCTGGGGGAGTTAGAAGCAAAATCGCCGCTAACATTAACGGTGAACGTATTGCCATCTTCCTTGAACTTCCAGTTTTCAGGGTCGTTTTGAGAAGTTTGCAATAAACAATTGTGTGTTGCCAGCGCACGGGGATGCCTTGGTTTGCCATTGCGATTTAAATACTCAGGAGAGGCAAAAAAAACAATACGCATATCCATCAATTTTTTTGCGATCAGCGTTGAATCTTTCAACGGCCCAAACCTCACAGCAACATCCACACCTTCATCGATAATAGCAACGTACTGATCAGACAGGTTCAACTCAACATTGATTTTCGGATGCTTGGCTAAAAATGGGGCCAGTGCATCAACTAATTTAGTACTGCCAAATGCGGTAGGTGCGGTTAAGCGAACCGTGCCAGACAGAGCAGACTGCCGATGCTGAATGACATCTTCTAGCTCTTCAAATTGTTCCAACAAAGGAACGCATCGCACAAAATACGCCTGCCCAGTTTCGGTCAACGTAACACTGCGCGTAGTACGGTGGAACAACAAAGCACCGTGTTTTTGCTCCAGCTGAGCAATGTATTTACTCGCCAGTTTAGTGCTTATGCCTAGTTGCTTGGCACCACCTGTGAAAGATTTTTGCTTTGCCACCGCAATAAACGTGCGCATGCCGTCAAGTGTATCCATAAGAGCTCCTTATATTGCTCCGTGTAATGCTTCGCCCAATTTATGAACATTCTGTACATAGTTATTCTATAAATCAACATATTGTTCACAAGAAACGCAACGCCTAATATTTACCCATGCCATAACAGGTCAGTGGCTAACAGCAAAAGTCATCAGTTAACGATTAAATAAGGTAAATATCATGTCAAACGCCATTAAAATTCACGGTTTTCCATTATCCGGCCATGCCCACCGAGTAGAGTTATTTGCAAGTGTTGCAGGCATAGCCCATGAAGTTATTTATGTAGACTTACCCGCGGGGGAGCATAAACAAGCCCCCTTTTTGGCTCTCAATCCATTGGGTGTAGTACCAGTAATTGAGGATTCTGACGTGGTAATCCACGATTCAATATCAATCTTGATTTACTTGGCACGCAAATATGCCCCTTCATATATTCCACAAGATCTTGCCAGCGAAGCTGAGATGCATCGTTTTCTTGCCATGTCTGCAGGAGAGATATCCTACGGTCCTGGTGCAGCGAGGTTAATTAATGTTTTCAACTCGCCGGTTGACCCTGTTTTCGCTAAAGAAACAGCAGCAAAAGCCCTAACAAAACTGGAACAGCAACTCAATGGCAATGACTTCTTAGTGGCAAATAAAGTGAGCTTGGCTGACTTTGCGATATACAGCTATGTCGCCCACGCTCCCGAGGGGGATGTATCTCTTGACCCATATCCGAATATACGTCGCTGGTTATCTAACGTAGAAGGGTTAAGCGGTTTCGTTCCTATGCAGGCTACAAAAGCTGGGCTGGTAAAGTAAGTGTTTTTTTAGCGGCTCTGCCTTTCAATGAATAGGTTTGAGCCCGACATTCTTTTGCATCACCAGTTTAATATTTTTGGCAAATGCTTTTCCGGCGCACTGCGCTAATGGAGTCATTATGAACACACACATTACTTCAAGTGCTTTTCACGAAGGTGAACAGCAAATGCAAAGACGTGCCGGAAGTTACCAAAAAATGCGTACTATTGGCCGCCGCGTGATACGCGAATTTATGCCAGATCAGCATAGGCAGTTTTTCCAACAACTGCCGTTTATGGTGCTGGGTAGTACATCAGATAAGGGGCAACTTTGGGCGTCAATTTTACCTGGAAAGCCGGGCTTCGTGCAGTCCCCTTCCCCGACTCAGCTCACAGTAAACACCCCAATTTTATCAGGTGATCCATTAGCCACAGCAATCACACAAGGTGCTCGATTGGGTTTATTGGGGTTAGAAATGTCGACCCGGCGTAGAAACCGCGTCAACGCTTGTGTTACTAGCGCAGCGAGTCACCAATTTACCCTAGAAGTTGAGCAATCTTTTGGCAATTGTCCGCAATATATTCAAACTCGCAACCTTCATTTTATCCGTTCGCCAGATGCGACATACAAAGCTCCGCGCGCTGAAACGTTTTTTGAACTAAGTGATAGCCTAAAAGCCTTTATCCGCCAAGCGGATACGTTTTTTGTTGCCAGTTCTGCGGGTCACGAACCTGCAAACGAAGTAAACCGTCAGCTATCTGCCCGTAATGCTATGGGGGTTGATGTGTCACACCGTGGTGGCATGCCAGGTTTTATAAAGGTTGACGAAAACACCCTCACCATTCCTGATTATGCAGGAAATAACTTCTTCAATACGCTGGGTAATTTCCTGTTAAACCCCAAAGCGGGTTTACTGTTTGTTGATTTTACCAGCGGCGATGTTTTTATGTTAACCGGCACGGTTACCTTGCTGGAGAGTGACTCATCGATAATTAAAGGGTTTCAAGGTGCACAGCGCGGCTGGCAATTTACCCTAACCCAAGGGGTGACATTAAAAGCGGCACTGCCATTTCGCGCTCAATTCAACAGCTACTCACCCAATTCTGAAGCAACGGGTACTTGGTCACAGGCAGAAGCAATCGTTAAAGCACAAGCTAAACGCAACCAGTGGCGCGCATTTACCGTCAGTAAAATCGAAGACGAGAGCAGTACAATCCGCTCATTTTATTTACAGCCAAAAGATGATTCTCCCGTACTGCCATTTTCCCCTGGGCAACATTTAACCCTGCGTATTAAACAGCAAAATACTGAAAACTGGCTTGTGCGCAATTACACTGTATCCAGTGCCCCATCGCAAAGTGGTTACCGTATTTCAGTAAAACGTGAAGAGTATGGTCTGGTATCAAGTACCTTGCATTCTCGAATATCGATTGGCAGTGAAATACAGATTAAAGCACCAAGCGGCCATTTTTTTATCGATAACACACAGCAGCGCCCAGCCATTTTAATAGGTGCAGGTGTGGGAATAACGCCAATGGTGGCCATGGCAAATGATGCACTTAATGAAGGTATTCGCACTCGCTATATCCGCCCGATGGCAGTTATTCAAGCCGCAAAAAATAGTGAGCAACGCGCTTTTTATGCAGAGCTGAGCAACATTGCAAAGCGCAGCGCTGGGCGTATTCAGTATTATTCTGTATTAAGTGATATTCACTACGCTCAGACAGAGAGTTCTGCGGCGTCGAACAATTACACTTCCCAAGGGCGAATTAGCCAAAACTTGGTAATGGACGTACTCAATGCAATGGCCACAGAGCATAGCGTCGATTTCCCATCGCTGTTCGACAAAGACTTTTATCTGTGTGGCCCTCAAGGTTTTATGCAAAGTATGTATGACTTACTGATCGGCATTGGGGTAAAAGATCAAGATATTCACGCCGAAGCGTTTGGGCCATCATCTTTAGCACGTCAATCAACAGATACCTGCAACCACGCTGAGCTAGAGGCTGAATCTGCTGTGATAAAGTTTGCTCACTCGGGTATTGAACAAAGCTGGAATAAAGGTGATAGCCCCTTGCTAGAGGTGGCCGAAAGCAAAGGACTTACGCCACCATACAGTTGCCGCAGCGGCCAATGTGGCTCATGTGCGGTTAAACTAAAAAGTGGTGCTGTAACGTATCGCACCAAGCCAAGTGCGCATATTGACGCATCAGACGTATTGTTATGCTGCGCTGTGCCAGCGAAAGATTGCGACACTGTTATATTAGATTTGTAGCTCAATTAATCAGGCTAATATTCAAAGTCACTTATTGATGAAACCTATACAAGTTATTCAACGTTACTTTACCCAAAGAGGATTTAAACATGAGTACACGCCCACCACTGCCCCCTTTTACCCGCGAAAGCGCCATCGAAAAAGTGCGTCTAGCAGAAGATGGTTGGAACAGCCGTAACGCTGAAAAGGTATCACTTGCTTATACAGTGGATACCAAATGGCGTAATCGCAGCTCTTTCGTGAACAGCCGTGAGGAAGCCGCCGCATTTTTAACAGGAAAATGGGAAAAAGAATTGGAATATAGGCTGATAAAAGAGCTATGGGCTTTCACTGAAAATCGTATAGCCGTGCGTTACGCGTATGAGTGGCACGACGACAGCGGCAACTGGTTTCGCTCCTACGGCAACGAAAACTGGGAATTCGATGAAAACGGCTTAATGCAAAACCGCTTCGCATGCATCAACGACTTACCCATCAAAGAATCAGAGCGCAAATTCCACTGGCCTCAGGGGCGCCGCCCCGACGATCACCCAGGGTTATCGGAATTAGGGCTGTAAGCACACCCAATAGACCCGATACAGGCGATAAAGCCAGTCCTCTATCGGCGTTCATGCAGAACGCCTTAACCCTTTGCATCCTCCCAACATTTTTCAGCATTAAAGAGCTGCTTACTTAATCACTGCAAGACAAATACATCTGTGTCAATTGATGGTACATGGGTTAATTTAATCATGCTGTTTTCATGTATTTATAAAGCTATTTAATAAACTTTGCTTACAAAAAAGCCCAGTGGCAAACCACTGGGCTATTACAATGCTAAGTAATCAGTTAATTAAATAACCGAAAGCTCAACTTCAATATTACCGCGTGTAGCGTTTGAGTATGGACATACTTGGTGTGCTTTATTTACCAGCTCTTGCGCTGCTGTTTTATCCATATCACCGAGTGATACAGCTAATTTTACTGCAATGCCAAAACCGCCTTCAATCGCGCCAATAGATACTTCAGAGTTAATGTGTGTATCACTTGGTAACGCAATTTTTTCGCTACCGGCTACAAATTTTAGTGCACCAATAAAGCACGCTGCATAACCAGCTGCAAATAATTGCTCTGGGTTTGTGCCTTGTCCATCGTCGCCACCTAGCCCTTTTGGGGTTGATAAGTTTACATTTAAACGGCCATCGTCAGATTTAGCTACACCTTCACGGCCACCGGTTGCAGTTGCTTTTGCTGTGTAGGCAACGTTTTGTAATACATTCATAGTGAACTCCAAAGTTTATCAATTAATTTAGTTTGCATGCAAAATAATAGGGCAAGTAATTAGAGATTGCAAATACTTTGCATGCAAATTAAAATGTTTTTTGAGTTGAAGCTATTAACGCACTAGGAGTTGGGTATGTCATTTGAGCAATTAAAATTAAAAAATCAGCTTTGTCATAGGTTATATATGGCATCAAATAGCATTGCACGTGCTTACCGTGAGCCTTTAGCTGCACTTAATTTAACGTATCCGCAGTATGTAGTAATGATGGCGCTGTGGGAGCAAGACAAAATAACCATAGCGCAGCTAATAGATAAAACCGCTATTGATGGTGGCGCTATGACCCAAATACTCAAAAAAATGACCGAAAAGTCTCTGCTGGCTGTTATTAAAGATGAGCACGATAAGCGTAAGCGCCTAATTCAGCTTACCCAAAGTGGGCAAGCCCTTAAAAACGAAGCTGCTGATATTCCAAAAAATATATTATGTAAGTTTGAAAGTGTAGAGCCCACACAAGCCAAACAGCTAATGCAGCTGCTTGATTTAGTAATAAGCGATTTAACAACTAAAAACGATGATGAGTTAGCCAACTAACGCGGTTATTTTTTGTTGAATAAACGCCCTAAATGCGCTGATCACTGGGGTCATTTGGCGCCGATCGGCGTACATCATATAAAGCGGTAGCGGATCGCTTTGCCACTCGGGGCATAAATGAACGAGTTGCCCGCTTGCTAAATCATCAATTACATCTAAGTACGACTTATACGCAATGCCTTTGCCCTCTAACGCCCAGCGCCTAACCATTTCGCCATCGTTAACTATGTGTTGGCAATTTAGCTGCACTTTTTGCACTGCGCCATTTTTATAAAATCGCCACTCTTTAAACACCTCGCCAAAGCGCATAAAGGTAATGGTGGTGTGCTGCGTTAAGTTAAGTGGATGTGTAAGCAACCCATTGTTTGCCACATATTCAGGAGAGGCCACTAAAATACGCGCATTATTTAAAAAAAGCGGCGCTGCAATTAACTGCGAATCTTTTGGTACACCAAAGCGCAGCGCAATATCAATTGATTGGCTGTAAATGTCGCTTACTTCGTCACTTAAGTGCAGTTTAAGTTTTACATGCGGGTAGTGTGCTAAAAACTCATTAAGCCATTCACTTAGTTTATTGCGCCCTAAGTCGCACGGAGCCGATACCTGTAGCGTTCCCGTTACTTCGCCCACTGCGGTTTGTACTGCAGCTACCCCTTGTTGAATAAGCGAAAGGGAGTCTTTGGCGTAACTTAAAAACTGCTCCCCTGCCACACTTAAGCGTAAGCTGCGAGTAGAGCGAATAAACAGCACGTTTCCTAAGTCTTTTTCTAGGCGCTTAATAGCTGCACTTACCGCCGCTGGGGTTTGCTCGTTTTGTCGTGCGGCTTCAGAAATACTGGCGCAACTGGCTACATCTATAAAAGTTTGAATATCGTTAAATGATCGCATATTTTCAATTAAAATTTGAAAGTGCTTTAGTTTTTCATGTCTTTTTCTATTTTTCAACTGAGCTATAGTGCTTATAAGTTAAAAACACTTGGTTAAAATCATCAGGAACGCACATGAAAGCATTTGGCTACACCAAAAACACTAAAACGCTTACAGCAAGCTCTATACAAGCAATTGAGCTTGATACCCCAACAGCCAGCGGGCACGACCTACTTATTGAAGTAAAGGCTATTTCGGTAAACCCTGTAGATACAAAAATACGTGCAAATGTAGCGCCAGAGCAAGGCTACAAAGTATTAGGCTGGGACGGTGTAGGCGTTGTAAAAGCCGTTGGCGAGTCGGTATCGTTATTTAATGTGGGAGATCGTGTATTTTACGCTGGCGATTTATCGCGCCAAGGCAGTAATGCGCAATTTCAATTAGTTGACGAGCGTATTGTAGGGGGTGCGCCTAAAACATTAACCGACGCACAAGCCGCAGCGCTGCCGCTAACCAGTATTACCGCCTACGAAATGCTGTTTGATCGCCTGCAAGTGCCTAAAAATAAGCAAAATACTCAGCAATCTATTTTAGTTATTGGCGCCGCAGGTGGCGTTGGCTCTATTTTGGTACAGCTTGCCAAGCAACTTACGGGGCTAAAGGTGGTAGGTACTGCATCACGCGAGCAAAGCGTAACTTGGCTTAAAGAGTTAGGAGCGGATCATGTGCTTGATCATACTAAAAACTTAAACGAGCAGCGCCTAGAGCTTGGTTTAGCTGAGTTTGATTACGTTATTAGCTTAACCCATACCGACCAATACCAAGATCAAATAGTAGAGTGTATTAAACCGCAAGGTAAATTTGCGCTAATAGATGACCCTTCATCGTTCGATATTTTAAAATTTAAGCGTAAGTGTATATCGGTGCATTGGGAGTTTATGTTTACCCGCTCGCTATTTACTACCGCCGATATAACAGCGCAGCACACCTTACTTAATGAAATTAGCGAGCTGATAGACGCAGGTACACTTAAAACCACGCTTGGGCAAAATTTAGGCCCAATTAACGCCGCTAATTTATATAAAGCACATCAAATTTTAGAATCGCACACCTCACGCGGTAAACTTGTTTTAGAAGGCTTTTAAGCATGAACCAGATTAAAAAAATACTTTTAGCAGCAGCCTGCAACACCGCATTGTTAACCAGCATTGCATTTGCTAATACCCAACCTACGCACACCGATTTAAAAACAGTTGCTACATTTGATGCACAACACCCACCGGGTAATATTGCTATTACGCCATCGGGTCGTAAGTTTTTATCGGTACATGGTTTTTACGGCCAAAAACAAAAAATTATGGAGCTATTAAGCGATGGCACCACCAAACCCTACCCTAATGAAGAATGGGCATACGCGTACAAAAACGGTAAAGGGTTTTACGACGTACTTGGCATAAATGTATCTGCCGATGGCGTGTTATGGATGCTTGATACATCAGGCCCTGATCATGCTGGGCGTTTAGTCGGTTGGGATACCAACAAAGAGCAGCTGCATAAAATAATTTATTTAGCTAAACCCACCATTACCGACACCTCGTTTTTAAACGATTTAGTTATCGATAATAAACACGGCGTTGTATACATTGCCGACACCGCACAAGGCAGCCAAGCCGCTATTATTACCGTAAATTTAAAAACAGGTGAGGCGCGCAGAGTATTACAAAATAGTCCATACACCACAGCCGAAAACATCGACATGGTCATTGAAGGGCGCACCATGAAACTAGGCGGCCAACCAGCACGTTTAGGCGTAAACCCAATCACACTCGACCCAAGCGAACAGTGGCTTTACTTTGGCTCTATGTCTGGCACATCGGTTTATCGTATTGCCACAAGCGATATTAACAATAAAAGCCTGAGCGCAAGCGCCCTTGAAAGTAAAGTAACGCGTTACGGCACTAAACCAATTTCAGATGGCATTATTGTTGATGGCGGCGGTAATGTGTATGTTACCGACATAACCAACGGCGCAATTGGTGTAGTAAAACCAAGCGGTAAATACCAGGTATTATTTAAAGACGAGCGCTTAAGCTGGCCTGATGGCTTTAGTTATGGCGCCGATCATAAAATATATTTTACCGTAGATGAGCTACATCGCTCGCCAGTATTAAATAACGGTAAAAACGCCAGCCAAGGAAAATTTAGTGTGCTGTCGTTCGACCCACTAGTAAAGGGTAAAGTAGGGCGCTAAATACAGCGTATAAACCATACGCCACGCCCCCGCTGCGTGGCTTTTTGGTGCAACTTTTAAGCCTTTTAGCCCCAAAATGGTGCTAAGCGCTCAAAATTTATTTTTAGTGTTTTAATAAATATCTGATTTGTATTCATAAAATATTCAATTAACAGTTGGCATAATTCTTTCAAAGTACAGATGTGTTCAGTGAAACTTTCAAGGAAAATACCATGGCTAACCTATACCACACCCTTTACCTACTATGGCGTTTAGACATTAGCGTATGGCAGGTAAACGATCCGAGTAATACCCATACCACGTGCGATAAAGAGCGCGTTTACAGCCGATAAATTTCGTATTTATAGGCTTTGCAAGCGCGGCCATTGCGTTGTATTGTTAAGTAACTAAAAACAATATGATTGGAACGTGTATGCACGCCTTAGAAGTAAATTTTGATGGCTTAGTTGGCCCTACTCACAACTATGCGGGTTTATCGTATGGTAACGTTGCCTCGTTAAATAATGCGGCAAGTTTTTCAAACCCTCAAGAAGCTGTGTTACAGGGCCTTGAAAAAATGAAAGCCATGCACGACAAAGGCCTAACACAAGGTGTGTTTGCGCCCCACGCACGCCCCGATTTAAACGTATTACGTCGCCTAGGTTTTACCGGCAACGACTCGCAAGTTATTCATAAAGCATTTAAAGCAGACCCTATTTTATTGCGCGCGTGTTATTCGGCCTCTGCAATGTGGACCGCCAATGCAGCCACTGTTTCTCCATCGCCAGACACCCTCGATGGCAAAGTGCATTTTACCTCAGCTAATTTAAACAATAAGTTTCATCGCTCCCTAGAGCCTGCTACAACTACCCGCTTACTAAAAGCCATGTTTAATAACGATAGCTACTTTGCACATCACACGCATTTACCCGATCAGGGCTTTTTTGGCGACGAAGGCGCGGCTAACCATACCCGACTTTGCGACAGCCACGGCGAGCAAGGCCTAGAAATGTTTGTATTTGGCGCAAGTGCCTTTAACAGCCAGTTACCAAAACCGGCTAAGTTTCCTGCAAGGCAAACACTAGAAGCCTCAGAAGCCATTTGCCGATTACATAATTTAAAAGAATCGAGCCAAATTTTACTGCAGCAAAATCCAGATGTTATAGACCAAGGCGTGTTTCATAACGATGTAATTGCAGTAGGTAACGCAAACGTATTGCTTTGCCATCAGCAAGCATTTTTAAACCAACACGATGCCCTGCAAGAAATTCGCGATGCCTACACCGGCAGTAAACAGCTATACATAATTGAAGTACCTACCGATAAAGTAAGCATTAGCGATGCAGTAAGCAGTTACTTGTTTAATAGCCAATTAGTAAGCCTAGATGATGGCTCAATGCTATTAGTAGCGCCACAAGAGTGTCAACGTAATAGCGCAGTAAATGCCTACATTGAAGAAATGATTTTAGCCGATAACCCAGTAAACCAAGTGCAGTTTTTTGACCTGCGCCAAAGTATGCAAAATGGCGGCGGCCCTGCCTGCCTGCGTTTACGTGTAGCTCTTAACGAGCAAGAACTTGCTGCGGTAAACCCAGAGGTTATTTTAACCGATAATAAATACACTCAGCTTTGTGACTGGGCAAAGCGTAACTACCGCGATAAGCTAGGTGCAAGCGACTTTGCCGATTCAGCCCTACTTACCGAAAGCTACCAAGCACTGGATGAACTCACCCAGCTGCTTAACTTAGGCTCGGTATACGACTTTCAATTAGAAGGTTAATACTCGTCAGCAAAAAGCTGATACAAAAATAGCGAGCCAAGGCTCGCTATTTTTATTTGTGTTTGTGCTAATAGAGTTTAAATACCTTTATTAACCGTTACTGCCGATGCCATCGACTCAGCCCCGCGCCTTCTATGGCCTCTTTAACGCGTTTATTTAAATCCCACATGGTTTGCCAGTAATCGCCATTTACAGCCCATGCACTTAAACGTTTTTAATGTTGTCGCCCCACACTTTACCGTTAAGCAGTAGGGTAAGTTCGTCAATACAAGAGTATATTCAACACGTTTGTGCTGTTGCTTGCTGCCGGTTTAATTGCAGGTAGCTTAAAAACCACATTACTAAGCCACCTAAAAACAACGCCGCTGCGACATAGCCTGTTTGGTTAGGCGCTGCACCTTGTGCAATAACAGCCCCTCCAACCCAAGGGCCGATAGCATTTGCGGTGTTAAATGCGCATTGTACTAAAGCACCAATCATTGCATGGCCCTCTGGGGCTACATCCATTAATAGAGATTGAATAAGTGTTGCTATACCGATACTACAGCCAATTAAAAATATAACCGTATAAAGCAGCCAAATATTGTAACTTGCGCTAACGTAGGCAATTGCAAATACAATGGTACACACAAGTGCAAGCCCTGTGGTTTTAATGGCAGATTTATCGGCCGCTTTACCTAATATGTAATTACCTAACGTACAACCAATACCAAACATCACCATAGCGATAGAAATAGTGTAAGGGGCTGCTTTAGTTACATCTAAAATTGTATCGGCAATGTACGTATAAATACAAAACACGCCACCAAAGCCAATAACAACAATACCTAAAATAGACCACACCAGTTTATTTTTAAGTACGCCAAACTCGTTAAGTAAGTTAGATGGCTTAGCGTTATCAATATTTGGCACTACTTTGTATACAAATATAAACGCAATAAACGCTAAAACCGCAGCGCCACCTAAGCAATAACGCCAGCTTAGGTTTTGCCCCACCAAGGTAACAATAGGCACGCCAACGATGGTCGCAATGGTTAAGCCCATAAATACTTTTGACATAAAGCTCGCGCGTTTACCCGAAGGGGCAATATCGGAGGCAAGCAAAATAGCGGCACCAAAGTAAGCGCCGTGAGGTAAGCCACTTAAAAAGCGAAAAATAACGAGCTGCTCTAATGAGGTTGCTAATGCACTCAAACCATTAGAAATACACATTAGGCTTAAAAAAATCAGCAAAGCTTTGCGTTTTCGCATATTGGCCGTTGTAAGCATTAATACCGGCGCACCTACCACAACACCAATAGCATAGGCGCTAATTGCATAGCCACTTTGCGAAGGGGTTGAGCCAAACGTTTCACTGATCAGCGGCAGCATAGGCATCATTGAAAATTCTGATAATCCTAAAATAAACGTACCTAGTGCTAACACTAATAAAATAGCAGCTTTATTTAACTGATTAGATGCCGACGCAACATCTGCACTCATAGAAGATCCTTTAACTTTGATTTTAAAAATAGCGAATAGCCAAACACTAACCATGTCGAATTGCGGTAGTAGTATGGCTATTTAAAGTGGAAAACGTGTGGCGTCAGTTATAAAAAACATTTTTAAACTGCACACTTATTTTACGAATACCTTATAGCCATACGCAGGTACAGATAGCTGAGTATCTGCATTGATAACTGTGGCCTTATTTGAAAAATATTCGGTGTATTCACCTAATTGAATTGTTTCATTAAAAGAGACACTTTGCGCTTTATCTGAAAAATTAATAACTACAAATACTTTATCTTCAGCTTTTTGCCGAGCAAAAGAAAAAATAGCCTTACTGTTGTTATTAGGCACAGGAATCATTTTACCACCCCAATTACCGTTCCAAAGTGCCTGATTTTTATGCTTTAGTTTAAATAATTGTTTGTATAAATCACCCACAGGGTGAGCCTTCCAAGTGATCTCATCTTTTTCAAAAAATGCCAGAGGCCTGTCCAACCCAGCTTCTTGCCCACTGTAAATGAGTGGCATTCCCTCTGCAGTCACTGTTAATACAATACCCGCATTTAGGTATTTACCATGGCGCGCAAACATAGACTTTTCCCACGAATTTTTATCGTGATTATCAACAAAATTCATTTTGATTGCATTGTCAGGCCAAGCACTCAACGCATGCGCAAAATGAGAATAAACTGTTGATGCATCGCCATGCCCTTTATTAACATCAACTAGCGTATCGTGTAGCTCCCATGCATAGGTCATATCAAACGCTTTTTTATGCAAATCTCTTGCATCCCATTCTGCAAGCATAAAAACAGGCTTTATTTTATCAAGCTCAATGCGAACAGTGTCCCAAAAGTTGGTAGGAATAAACCCAGCCACATCTGCACGATAGCCATCAATATTTGCTTCTTTAACCCAATAAATTAATGAGTCAGTCATGTATTTACGCAGCTGTGGGTTTTCGTAATCAAAATCAATAATATCGGTCCAATCCCACCATGGGGTAGGCTGAAAACTACCGTTATGATCTTTTGTGTACCATTCGGGGTTACTTATTGTGAGTGGGTTATCCCACGCAGAATGATTAGCCACCCAATCAAGTATTACGTACATGCCAAGTTCATGCGCTTGATCAACTAGCGACTTAAACTCATCCATAGTGCCGAACTCTGGGTTAACAGCTTGGTAATCCTTTACTGCGTAGTAACTTCCTCGTTTACCTTTACGATTTTTTTCACCTATGGGTTGAATTGGCATTAACCACAGTATATCTACGCCTAAGTCCTTTAATCGAGGTAAGTGCGAGGCAAACGCATTAAAAGTACCTTCGGGCGTATATTGACGAATATTAACCTCATAAATAGTGGCATTTTTACTCCACTGAGGATGTGTTAATTCTACATACGGTTGGGGTTCATAAGCATGCAATTTATCTTGTGGTTGCACGGTATTGCATCCACTTAAAAATAACAACGAAACAAAAAGAGTAAAAGCATGCGCTTTATTTAATATTATATTTTTAAGTACCATTAATGATCTCTGTTGAGTAAAAGTGGCACTATTGTCGAGTATTTAAAAACAAGAACAACCGGCTAAAAACAAAATCACTGTTTACATATAGAAACAATGCTTGATAATGTTTTTATACAAACCACACCAAGCCACCATTATGAAACTAGATGATGTACGATTATTTGCAGAAGTTGTTAAGCAAGGAAGTTACTCGAAAGCTGCACTTAGCTTAGGTGTTTCAAAAGGGTATTTATCAAAGCAAATAAAACAACTGGAAGCCCAGCTAGAAAAACAGCTATTAGTAAGAAATACGCGTACTATGCGCCTTACATCAGCTGGTGAGGTTCTTTTTGAACAGTCGAGAAAATTAACCCGATTTTGGTCAGATACCAAAACATTATTAAATAACAACGAAGATTCAATTGCAGGTGAAGTAAAATGCACAGCACCCGTAGGCCTTGCTCAATATAGCTTGTGGCCTATTTTATCTGACGTTATGAATAAGCATAACGGCCTTTCTATCTGCCTCGATACCGGAAACCCTACTCATAACCTAATAGCTGATGATTACGATTTTGCAGTCAGAATATGTAACGCCCCACCAGAGGATATGGTTGCCAAAAAAATCGGCCAAGTGAAATACGTATGCTGTGCTTCACCAGAGTTTATTGCACTAAATAACTACCCTATTACACCTGAGCAGTTAATAGACTTTCCATGCTTAGTGCTCTCGCATTGGAGAGAGTGGACATTTCATCAAGAGCAATTAGCTTTAAATATCCAGTTACAAGGTAAATTAATGTCTTCAGACAACGAGGTTTTGAAAAAAGCGTGCTTAGCACACAAAGGTATAGCGCGCTTACCACGCTATATGGTGCAAAAAGAGCTAGAAAGAGGGGCTTTAATAAGTTTGTTTGATAACTACCAAATAGAGACAAAAGATGTATATATTTTATACCCTCAAATAAGCAGCCGGCCTAAGCGTATAAAGTATGTTATTGACGCTATTATTGATGCAAGCGATTTAATTTAACCTAATATTTATATTAAGTCGCTAGGTAATCTTTTATATACCACACAACGTAAAAAACGATTAAAATTAGTTGAAGTAAAAAGTGTCATCATTTTAAATTGAGTGACTTTATACTAAAGCACCTTAAAAGTTAGCGCTGAAAATTGTGCAGGCTTAGCATTTTTATCATATTGCCTATTTATGGGGAGCACCCACACTACCTAGTCTAAGCCTTATCTAAATACTATACACAGCTGAAAATTCAACCTCAAATGATAAACAGGCCTCTCCATTCAAGCCCCGTTAACCCAGAACTGGTACAGTCAATAGCACGTATTAATTAAACCGTTATTATCATTTTGAATATGTAAACATAGGAGAAATAATCATGGCGAAAGAAAAAGTAGTTCTAATTACAGGTGCCTCTAGTGGCATAGGTGAAGCAAGTGCAAAAACATTGGTTAATAACAGCCATAAAGTCATTCTTACCGCCAGAAGTGAAGATAAATTAGCTGAACTAATTGAGTCGTTAGGTGAAGATAACGCACTGAGTGTACCCGCAGATGCCACCGACTTTACCGAACTTGAAAACGTAGTAACAAAAGGGCTTAAAAAATTTGGCCGACTAGATGCCGCATTCGCCAACGCGGGTATGGGCGTTTCAACCGCAGGCACTGAAAAAGGCGACCCCGATGAATGGTCAACCATGATAGACATAAACATTAAAGCCCTGCTGTGGACGGCAAAAGCAACCCTGCCTCATTTACGCCAAAACAAAGGCCACTTTATATTAACCAGCTCAGCCGCTGGCCGTAAGCCAATAAAAGGCTCTATTTACGGTGCAACTAAATGGTTTGCTTACGGGTTTGGGCAAAACTTAGCTGAGGAAATGAGCGAGTGGAACGGCCGCTGTACCACCATAGCCCCTGGCATGGTAAACACCCCATTTTTTGATGAAGCTAAACCCGACAAACTCGACCCACAAGATGTGGCCGACGCCGTACTATTTGCCATTGAAGCAAACCAGCGCAACAACGTGCGCGAGATATATTTAATGCCGACTAATTAACGCTGATTGGTTAAATTTGAGCTATCAGGTTTAATGCCAATGGCGTTAAACCTGATGGTTGTTTGTATTTTGAGGTTAGGTTTTAATAGCGTAAAGTTGAACACTGCATAATTAAAGATCTGATTTGTATTAGCTGCGTACTTCTACACGCCAAGGTGGGTTAACTCTATTAACACCCGCCCAATATAGCTTAATTTTATGTCCTGACGGATCATGCAGTACGGCCTCTCGCCATAAATAACTTTGGTCTGTAGGTTCTTGAACAAATACAAAACCTTTAACTTTCAAAGCTTCAACCAGTTCATCTAATTGTTCATGTTCAAAATATATTACCGTGCCACAATCAAACTCACCTCGTTCTAAAGACAATGAGAAAGTTGCATCCCCATCTGGGCATTCAAAGCGAGCATAATGTGGGGTATCTACAATTTGAGTAAAACCTAAGTCGCGATAAAATTTAGTCGAAATTTCCATATCTGTAACGGGTAATGTAATTTGATTTAAGTTCATTTAACTTCCCTGTAAAAATTAAAAGTGACAAGTATGCCTGTTGTTTAGGCACTACCATGTAATATTTTGCTTTTTATATAAACAAAAGCCTGAAGCTTAGCCTATCAAAGTGAACACTATAAGTGGTTAATAGTTTAATGGGTTTTATTATGGAACACTCACTACAATGTACTCTCCATTGAGATATGACGGCTGCCTACCTGACACCATGAGCCTGCAGTAGTAAAGCGTCTAATCCAATGAGTTACTAAAGCATCGCCACTGTTTAATGGTTAGGGTGTACTGTTTAACTGCCTTTTTGTGATATTGGCCAAGCTCGAACACACCAAATCCAAGCTTCTCGATGACACTAATTGATCCCGTATTTTCAGGCTCCACTATCGCAATTATTTCTGAAATATTTAAATTAGTGAAAGCATACTCTATAACTGCACAAACAGCTTCAGTAGCATAGCCTTTATTCCAATGTTCTCTGCCAAGTCTATATCCTAAATTTACGACTAGCTTATCATTATATGTTTCTTTATTTAGGCCTGAAAAACCAAGCAACTTGTTATTATTTTTATCAATTATTGCCCAAGGCCCGAAGTCATATTCTTCATAGCTTTTTTGACACCATTGGACAAAATTTGATGTTGCTATTTCATCCATAACACCATTTAAAGAAAAAAGCATAACCTCATGATCAGATAAAATTAGTGATAAAGGTTTAATATCGTTACTAGTTAATGGACGAAGCAAAAGTCTTTTAGTTTCTAGCAAATTACTCAACTCCTTTTAATTAAGATGACACCCACTTTATTTAATCTGGCGGCTCACTTAATGCAAAACTTAGGGTGGGTGTCTATTTAATTTTCTTTCTGGATGAACTAACCCAGCTGCTTAATTTAGGCTCGGTATACGACTTTCAATTAAAAGGTTAATACTCGTCAGCAAAAAGCTAATACAAAAATAGCGAGCCAAGGCTCGCTATTTTTATTTGTGCTTATGCTAATAGTGTTTAAAGGTTTTACTTACCGTTATTTACCATTATTAACCGTTACTGCCGATGCCATCGACTCAGATATATGCAGCGTTCGCTGCGGAAACGGAATACTCAGCCCCGCGCCTTCTATGGCCTCTTTAACGCGTTTATTTAAATCCCACACGGTTTGCCAGTAATCGCCATTTACAGCCCATGCACGTAATTGAATATTTACTGCGCTTTCGCCTATTGAAGTAACCATTACTTTAGGCGCTGGCTCTGCGAGTAATCGGCTTTCTGATTCGGCAACTTCTTTAAGTACATTTAAGCCAACATCAATAGAGTCGGCGTACGAAATTCCCACTACTATATCCATGCGCCTTTTACCGTTGCGGGTAAAGTTTTTAATGTTGCCGCCCCACACTTTACCGTTAGGCGATGCGATATAAAGGCCGTCGGTGGTTTTAAAAATGGTCGTAAATAAGTTTATTTCGTTCACTGTGCCAAGCGTGCCGCTCGCATCTACAAAATCGCCTATTTTAAATGGCCTAAGTATGAGTAGCATAATGCCTGCTGCAATATTACTTAAGGTGTTTTTAAGCGCCAAACCAATCGCTAAACCCGCCGCGCCCATTAGCGCTATTAAACTTGCCGTATTAACGCCAAAAATATCTAAAATAAACAGCCCAGCAATTATATAAACTAAATACCCCGCAATGCTCGATAAAAGCGGCAGTAGCGTTTCGTCTACTTTTTTTAATGGCGACTTAGAATTTTTAATCGCTTTTTTAACCGAGCGGGCAATAAGTGCACTCGCAACTAAAATAGCCAAGGCTAATACCACTTTGTAACCTAAAGTGATGATTGTTTCTGAATGGCTTTGCCAAAACACAATAAGTTTATCTTTCATACATATTCCAACTATGGGCTGATTATCAGCAAGAATTAAATCTATACACTTCAAAAGAAGTGGCGGGAGTATATAGTAAAAATTTTAAAGCGATAGCATTAAAATAAGTGGAAGGTGTGCCTATATCAGCAAATTAATTGGGCAAAGTTTTTCTTTTTTTCGCTTAAATTTTCACACTTAAAACCTTAGTGCTCACAAATTTGTTAACCTATGGCGTACATACTTTTGTTCAAAAATGCGCAAAGTAAAATAAAGATTAACTTCAAGTAACTATTCTAAAAACCAGTTCAATCTAAATTCAGCTTAGCCCTTCTACAATCTGCTCTATAAACTAAAGGAGTAAATCATGAATTTTAAATCAACATTAGTCAGCAGCGCCGTTCTTTTTGCATTAGCCGGGTGTGGCTCTTCAAGTGATGACAATGACACAACACCGCCACAATCTAGCGACAAATCAACCTTTAGCCTTGGTGTGTCAGATGCGCCGGTTAGTGGTTTAAAAGCGGTTAACGTCGTGTTTGATTCAATCACTATTAAAACACAAGGCGATGAAGAATTTAGTTTTGAAACCCGAAGTGAAGCTGACGCATCTCAACCACAAATGGTTAATTTGCTCGATTACACCGGGGATGATGTTTTTGAGCTGCTTGACGATCAAGAAGTGCCAGCAGGCGAATACTCGTGGATCCGCGCTCAGGTTATAAATGGCGATACTAATAACCTTAGTTTTACATCTCACGTAGTATACGAAGACGACAGCATTGCTCCGCTCGTGGTAAAAAGAAAAGGGAATGATGGTGTAGGCGAAATACAACTCGATGGCTTTACACTTAACCAAACTGATAACGACTTTGTTTTAGAATTTGACCTAAAAAAATCGCTGGTCGATCCCCAAAATAATGAGGAGATCTTTTTAAAACCTAGAGGCGTACGATTACAAAATCTTTCTGAGTCACAAGAAATTGAAGGCACAGTAAGCCAAGCGCTTATTAATAACTGTGAAACAGACAATATCGCCACTGCTGCTGCAGATTCAACGTTTGGACACGCCGTATATTTATATTCATCAGATGCTCAAACACCTAAAGATATATACGAAATAGATGAGCAAACCCCAGAAGATGCTCCACTTGCGACCGCAAATGTTGTATTTGACCAAGACGATAACCAATATGAGTTTGAGCTTGCTTTCATTACACCGGGAGACTACCAACTTGGCTATACGTGCACCGCACATATAGACGATGCAGAGCTAGAAGATACAGATTTCACTGTTTATCAACTTAAGCAAATTAGTGTACCGCAAACTGAGGACCTTTCAGTTAGCTTTGACATAACACAATAAACGTATAGCGCACTTTAAGGTGCGCTTTTTTATAAAAAGTATAACAAAAACGAACACTCCACCTTTGCAAAAAACCATTAAAGCCACTCACCTAACATCATCCAAATAATTCATTCGTAAAGTGACCTGCATTCAAGCCCCGTTAACCCAGAACTGGTACAGTTAATAGCACGTATTAGTTAAACCGTTCTTATCATTTTGAATATGTAAACATAGGAGAAATAATCATGGCGAAAGAAAAAGTAGTTCTAATTACAGGAGCCTCTAGTGGCATAGGTGAAGCGAGTGCAAAAACATTGGTTAATAACGGCCATAAAGTCATTCTTACCGCCAGAAGTGAAGATAAATTAGCTGAACTAGTTGAGTCGTTAGGTGAAGATAACGCACTGAGTGTACCCGCAGATGCCACCGACTTTACCGAACTTGAAAACGTAGTAACAAAAGGGCTTAAAAAATTTGGCCGACTAGATGCCGCATTTGCCAACGCAGGTATGGGCGTTTCAACCGCAGGCACTGAAAAAGGCGACCCCGATGAATGGTCAACCATGATAGACATAAACATTAAAGCCATGCTGTGGACGGCAAAAGCAACCCTGCCCCATTTACGCCAAAACAAAGGCCACTTTATATTAACCAGCTCAGCCGCTGGCCGTAAGCCAATAAAAGGCTCTATTTACGGTGCAACTAAATGGTTTGCTTACGGGTTTGGGCAAAACTTAGCTGAAGAAATGAGCGAATGGAACGGCCGCTGTACCACCATAGCCCCTGGCATGGTAAACACTCCATTTTTTGATGAAGCAAAGCCCGACAAACTCGACCCACAAGATGTAGCCGACGCCGTATTGTTTGCCATTGAAGCAAACCAGCGCAACAACGTGCGCGAGATTTATTTAATGCCGACTAATTAACGTTGTTTGGGTTAAATTTGAGCTGTCAGGTTAAATGCCAATGGCGTTAAACCTGATGGTTGTTTTTGATAACTACTGGCTGGATAGTATGAATAATTTCAGAGGGTGTCTTGTTTATCTTGTTTATTTAGTAATGGTAACGACACGAGATAACTGTAATTGCCGTTTCATCCACGGCATATACCAAACGATTTGTATCATCTATTCTGCGAGACCAAAAACCTGAAAGATTTTCTTTGAGGGGTTCCGGTTTTCCAATCCCATCAAATGGAGAACGCTTAACATCAGCAATTAGCTTATTTATACGTTTCAAGGTTTTCTTATCTTGAGTCTGCCAGTAGACATAACTATTCCAAGCTTCATCAGTCCATGATAATAACCTGTTACTCATCAATAAGTTCTCGTGGAGTCGTTTTGCCCGCTTTATACTGCGCAATTGAACGGTTTAAATGTTCAGCGTTCGCTGGAGAGCGAAGTAAATGAACAGTTTCCATAAGGCTGTTGTAGTAATCTAATGACATTACAACCGCATCTTCAGTGTCACGACGAGTGATTACTGTCGTATCTGCATCATTAATTACATTATCCAAAACGGCTTTTAGACTATTTCGGGCTTCGGTAAAAGACACTATTCTCATTTTGCACCTCACTTGTACATTATATAAGACAAGTTTAGCTTGAAAATTATTACATGTACAGGATACTGTGCATTACTTTGTGGTGGTAGCAAATTTCTAAATAAAGCGCACGGACATAAGATCTAAAATTCGAGCCGGCAGCAATGCACACATGCAATTATCCTTGTGAGCAGCTTATTATGAACTAGCTCAAAATTAATATGATTGTTAGCAGTTTATAACAACAACGTCTGCACCTTTAAAAATCTCTCTTGCATACTCAAAAATGGGCTTCGCTAAACGATCGCTTGGTGCCCAAATATCAACAGCATTATCACTCGCATTGAAAAAACTGACATAATTACCAGCTAACTGGATTTTAGTAGCCGAAGACTTAGGAATAGTTTTCCCATACTTTTTATTTAATCTAGCAACGGGTAAGTGAGAAATGAACACTTGCTCTCCCATGTCTACCAACACTTTTTCGGGATTATAATGCCTAGACCCATAACTAAAATACAAAGATGTTACGCTAACAAAAAAGCAAATTAATAAAAACCACTCCATACACTACTCCTTAAACTATTAATGCCGCCATAACCAGTGGCTGTGTGCTAGCACTCTTTAGGCTGTCACTAAGTGGCGATGATTGGACGCCTCGTTAGCAATCGAAATACACTTAGGCCAAAAGGTGCAAACCTGCGACGCTGCTGACTCCGTAAGCCCATAAAGTTTCAAACGCAGAGCTTAAAAAAATACGAGTACGAGCAGTTATTGTTTTTACCATAGACACCTCCTTTTTACTGTTGTCGTTTGCCAAAGGAACTAAACGAATGGTTAAGTAACGAAGTAAAATTAATAAAAGGGCTACAGAGCCAACAATCGCTAGAGGAATTGAACCTACACCTAATCCCCCTATTGGCCTAAATGTACTTTGCTAAATGCTATCTCCTAGATAGCGCCCTGTTAACAGGCAATAAAATAGTTGTCTAAAATTAGCGACGAAGGAGCAAAAGCCAACTATTTTTTGTCCTTGTTTAACTGCTTGTTAAGTTCTACTACCACTCAGAATTACGTCTTAATAATTGTGTAATCGATTTTGCTATTTCCCATCGTGGAGTATTGCTTGAGTTAGTGAGAATAATCATTGCGTTTTTACTTTCTGGGTAAGCAAGAACTAGCGATTTATATCCTCTGATACTACCTGGATGCCTAGCGACTTTACCATGTTCAGTTTTGTATACTTGCCAACCCAGCGCCATATATATTTCACCCCACGTAGTTTTTATTTGCGGCTCCAACATTTCATTATATGTTCTCTCTTTTAAAATTGATGCATCACGAGCAAGGGTTAGCTTTAGCCACTGACTTAAATCACGAACATTAGATACTAAACCTTCACTTGGGTTAAATGATACATCATAAGGACGTTGATCAGCTTTATCGATTAACTTACCTTTGTAAGTTGGACTCGCTTCAGCAAAGTACTCATTCCCAACTAACGAATAATTACTTTTTTTCATCTGAGCAGGTTTCAATATATTGTCTTGTATGAACTTTTCATATTCTTGTCCAGAAGCCGCACTTATAACCGCACCTAAAATATTAAAATTAGTATCGCTATATTCAAAAGTTTTATTTTCAGTGTTTTTAGGTAAAAAATGTATGACGCTATCTAAGTAGGAATTTATTGCTCTTTGCTTATCAAAATTTATAGGTTTGATTGAATCATCTATTCCTGAAGAGTGAGTAAGTAGATCTTTAACCGTAATATTACTGTCTTGAAAACGGGGTATATGGTGGCCTATTTTTTCATTTAATTTTATTTTGTTTTTCTCAACTAGTTGCATTACTGCTTGAGCGGTAAATAGCTTAGATATTGAAGCGATACGAAACAATGACTCTGAATTGGTAGGTTTTTTATCTTTATCATCAATAAAGCCAAACCCTTTAATATAAGTTAGTTCACCTGATGTAATTATAGCTACAGACATAGATGGGATATCATTTTGTAATCGAATATTTTCTAGCGTAGCCGTCAACTCTTCTTGCATATTTGCAAGAACATTAGAAGAAATGGAAAAAAACACGATTAAAATTAATTTATACACCAAACTTCCTTCTGGAACTTAACGCCTCATTAAGAGGCAAAAAATTGTTTGCTAAAATGCTGAACGAAGTGAAAACAACAAACTGTTTTTCGTCCGTTTGAAGGTGTTGTTATGTTCAACTTATAAACTCTTTAGCAACTTTATAAAACATTTCTATAGATGGGATAGCTAAGATTAAAAAGCCTATGCTATAAAAGAAATTGATGAAGCGCCTTGCATTCTTACTTGACCAATTTTCATATTGCCACTGCATAAGCATTAAATTAATTGTGGCACTTTTATAACGTTTATCCATGTCATCATTGCTGATACCAGAAGTTGAAAAACTTATATCATTTTGAAGTTTGACCAACTCATCGTTTTTCTCAGGTACTTTATTATGTAAAAAATCTAAAATTGATTTAACTCTTTTAATTGTCATAAGTGAAAGTTCCTCTTTTATGAACTCTCTATCCGAACCATGTTCCTTGATTAGATTAGGACAAAATACTTGAAATAAAAGCGAGCCAAGCCCTAAAAATGTAAAACCAAAATAAAAATAGAACAACCTAGTTTTACTGTCTTCTGAAACTACATCTTCTTGTGTGGCATTAGTCACCGTTATAGAAGAAAATAAATTTTCTGAAAGTTCAAATAAGTGAATCAACTGTTCATTAAAAATGATCATATACCCTATGACAGGAATGAAAATTGTCAAAGTCATAATCTTTGAACGTCCAATTGTTCTAATATTAACCCAAGCAGGGGTAGAGTAATTAGGCATTACCTCTCCGTTGAACATAACAATTTAGTCTACGACATTTGCCGTTTATAAACTGCGAAATGTCCCTATTTTATACTAATTTCATCCTAGCTATAAAATAAACACCTGTAAACAGATAGTTAGCTTCGACTTTCCTTTCCTAAATGCAGCAAAACCCCAAAATGGTGGAGATCAGTAATATCAGACATATAGCTGTGTAGTTGTATTAGTTGATTATTAATTATTAATTAATAAATCATATTTTAAATACCTGAGTTTAAACCAGTAACGCATACACCCATTAACCCGTAAACTTGTAACCTGTTATTGCTTATAAAATTAGTTAAGAATCACAATCTACTTCTATTGAACCCTTTGTATTTTTACTTCATATTGGGGCGTGTTGACCTTTGCGGATTGAAATTTGTTCAATCTAGGGGCGATTAAATCGCGGCGCGAGGTTTGTAACCTAGTGGGCTAAGTAAAAACCGAGCAACAAAGAGTTTATCGTCCCTAGAAAGAACCCAGCGGGCAGCGCATGTTTGGCATTTATGCTACGTTATCGCCTATTTATGGGGAGTAACCACACTACATAGGCTCTGCCTTGCCTAAAAACCAAACACACTGCTGCAAATTCAACCATCAAAAATAAACACGCCCTAACTCTTTTCTTCAATTATGAGGCTGTTATGTCACTTTTAAAATTTAGCCAAGCACTTATATTTATCCTTGCAAGTTCCCTGTCGCTTACAAGCCATGCGGCGCTTAATAAAAACGAGCGTGAAATAGTAAAACAAGTTGAGCAGAACATGCCGCAAGCGCTTAAAGAAATAGAACAAGCGGTAAACATTAATAGCGGTTCACTAAATATTGAAGGCGTAAAAAAGGTGGGCGCGCTTGCAAGCGAGCAACTAAAAGCCATTGGTTTTAAGGTTGAGTGGCTAGATGGCAGCGCTTTTAACCGCGCAGGGCATGTATTAGCTGCGCACAAAAGTAAAAACCCCGATGCAATAAAAATACTGATGATCGGCCATCTAGATACCGTGTTTGCTAAACACGATAACTTTACTACCTATAAACAAATTGATGAACACACCGCCAGAGGCCCAGGTGTAGCCGACATGAAAGGTGGTAACACTATTATAATTACCGCACTTAAAAGCTTACAAGCGCTCAATTTACTTGAAAACGTAAGCGTAAAAGTACTGCTTACCGGCGATGAAGAAAGCAGCGGTCGCCCGCTTAGCTTATCTAAAAAGGCGATTGTTGATGGCGCAATTTGGGCTGACGTAGCGCTAGGTTTTGAGAACGGCGATAACAATATTAAAACCGCGATGGCGGCGCGCCGTGGCTATACCGGCTGGACGTTAAATGTAACGGCCAATGCTGCACATTCATCGCAAATATTTAGTGACAATGTGGGCTATGGCGCTATTTACGAGGCGTCGCGTATTTTAAATGACTTTAGAGAGCAACTAGCTACACAACCTAATTTAACCTTTAACCCCGGGCTTATTGTGGGCGGTACAAATGCCGATTACGACAGTGCTAACTCGTCAGCCACGGCGTTTGGTAAAAGTAACGTAATTGCGCAAACCGTCCATGTAGCGGGTGATTTACGGGCACTTTCGCCAAAGCAGGTAGAAGGCGCTAAAAAAGTGATGCAGCAAATAGTGGCTAAAAGCTTAAATGGCAGCCATGCTGAGCTTATTTTTGAAGACGGCTACCCACCAATGGGGCTCACCAAGGGTAATAAAAAGCTGCTTGCACTGTATAGCCAAGCAAGCCAAGACTTAGGCTATAACAAAGTGGAGGCTGCAAACCCACGTAATGCCGGCGCGGCTGATATTTCGTTTGCTGCAAACCATGTTGATATGGCGCTTGACGGCCTAGGACTAATGGGCAGTGGCGCACACACTAAAAACGAAACCGCCGATTTAACCTCACTTAATAAAAACACCGCTAAAACAGCACTGCTTATTTACAGATTAGGGCAGTTATAAACGCAGGCTTAGCCTTTATGGGCTAATAGGCTCTAACCGTTTGCCTGCTACTTGCAATGCAAACTTACGCAACGTTTTAAGCTGCGGGCTTTCGGTTTGCCAATAGTGCCAGTACAAAGGTGTATCTATATAATATTCTGGGAATAAATCGACTAACTCGCCTTTTATCAGCGAGTCTCCTAGCTGTAATGTAGGTAATAGCCCATAACCTAGGCCTGCTATCATGGCTTGTTTAAATCCCTCTGACGAAGGGTAAATATGGGTAAACAGTGGGGCTGAGCCATTAATATCTTCTAAAAACTGGTGTTGTAGCTTGTCATACTCACTAAATACCAAGCACGGTAAATGCGCTAATTGCGAAAGCTCAGTAAGCTTATGTTGTTTTATAAAATCGGGGCTTGCAATGGCTTTGTAGCGTATGGCGCCAAGCGGGCTAACTAGGCCGCCATTAACGGGCTCGGGGGATGAGCTAATACACACCATAACCTCGCCGTCTTTCATTCTTTTATGGGCAATGGATTGATCTTCACTAATGACTTCAAAGCGTAATTTGCACGCAAGCTCTGTATCTAATACGGCGAGTGCTTCGGGCAGCCAGGTGGCAAGCGAATCCGCATTAGCAGCAAGCTTTACGCTAAGCGGGGTGTTTAAATCTGTGTGCTCGTTAAGTGCCTCTACATTAAGGGCTACTTCTAGCTGTAATACTTGCTGTAAATGGTTAAGTAAACGTTTACCAAGTGCCGTGGGCGTTGGCGGTTGGGTTCTTATTAATACGGGCTCGCCTAGTTTGGCCTCAAGCTGATGAATACGCCTACTCACCGCCGATTGGGTAATAAATAATTTTTTTGAGGCCTTTTCAAATCCGCCTTCACTTATAACGGCACTAAGCGCATTGAGTAACTGGTAATCAATCATGAGTTTTACGCATATAACAATAAATATATTCATTGGATTTGTAACAGAATCCCCCCTACCCTGCAAGGCATTGGATAACGGGTTTTATTTGAGTGGATTTGAAGTATGTCGTTTTTGTCGGGTGTGATGCTGGGGCTGAGTTTAATTATTGCCATTGGGGCGCAAAATATTTGGATTTTAAGCCAATGTATGGCGGGCGCTAACCGTTTTGTTTTAGCTGCGGTTTGTATTCTTTGCGACGCCACGCTAATTATTGTAGGTGTATTTGCCGCTAATGAGTTAAAGCTATGGCTGCCGGGGTTATTACCGTGGTTAACGTGGGGCGGTATAGCTATGTTACTTTACTTAGCATTTGGCTCTGCGCGCAGTGCAATTAAAGGCACATCGGGGTTAAAAGTAACTCAGGTAATAAAAGTGAGTTGGTGGAAAACGGCCCTTGCGGCCTTTGCTATAAGCTTACTAAATCCACATGTTTATTTAGACACCGTATTGCTGCTTGGCAGCATTGGCGCATTACAACCCGCGCCTATGCACTTTGCTATTGGTGCTTGTGTGGCCTCTGTTATTTGGTTTAGTAGCTTAGTGTTGTTTGCGCCAAAATTAAAAAAGGTTTTAAGCTCCCCGTTTAGATGGCGCGTATTTGATAGCTGTATTGCGGTTATTTTATGTTTTGTAGCGTTTCAGTTATATAACGTGCCAAGCCAATAAGCCAAAACAGCGGTAGTTATGTATTTAACTACCAATGTTGTTAGCCGTTTTTTAAAAGACTAAGACATTATTTTATAAAGTAATTCTCGCACTGTGGCCGGTTCAAACGGTTTATCGCAAATGGCATCAACTCCTGCTTGTGCAATATTAGCTAGGTGAGTGTCGTTTGCCTCTGAGCTCACCATTAAAATAGGAATATGCGAGTAAGCATTTGAGCCACGTACTGTTTCGGTTAGCTCGCGTCCATCCATTTCTGGCATGTTGTAATCGGTAACGATTAAATCGAACGATTGCTCACTAAGGTGCGCTATGGCTTCTTTTCCGTTTTCGGCTTCTACCGGTTCGGGGATCCCCATGCCAGCAAGCACGCGTATTATGTGTTTACGAGCAAAGCGGCTGTCGTCTACTACAAGTACGCGAAGTAGCGTTACATCAAAATGATCAAGATCTACTTCTTCTTCGCTTATTATATCGAGGGTTGCTTTGAGTGCGCGAGTAATGGCTTTTGCACTAAAAGGCTTAGGTAAAATAGCCAGCACACCGGATTGGCGTAGTTGCTCAAGGTACTTTTTATTACGCTCGCTCGATATAAGCATAAAAGGTTGATGTTCCGTGGCGGGGTTAAGTCTTATTTTTTGCAATAATGAGTCGGCTGTGCCGTCTGATAAGTACATCGAGCTTATTACTAGGTCTGGGTGGTAACTTTCAAGTAACGATAAAACCTGCGCTTGAGTAGCCGCAGTTTCTACTTGTTTAACACCACTTTCTGCAAGCGATTTTATTATTATTTTTTGCTGAACCTCTGAAGGCTCTACAAGTAAAATGGACAAGTTTGCTATTGCAGTTAGGTCGCTCATTCAAGTCTCTTTAGTATTGTTATAATAAGGATAATAATAACATTGTTAACTCGTTAATATTATATAAAGAGATTGTAATATTTAAGAAAACATTAGCAATCTCTTTAAAATATAGCACTTTCTAATTAGATTGGATGTATTCTAATGCATTCATTTTTTTGTACGTTACATTGCTGTGCATTATGTGAACAGGGTTAGGGTCTACTACTTCTAAAGGTATGCCGTAATTACGGGCTACTTCTAATGCCATTTGGGTGATATTTACACTAAACGAGGTGCCCATAAATACAATTTTATCGGCGTTGAGCATACGCTGTTGTGCTTCGGTTATTCTGTAAAGCTCAGTATAAAATTCATCGAACAACAACACAAAAGGCTTAAACGAATGATTAAGCTCAGGTGTTTGGTTTTGAATATTAAATAGCTCAAAAAGAGACTCATGCAGGCGGCTTTCATCTACACTATCCCACGGAGTCATAAGCGGTTTAACGGCTTCGCCTTGCTCATGAAATAACGTCATTTGATCGAGCCTGCCGTGTATAGCAATGTAATTTTTGTTACCGGCTTTGCCATCAAGGCCATCTATGTTTTGGGTTATTAAATTTTTATCGCTCAGCCAATGGTGCACTTCATTCGGGCCATGGTTACGATAGGCAGCAAAACGGTTGTAATACCAAGCTAAAAACTCGCGTGGATTACTTTGATACATAGCACGCGTGGCCATTTCCATAGGCGTATAGTTTTTACTGCCTATAGTCCAAAAGCCATCTTCGCCTCTAAATGTAGGTATGCCACTAGCAGCACTTACCCCTGCACCGGTAATATAAAGTGTATTCACTGTGCTACCTCGTACCCTAGTACATCGTTTATTACTTGTTGTTGGTTGTTCATACCGCCAATACGATATAAAGCCCCATTGTGCTCAAGTAGGCCACGGTGATCCATACTGCCAACAGCTACATTAGGTAATACTTGCCACGTGTTTTGCTTTATATTAAAACGCCACACATGGTTGCTCGCCGGAGCGGGCTGTTTATTGTAACCAATACCGTTGTAGTTATAGGGGTTATTAGAGCCGCCAATCATGTAAATATTGTTATTGTAGCTAGTAGCAGCCATGCGGTAATGCGATTCACCTGTAGGATGAGGTAACGTGCGCCAATCTATTTTTAGCGGATTGTTGGCATTTATTGTGCCTTTTAAACACTGCGCAACACCTGCAAACGAGCGGCGTGAATCTGGATTTGCTTGGGTTTTAACGCCATCGCAAATAACAATGGTGTTACCACTAATAGCAGCCGCTTGGCCAAATACAGGCTCACCTAAAAAAGGCGACGCCTGCTGCCATGTATTGTTTTTAGTATCGAACACCTGTACTAAATTTACGTTGCCATCGTTATGCCAGCCGCTAATAAGGTATATGTAACGCTCTTTGTAGCTTAGCGCTACGCTGTCATCAACCGGTACAGGCATACTTGCAAGGTGCTTATATGTATTGTTTTTTATATCGAAACGGTACACATCGGGGCTTGAAATTTCAGTATGATCGCTATCTACCGTGTAGCCACCAAAAATATAAGCGTATTCACCTAAGCCAACAGCAGTACTAGCTAAGCGCCCCTTTAATGGCAAACTTGAAGGCACACTCGCTTGTTGCTGCCAAGCGCTGTCGCCTAGTTTTAGTGAAAATACCTTATTGTGTACATCTGTGTGTTGTTTGTTTTTACCAAGCCCCATAAAACTCAAAAAATAGCGTTGGTTTTCAACAGTAACCTTAGCTACGGCATTGTTTGCAACGGGTTCGGGTAAAGCAGGAAGGCTTGCTAGCGCAATAGAAAAAAGAAGGCTCATAAAAACAAATAATATAAAAGTGACTAATACACTTAGGGTAAATTATTTTACCTGTATGAACCAGCTAACTATAAGTAATTTACCTTATTAATGCGTGTGTTTAGGTGTGCTGCGTTTTACATACCATCTAATAATTAATGATATAGCCAGCGAGCTAAATTAGATAAGCGAATTTACAAGCAGCGCCTAATGTACACTGCCTTATTACTTGATTTTGTAGCTTTATTTGTTAATTTTATTTAAAAACTACAAAACTTTAATAATTTAGCGTTAAATTTTAAAACACCCTTACTACTTAGTAATTTATGCTAGTTAGCTTAATAAAGTGTACTTTTAGCAATATAAAGTATGCTAATATTTTGTGGTAACAAATGTTTTACAAAAATATATCCTGTTTTTGATTTTTGATCCCTGTGGAGAAACCTAGGTGAAAATACCTAAAAAGTTATTGTGCTCACTTATTATTGCCTCACCAATACTTGCTGCAGAACCATTAAACGACGATGACTTAGACCTTGACGCGTTAATGGGAATGGATGTTCAAGCAACTTCTGCAATGAAACGAGCACAATCGGCCTTTAACACCGCCTCTTCTATTTATGTGCTAAGCAAAGAGCAAATTACAAGTTCGGGCGCTACCTCTATCCCAGAGGCATTAAAAATGGTGCCAGGCCTTGCCGTAAGACAACTTGATAACAATCAATGGGCTATTTCTGCACGCGGTGTTGCTTCACGGTATTCCAGCAAATTATTAGTAATGATAGATGGGCAAAGCCTATATACCCCAAAATTTGCGGCTGTGTATTGGGAGTCGTTGCATGTGCCTTTATACGATATAGAACGCATTGAGGTTATTCGTGGTCAGGGCGGGTTGTTATGGGGTAATAACGCAAATAACGGCGTTATCAATATCATTACTAAAAATAGCTTAGATACACGCAACACTTACGCTAAAGCAATTACAGGTAATCAAATAAATGCCGACATAAGCCTTCGCCATGGTGGTGATATTTCTGATATTGGTAGTTACAGGGGCTACTATAATACTAAAAATACCGCACCTTCTAAAAAAGGCAGCCGCATTAAACCTAATGACTTTACTAAACAGCACGCTGGCGGCTTTAGAGCTGATTTTACGCCAAGTGATGAGTGGTCAATCCTCCTGCAAGGGGATCATACCCACACAGAGCACGGCCAAAACCTTACTGGGGTAGTAGATGCGTCTAACCGCAGTCAGCAATTTCCAACTATTGCAGATAGGCGCGATACACGATTAATGACCCGTGTTGAGCATCGTCTTTCAGATAATGCAAACCAAATGCTGCAAATGTCGTGGCTTAAACAACATGGTGAACAACCCTATATAAATGAAGATTTTGAATCGATTGACGTTGATTATCAAATGAACTTTATTACCGGTGCACTCCAGGTAGATTGGGGGCTTAATTATCGATTTAATGATATTTCTTTTCAAGACAGCATTTTTATTAATAGCGATAAAGACCTAGAAGACCTTCATCAATACGGTGCTATGCTGCAAGCGCAATATAGTGTTATTCCTGATACGTTAAACCTCATTGTAGGCACAAAAATAGAGCATAACGATTTAACCGGTTGGGAAAATCAACCCCTTGCCCGCTTTACCTATCAGCCAAATAGCGAGCACCTAGCATGGGGTTCAATTTCACGAAGCGTACGTATTCCTACACTAATTGAATTTAACGATAACTTTAGAGTAAATGGCCAAAAAATCTCAGACGTAATTGGCATGCAGTCGGGTATTGCTGAAATAGATCAATACCATATAGCTACATTTTTAAATGGTAACGATAACGTAAAAGCCGAAAATTATATCTCGTACGAGCTAGGCTACCGTATATCAAAGGCGGAGTGGTCTTTAGATGTTTCTGCATTTAATACGCAAGCGGATGATGTGGCCGTAATTAGCTTAAACCCCCATGTAGAACAATTTATACCTGCATTAAACTTTTACTTAGCCGGGGAAGTGTCACAAGCATTTGCGGCGCTTCAAACAACAAGCTTAGATTACGACTTTGTTTCGGTAGGTGAAACCACCACAACCGGCGGTGATTTATTGTTCTCGATGCAACTAATGGACGACTTAAGCAGCGAAGTTGGTTACAGCTATACAAAAATAGATTACGACTTACCTAATGCAACGCGCCCTACTATTGGCTACGACTCAGTAAACAGACAATTATTTACTAAACTGAATTACCAATTAACTGAGCAGCATTCTATTTTTGCCACGCTAAGAGCCGAAAACTCAAGTACTTACAATACAGATAACTACACCGCTGTAGACCTTACATGGAACTGGAAAATAAACAATAGCTGGGCCACAGCAGTATCAGGCAAAAATTTATTTGCAGGCTCACACATAGAATACGCCAATACTCGCGAAACATTTACAGTTCCTAATTATATAGACGAGTGTGTTACGTTTTCTGTTAGTGCAACATTTTAAGAGAGCCAATGCTTAAGCCTTTAAATCGATTGCTTTACCTATTTTTTTGCCTTGCGCTTTGTACAAGCTCAAGCGCGTTTGCGGTGCAAAAAGAATATGTGCTTAAAGCAGGCTTTTTATATAACTTTGCCCGCTTAGGGCAATGGCAATCTGCACCCGAAAACGGCTCCGACTTTTTAATTTGTAGCCCCGACAGCCAATTTATAGCAATAGCAAATGCCGCCCTAGAAAACAGAAAAGTACATAAACGCCACTTACGAAATAAACTAACCCCCCTTGAGGCCACAGCACTTGAGGGCTGTGATATAGTATTTATTACCGATAATACCTATAACATGTGGTTAGATGCCCACCCCGCGCTTAATTTAAAAAATACAATGATAGTTGGCGAAACCGATGGCTTTATAGCCGCACAAGGACATATTCGATTTTTTCTTTCAAGTAGTAAGGTGCGCTTTGAAGTTGCCCCAAGCAAGCTTAAAAAAGCAGGCATTACTATGAGCTCAAAAGTGCTGCGCTTAGCACGTGTAGTTGAGGGGTAAATAATGAAAAACTACTTCTCACTCAACTCAATGAGTAAAAAGCTGCTGTTTATTTTAATGAGCGTTGCGCTTATTTCTACCGCTACCGTTACTGCTGTTTTTAGCGCGTATGAGCTAAAAACCGCAAAACAAGAACAAACACAAAGCCTAAAATCACTCTCGCAAATATTAGCCCCCAATATTAGTACTGCTTTAATATTTTACGACACCGCCGCAATAAAAGAGCTGATTGAGCCGTTATTAATGCGCTCCGATATTGTATCGGTAGACGTGATAAACAATTTTAGCCAACAACTTGCAAGCGTAACGTCGCCTAAATACAGCCAAGAAAGCTCAGCCCCGCATACAATAGAAGTAAAAACACCATTAACAATTGACGCTCAACGCTACGGTACGCTGATTGTGCGCGCCGACGACAGTGACCTAAACGACAGAGCCGCTTTTTATGGCCGGTTTATTATTGTATTAATGATTTTTAGCTTTATTTTAAGTTTGCTTGTATCGCTAATGCTCAGAAAACGTTTTTTAAACCCCATTTTATATTTAGCACAAACAGCAGAGAAAATTACCTCATCTAACGACTATAGCCTACGTGCTAAAGAGCTTTCAAAGGACGAAGTGGGTAAGCTAACAAGCTGTTTTAATACCATGCTGCAAACTATAGAACAGCGCGACAACCTGCTAGAAAACCAAGTAAAACGAAGAACAAAAGAGCTCGAAAATGCCAATGTTCAGCTGCATCAATATGCCTATCAAGATGGCTTAACCGACCTACCTAACCGCCGTTATTTTTATGAGCACCTGCAACAGCTTGTAAGCACACCTGAACAACCATTTTCTTTGGTATTTATTGATTTAGATGGCTTTAAAGAAGTAAACGATAGCTTAGGCCACGACTTTGGTGATTTATTACTTCACGAAGTGGCTAAGCGACTTCGCCGATGCTTAAAACAGCAAGACATAGTGGCGCGCTTAGGCGGTGATGAGTTTACCCTAATACTCAAAGGAATAAGCGATACAACAGCGGTTTCGCACATTGCACACGATGTAATGAAAAGCCTGACCCGAACAATAACCATAAAAAACGAACATGTGCAGGTAACCGCGAGTATAGGCGTGGCGTTTTTTCCGCATGACGGCATATCGGTCGAAACCTTAGTTAAACGAGCCGACCAAGCGATGTATTTGTCAAAAAGTAAGGGGCGAAACAGGTTTGAGTTTTTCTCATACGAAATGGAAGAACTGGCGATTGAAAAGCGCCGCCTTATAGAAGAAATACGCATTGGCTTAAATAACAACCAATTTGAACTTTACTATCAGCCAATATGGGACCCCCATTCACGTACGCTAAAAAAAGCCGAAGCGCTGATCCGTTGGAACCACCCAGAGCGAGGCATTATTGGCCCTGTCGAATTTATCGATATAGCAGAGCAAAATGGCTTGATAAAAGAGCTAGGCGAATGGGTTAAATCGCAAGCTGTTCGCGATGCGGTGCAGTTTAATAAACTAAGCTATACACCGGTGCAAATTAGTGTAAATACCTCGCCTTTAGAAATTGATCGCGACGGTATTTGGGTTACCCAATGGGTAGAGGCGTGCAAACTTTATAATTTGCCACCTCATACTATATTAATTGAGATAACTGAAAACAGCTTAATGGACCCAGATAACGCGATTCAGCACCATTTAAAACGCCTTAATGCGCTTGATATAGACATTGCCATTGATGATTTTGGTGTTGGGTACTCATCGCTTGCGTACTTGCAGCAGTTAGACATTGATATACTTAAAATAGATCAATCGTTTATACAAAATATCGAAGCCAATAGCAGCAGTATAGCGCTAATTAAAGCCATTATTACTATGGCGCATAACTTAGGTGTAGAAGTGGTCGCCGAAGGGGTAGAAACACCAACCCAACAAGCACAATTAATCGCGTTGGGCTGTGATTACATTCAAGGCTACTTATATTCTAAACCGCTTTCAAAGCAAGATTTTATAAATAGCCATCTGCAAATAAAAGCAACCGTTGAATAACCTACAACCAGCGCGGTACGGTTTGCTTGTATTTTAGGTAGTCATTATTAAAACGCGTGACTAAATGCGCTTCTTCAACCGCTATTTGTTTATAAAGCGCATATAAGCCCACAGCAAGGCAAATTAAGCTAAATAAGCTTGGTAATGCTAAAAAGAACCCCAACTGAGCAGTTGCCACACCGACATACATAGGGTTGCGCGAAAAACTATATAACCCGGTAGTTTTAAGCGTTTGAGGCCCATTTGGGTCTATACCCGAGCGCCAAAGTGACGCCATATGAAAATGAACAACCATACTGAGCACAAAGCCCGCCGTGAGCATAATATTGCCAAACATAACACCCGGCCACCCATTTAAGGTATAAAACATACCTAAGTAGTTATCGGTGGCAGGCACAAACACACGCAGCACACACACAAACCATATAGCAGCTCTAAAAAACTTAAACGCCATATGATTCCACCAACTAGTACAAAACTTAGCGCCAGGAAAAATAACACCCGCAGGCGTTGAACGGTTTTTATAAATAATTCTAACGGTGTAAAACCCCGCCACAAACGTATAAAAAAGCGCTAAATACACACGCGTAAATTCGATTAGTGAAGCAGAATCATCTATCAACGGTTGGTAACTCATTAATTTATTTTCTTCATCCTTTTATAATAATTTCATCATAATGGTCATGCTATTCATTAACAAGGTTAGTGTGCTAAAAACGTATAGTGGACTTTTATTTAAAAGCTATAATTTATACCTGCGTAGTAGCGCCTACCTGAGTAACTTGAACTTAATAAACGCGCATCGCTATCATCACCTAAACGCGTAACAGTTTCCGATTTAGTTAAGTTAATAATAGAAGCTGTTAAACTTAAGCCATCAGATATATTAATGGCGGCATTTACATCAACTTGCTCGTAAGGGTCTTGGTATACATTTAAACCACTGTTTAAGCCAAGTACTGTTTCACCGCGTTTATTGTACGACGCGCGAAGAGTAAAGTACTCGCCTTCGTAATAAGCAGAGGTGTTGTACTGGTATTTAGCGCTTCCAATTAATGGCGATTGGCCAAATTCTTCACCATTTACACTTACATCGGCTTTATTGGTTTTGTTATAGGTGTAATTAGCATAAAAACCAAAACCACCTGCAAATGCATGTTGAATAAATACTTCGGCCCCTTTTGATACCGCATCAGTGCCGTTACCCACTGTGCTGTATGGCGCAACGGTAATTAAGCCGCTTTCTACTACATTTTCTTTGCCTGCAAACTCTTGCTGCATATCTATTACCAGCGGCACAACAAAGTTATCAACCTTTTTATGAAACAGCGCTAACCCCAATGCAGAGCCCTCGGCGTAATAATATTCAATAGATAAATCGGCCTGCACTGATTCAAAAGGTTTTAAATTTTTATTACCGCCACTGCCACTAAAGCCTACAAGCTCGTTGAATGCGGCTCTGTCTTCTGCCCATTCATTTGATACAAACGTGATACGCTGCTGAGAGCCTAAATCGCTGTAATCTGGTCGCGCCATCACTTTAGCAATAGCGCCTCTAATCACTAAATCGTCGGTGGTATCCCACGCTATGTTAAAGCTTGGCAGAATTTGTGTATCGGTATTTTTTTGTGTAACCAACTGATAGTCTTCTACAAAACGCGCATCGCCAGTTACCGGCTCGCCTGTTTCATCATTGGTGTGATCAAGTTGATAAGTATATAAATCGGTAGAAGAGGTTAAGGTTTTAGTTTGTACTACGCGCACACCTAAATTACCTCTTACTTCACTAAATTCAAAATCGCCTTGAATGTAAAACGCTGATATTTTTTCTTCAATATCGTATACAAAGTTATCTTCTATGCGGGTATAAGGCGTGTAGTTATCGGTTACTAAATCTCGGTATTTATCCCAATCTATGCTGGGCATTTGGTTTATATTAAACCCGCCAACTATATTGGTTTGATTAATAAACACATCCTCGGCAAGTGGCATACCGCCATTCCATTGGTAGCTATCAAATTGCGTTATACCTTGCTCACTCGCTTCACCTGCAGCAATATCAAAGTTAGGATCTAAAAAAAACGTATTACCGGTCTCGCGGTGTAAGTTGGCATGGCGATATTTAGCCCCGGTTCTAATCGTTTTTAAAAATCCCCAATCAACATAAAAGTCGATGTCGGCTTGATAGTAATCCTCTTCGAGTTCGCTGCGCACAAAGCTTGAATTTGACGAACCAGCATCACGCCCACCGCCTAAGCCACTTTGCAAGTTAGCTAATGTGTTGGGATCAATACTCAGCGATACATTATTTTCATTTAAAGACCACGCTGCGCTTTGCGATGCGTTTTGAATAATGGTTTCGTTTTCGCCGGCGTTTGAGCTTTTATAAGCGGCTTCCCAGCTTTCTTCAGGACCGCCCTCAGATTGAGTGTTACCAATAACAAAGCGGGCTTTAAAGCTATCGCCTTCGTAGGTTAAATTAAAATCGATAGTATCGGAAGTAGACTCTTCTCGTACATAACTGCCACGCATCCACGGAAATTGCATATCGTTTTCAACACCACTAGCACTGGCATTGTATTGCATGCCCGTTGCAATGGTGCCTGTTTCATCCAAGTTTACTGCGGTTAAAAAATCAGGATTGAGTGACCACTCAGGAATATCAATGACTGATTCGGTTCGGTCTTGTCCGAGTGTAAAACCAAAGTAGTTAAACCCTAGCTCTAAGCGATTAGTCGGGCGCCATTGTGTACTAAATTGAATACCTTCACGCTCACGTTTTTCATTAAGCACAGAGCCGCGTACAACTTGCGGAAACCACACGCCATCATAACGATTACCGCTGGCATCACTTATCGTATCCCACCCGTTATTGTTATCAACGGCATTACCATTAATATCAGTAGGTTGAATGCCCCCCGTGTAACGCCATACATTTGCATCGGTGCTGCCTGTTAAAGTGCGATTAGTACGCTCTTGATAGGTATAACCTAGTAATACGCCAAAGGTGTCGTCGTCATTTTTCCACGAATATAAGCCACTAAATTGCGGCTCGTACTCTTTTGTCACATCGGCGTAAGTAGATTCAACGTTAAATACACCTGAGTTTGCCTCCATGCTTAAAGGCTTGCGGCTATGCATTAATACTGTGCCGCCCACGCCGTCTTCATCTAAACGCGCTTCTGGCGATTTATACACTTCTACGCTTTCTATCATGGCAGAAGGCAGTAAAGTGTAATCGAACGAGCGAGAAGGCTCCCCGGGTGATGAGGCTATAAAATTGCCATTAAGCTGAGTAAATGTGAGCTCAGATGATAAACCACGAATACTCACCGATGCCCCTTCTCCGCCATCGCGTTCAATAACAACGCCGGGGACTCGCTGCAACGAATCCGCTACATTTTTATCAGGAAATTTGCCAATATCTTCGGCTGTAATTGCATCCACCACAGAGCCAGACATACGCTTAACATCTAAGTTCTCAGCCATGCTTGAGCGTATACCCCGTACCTCAATTACTTCCATATTTTTTTTAAGCAGTATTTTAGCATTTTGTGAGGCAGCATCATCAGCTAAGCTAAATGGGCTTGAGGTAATAAGTGATGCGCAAAATAAAGATTTGTATACTTTAGATAAAGGATAATGACGTAGGCAATTAATCATTTTTTACAGCTATTCCATTTACATTGCTTAGGCTAAGCAAATCAGTGATCCATTAGCGTATTGCAGTACGTAATGGCAAATTGCTGCAAAGTTTACATGGCGAAACTTAATGTATTGTTAACGCCTGGCTTAATTTAGTCTCAACTGTGGTTAAAAAATAACTCACACCTCACTATTTATTCTTATTAGGGTTTATGCGCCCGTTTTTAACCTATTTAATGCTACCTAAAGTGGAAATAACCCCTTGTTATAAAAATATTACCCACCGCTTTACTTGAGCTGAACTCTGGTTAAGAGACTTACTAACAGATTAAATTACAGAGATAGTTAAATTTATTTTCTCTAACCAGAAATAGGTTTATTACCCACTGTTCAAATTACTTAATATGTGCCGGTACGCATTCTTGTTAAAGCAAAAAACCGCTTTCGCGGTTTTATTTTATGCTTGTTGTTTTAACGTATTTACTCAATCAGTTATTAGAGTTTAATTGGCTGGTAAATTGGCCTACCGCATTTACCACTTTTTGTGCTCCATCTTGAATTTCTGCCATAACCTCACCCGACTCTTTAGAAAGCGCTAAACCTTGCTCTGCTTTTTCTTTGCCTTGCTCAATAACCGCTACCGTACTTTGGGTTTGTGACTGATTACGCTGTACCACTTCCACAATTTCTTCTGTTGCTTTTGATGTTCTTGACGCTAAATGCCTTACTTCATCAGCAACCACAGCAAACCCGCGCCCTTGCTCTCCTGCACGCGCGGCCTCTATTGCAGCATTGAGTGCAAGTAAGTTGGTTTGCTCGGCAATACTACTTATGCTTTGCACTATGCTGGCTATTTGTTGAGATTGTTGATCCAGCGCCGAAATTTCGTTAGCTGCTTGCTCCATATTTACAGCCAGCTCGTTCATAACAGATACGGTTTCTTGTAATACGCAGCTGCCACGCTCTGCGGTTTTATCTGTTTCTGTAGAGGTGCCATAGGCTATTTCGGCTGCTTGCGAAATAGCAATTTCACGGTTTACTTGCTCAGTAATTACGGTGGCAAATTTCATTACCTTATAAAGCTGATCCGCATCATTTGATATAGGGTTGTAGGTGGCTTCTAACCAAATTACATTGCCATATTTATCTATGCGTTTAAACCTGTCGGCAATAAATTGGCCTTGCCTAAGCTTGCTCCAAAACTGTTGGTATTCAGCCGAATTAGCTTCTTCGGTTTCACAAAACACCCGGTGATGCTGGCCAATTATTTCTGATTCACTGTACCCCATGGCTGACAAAAACTGATCGTTTGCCGTTAACACATGCCCCTGTAAATCAAACTCAATCACAGCCATAGAGCGATAAATCGCTTTTATTGTGTCGCTTTGTTCTCGAGAGGTTGTAATGGTTTTAGTAAGTACAGTGCCAAACACCGAAAAATACAATAATTGATTTTGCTCACCCACCACAGGGTGCACAATTAATCTTAGCCACTCTGCATTGCCATCTTGGCGAACAAATTCAATAGCCCCACTCCAGTGGCCTTCTTTTTGGAATGCTTTTTCAAGTTCTGCGTATTCAGGTGATAGCCGCGACTGATCAGCAATAAAATCGCCTAGCTGATTATTTGTTAAATTATCTTCGTTATAACCTAATGCGTTTAAAAAGTTATCGTTAGCATGCGAAATTCGCCCATCATAAAGTACATTAAGTACCAGCATTTCTTTGTAAAGCCCTTCCCACACTTGCTCTAAAGGGTACAACTGGGCTTTTAAAGCGGCTATTTCGTTTTGCTTACCTTTTGAAAAAAACATTAATTTCCCTACCAAAAAACACTAAATCAAGTTACTTCCAGTATAGGAGGTATTAATGATAACGCGATAATTAATAAGTAGTTTAAGCTAATTTTTTGCTAAATTTGTAAGCATATGTTCCTTATTATGTGCTCAGCCTTCACTTTCAACTAAGTTTACATACTTTTGTGCGAGCTGCTCAAGTGACTCCCTTTTTAAAGGATCGCTTTTAATGCAATTAATGGGGCACACTATGACACACGTTGGTTTATCGTAATGCCCCACACATTCAGTGCACTTATCTGGGTCTATTTGATAAGTTTTTGACCCCATAAAAATCGCGCTGTTGGGGCACTCATCTACACATACATCGCAGTTAATGCATTTATTATTTATAAATAGTGCCATGCTAGCGCTTACTCACTTGCTACTTTTTTATAGGGGTTGCGGGTATTTTGGTGCTCATCTAAATTTCGCATTAATATTGCGTGCTCTAAATTAATGCGTGTATCTAATCGAATTTTAACGTGATGCCCAGAGCCTTTCGCATCAATAATATTTTCGCCCTTTTTGTTTTGCATATATTCAAGCTCAAAAGTAATGTTACCTTGTGGGGTCATCAGTTCAAGTGAGTGGCCTGTGCAGAATTTATTTTTTACCTCTATTTCAACTAAACCATCAGCATGGCGCCCTATTACTTCCCCAACAAATTGCTGCTTAGTTGATACCGAGTGACCGTATTCATAGTTTTGATAATCTTGGTGGGCATGGCGCTTTAAAAAGCCCTCGGTGTAGCCTCTATGCGCTAAGTTCTCAAGTGTTTTGAATAAGTGAGTATCGAATGGTTTACCCGATGCCGCATCATCTATGGCTTTACGGTATACCTGCGCGGTGCGCGCTACATAATAAAATGATTTAGTACGCCCTTCTATTTTTAAACTATGTACGCCCATTTTTGTAAGCTGTTCAACATACTGCACGGCGCGTAAATCTTTTGAGTTCATAATGTAGGTGCCGTGTTCATCCTCAAAGGCTGGCATATACTCCCCTGGGCGCCCTTGCTCTTCAAGCATGTAAATATTATTTGTTGGCGCACCTTCACCCAGAGTTGGTATAACTTGGTTAGGGTCGATTTTATGCACCATGTCACCCGTTTCGTTTTCAACGCCTGGTTTTACATCGTAATTCCAGCGGCAGGCATTCGTGCAGGTGCCTTGGTTTGGGTCGCGCTTGTTAATATAACCCGAGAGCAAACAGCGCCCAGAATACGCCATACACAATGCACCATGCACAAATACTTCTAGCTCGGTGTCAGGGCAGAGTGTGCGTATTTCGGTTATTTCTTCAAGTGATAGCTCGCGCGATAAAATAACCCGCTCAATACCTTGTTTTGCCCAAAACTGAACACTTGCATAATTAACTGCATTTGCTTGCACCGATAGGTGAATAGGCATGGCTGGCCACTTTTCACGTACCAGCATAATGAGCCCAGGATCTGACATAATCAGCGCATCGGGTCCCATAGCAATCACAGGTTCTATATCACGTAAATACGATTTAACCTTTGCGTTATGCGGAGCAATATTAGAGACCACATAAAACTTTTTATTTTGCGCATGGGCTTCATTAATCCCTATTTGTAATGTCTCTAAATCAAACTCATTATTACGTACCCGCAAACTGTAGCGAGGCTGGCCGGCGTAAACAGCATCGGCTCCATATGCAAAGGCGTAGCGCATGTTTTTTAAACTCCCCGCAGGGCATAACAGTTCGGGAATAAAAGAAGTTACAGAAGAAACAGCTGGCATATGCGCTCCATACAGCTAACCGAGTATAAGTCGGTTGCATGATTAATTAATTTACAAGCGCGGCATTATAAATGCGCTAAACATTGTGCTTTTGATCAAGATCATAAAACTGCAACCAAACTGGTTTTTAATAAAATTAGGTTTTTTCAATTAAAACGCGTATAATTCGCGCCCGTAAATATTCACACTTTTATTTAAAAATTATTGGAGCATAAAGATGGCTTTAGAGCGTACTTTCTCAATCGTAAAACCTGATGCAGTAGCAAAAAACCACATCGGCGCAATCTACAACCGTTTCGAAACTGCGGGTCTTAAAATCGTTGCAGCTAAAATGGTTCACCTTTCAAAAGAGAAAGCTGAAGGTTTCTACGCAGAGCACAGCGAGCGTCCTTTCTTCGGTGCTTTAGTATCTTTCATGACATCTGGTCCAGTAATGGTTACCGTTCTTGAAGGCGAAAACGCTGTTCTTAAAAACCGCGAAATCATGGGTGCTACTAACCCAGCTGAAGCACTAGCAGGTACTTTACGTGCAGACTACGCTGATAGCATCGACGAAAACGCTGTTCACGGTTCTGACGCTGTTGAATCTGCTGCTCGCGAAATCGCGTACTTCTTCGCTGACGAAGAGCTTTGCCCACGTACTCGTTAATTCGAGTTTTACAGTTAACGCTGTAATGCAAAGTAAGAAAAGGGCTTTCGAGCCCTTTTTTAGTCATTACGTAAAGTATCCTTAAATGCATTTTTGATATTTTACTTAATGATTAAAGTGGGTGAATTGTGTACAATTCGCCCTTGTAAATTTTATCTCCACCGTCACCGATTGAGGTTGTTTCATGACCGAGCAAAAAAAGATTAACTTATTAGATTTAAACCGAGATGCAATGCGCGAGCTATTTGTATCATTCGGTGAAAAGCCATTTCGTGGCGACCAGGTGATGAAATGGATTTATCATTTTGGCGTTGATAACTTTGACGACATGAGCAACGTTAATAAAAAGCTTAAAGAAAAGCTTAAAAACGAATGCGAAATTGTTGCGCCAGAAATCTCTGTACGCCAACAAGCAAGCGACGGCACAATTAAGTACGCATTAGTGCTTGATGGCGGCCAAGAAGTTGAAGCTGTATGGATCCCAGAAAAAGACCGCGCCACTTTGTGTGTATCTTCGCAAGTGGGTTGTGCCCTTGAGTGTACGTTTTGTTCAACTGCGCAACAAGGCTTTAACCGTAACCTTAAAGTGTCTGAAATTATTGGCCAAGTTTGGCGTGTAGCTAAAGACATAGGCCTTGATGGCAACAGCGAAAAACGCCCAGTTACCAACGTTGTAATGATGGGTATGGGCGAGCCCCTGCTTAATATTAAAAACGTAGTGCCGGCAATGGAACTTATGATGGACGACTGGGGCTTTGGCTTATCTAAGCGCCGCGTCACATTAAGTACCTCAGGGGTTGTACCTGCGCTTGATTTATTAAAAGAAAAAATAGATGTAGCACTTGCTATTTCACTTCACGCACCTGATAACGCTCTGCGTGACGTACTTGTACCAATTAATAAAAAGTACCCAATTGAAGAATTTTTAGCCGCGTGTCGTCGTTATATCGATGGCTCTAAAGCAAATAAAGACGTGACCATTGAATACGTTATGCTAAATGGCGTTAACGACAGCACCGACCAAGCACATGAGCTGGTTAAAACGCTTAAAGGTACACCTTCTAAAGTTAACCTTATTCCGTTTAACCCGTTCCCGGGTAACGAATACACACGCTCTAGCAACAGCCGTATTGACCGTTTTTCTAAGGTTTTACAAGCTGCGGGTATTACGTGTATTGTTCGTCGTACTCGTGGTGACGATATTGACGCCGCCTGTGGGCAATTAGCCGGCGATGTTGTTGACCGTACTAAACGTATGGCGAAAAAGAAAATGCGCGACGATAACGCAATTAGCGTAAATATCCAGCAAGCATAAGCCTGTAACCACCCTGTGTATATTCCCTATGCAGGGTGGTTAAGTTGTTTATTTTTAAATAAATGATGCAACACTAAGGGTTTTAGGTAAGATAGGCGCTATGGATAGAAAAACAGAGACAAGGTAATGCGATCTTTACTTGCTTTAACACTTTCAACACTTGCCCTTACAGGGTGCGTAAGTGAAAGTAGTTATAACGGCAGTGACAAACCCGTCGTCGAAAACAAAATCAATAATGCAGGCGCAGCACGCACTCGTATCGCCCTCGCTTTACAATACTTAGAAACTGGCAACAACTCGCAAGCAAAGTATAACCTTGAGCGAGCTATAGAATTTGCCCCAAATCTACCTGAAGTACATTACTCTCTTGCTTATTATTACCAACAAGTAGGCGAAAATGAGCGTGCCGATAAAGCCTATCAAAAAGCATTAGCAATTAAGCCTGACGATCCGAACACGCTTAATAACTACGGTGTGTTTTTATGTAGTATTGAAGAGTATGACCGCGCGACCGATCAGTTTTTAAAAGCAATTGATATTCCAAGCTATATTCGCGTCGCCGAAAGCTACGAAAACCTTGCATTATGTGCCATAGAATTTAACGACTTTGAAAATGCAGAGAGTTACTTTAAACAAGCACTTAATCACAGCTCGCAACGTACATCGACCCTAATAAGCTTAGCCGCCCTTTTTTATGCTAAAAGCGATTTACATAAAGCCAGCGAAGTATTAAAGCGTCATGACGACACCGGCCGAGTGTCTGCACGTGCTTTATTGCTTGGTTATTTAATTAAGCAGCGCATGGGCAGAATAGAAGAAGCAGAAAAAATTGCCGCCACCATAATGCAAACTTACCCAACAAGTAAGCAAGCCTATGCTATTCGCGATAATCGTACTAAACAAACTGAGTTTGAAATACTGCGCGAAAAATACCGTAAAGCGCAACTCGAGGAGCTTCAAGAGCAGTATGGCGAAGAGCAAATCAGTGTTGAGCAACCAAAAATTAAAATTATCCGTAAAAAGCGCCCAACTACCGATAATTCGACCAGCTTAATTTCTCCAGGGGTTGAGCCTTCAAGCCCAGTATTAAATGAGACGGCAAAAGCACAGGCAACCATTGCCGCAACAAACAAACAAAAAACCGTAGCTGAGCAAAATGATGACGCTGCCACTCTCACGCCAGCGGCTCAACCAACTCAGGCTAAAGTAGTTACAGCAACTAAAGCAGTAGTGTCAGCTGCGGCAGCGGCTCCAACCGTAACAAATACTGCCCAAGTAGCAACTACAACACCTATGCCTGCAGAGTCTAATACAGATACCGCAGCGGTGCTTTTGGCTTTAACAACGGATCACCAAGCGCAACAAACGTCTACACCCACAGCTGAGCCGCCAAAAGCTGTCGCTAAACAAACACCCAAAGATGATGACGAAGTAAAAATAATTTCATTTGGTGCGCCCAAACAAGCTAACTTTAACACCCCACAAAATACAGGCCCTGCTGAAAATGGCCCACAGAATACGGGCTTAAATAATTCGGTAGTATTTTATGAGGCTAAAAAAGACAGTGCGGTATTTAGTAATAACCCATACAGCGACAGTAACGACATTACACTAAAAAACTACCAACCAAGTGTAAAACAAGAGCCTCCCATGCTTAATCCAAAAGTCCCCCCTTTAAAGGTGCCTTTTCATATTATTGAGTTTGGTGAAAACCTATTTAGCATTTCAGTGCGATACAATGTTAAACTACAAAAACTCCTGCAGTGGAATGGTCTAAAGGAGTCGGATCGTGTTATCAACGGAAGTAAAATTTACTTAAACGATCCTAATATTTATTACGAGATTAAAGCTGGCGATACCCTTTACGACATAGCTACCCAGCGGCATGTATTAATTGATGAATTAATGCGATGGAATAAATTAAGTCCAGATATAGAACTTACACCTGGGCACAGACTATTACTAGTGGATCCAAATTCGTACCTATTATGACAGAAGAAACTACGCAACAAAGCGATGAGCCAAGTGTTGGGCAACTATTAAAAGCGCACAGAGAGCAGGCTAATGTAAGCTTAGAGTCACTTACTGGCCCACTTAAGCTTTCTATTTCGCAGCTGCAACGCTTAGAAAGCGATCAGTACCAAACGTTAGGCCCTATTACCTTTGTAAAAGGCTACATTAAAAACTATTGCCGTGAACTACACGTCGATAGCGCCCCTATATTAGCTAAATTACCAGCACCGCCCGAGCCTACAAAGCCGGCTAACATGCAAAGCTTTTCGCGCCGCACAGAAAAAGAAGCCCACGACAGCCGCCTAATGCTGGTGAGCTACATTATTTTAGCCATTGTTATTGGCTCATCTGCCTTATGGTTTTGGCAAAATGCTACGCCTATCGATGAGCAAACAAGCACAATCAATATTGAAAATTCAATTTTAGATAACCAGCAAAATAACAACGCGCTAAATAACGAAAGCGAGAACACCTCGCAAATGCAAGCAACACAGGCAGTTGAGCGCACACCGGCTGTAATGCCTATAAGCGCTGAACAAGTCCCCTTAAATGAAGCCGTTAATGCCACGGCGCCTATTGCCGCTAGCACCCAAACAGCCACTAACGAGCCCGACACGCAAAGTAACACCAGTACAATTAACATGGTGTTTAACGATGAGAGCTGGGTAGAAATACACGATGGCGAAGGTGAGCGCATAGCATTTGGCGTAAAAAAAGCAGGCTATAAAATGGCTGTAAGCGGTACCCCGCCTTTTTCAGTTGTGCTGGGTAAGCACGACGTAGTTAGTGTTTCTCTAAACGGCGAGCCAGTTGATATTTCTGGTTATCCTAAAAATCGTTTAGCCAAATTTAAATTACCATTAGCAGAGTAGTCGCTATGTTTTCAGAATCTCCAATTAAACGCAGAAAATCAACCCGCATCAATGTAGGCAACGTGCCTATTGGTGACGGTGCCCCTATTGCCGTGCAGTCGATGACCAATACCGACACCATGGATATAGATGCCACGGTAGCGCAAATCCAAGCAATACAAGATGCCGGCGCCGATATAGTGCGTGTATCTGTACCAACTATGGATGCAGCAGAAGCGTTTAAAAGTATAAAAGAGCAAGTTAGTATACCGCTTGTAGCCGATATTCACTTTGATTACCGCATAGCGTTAAAAGTGGCAAAATACGGCGTAGATTGCCTACGTATAAACCCAGGAAATATAGGCAGTGAGGAGCGTATTAGAGCCGTTGTAGACTCAGCACGCGAGCATAATATTCCTATTCGTATTGGTGTAAATGGCGGCTCATTAGAGCGCGACCTACAAGAAAAATACGGCGAGCCAACTCCCGAGGCATTACTTGAATCAGCAATGCGCCATGTAGATATATTACGCCGCCTTGATTTTGACCAATTTAAAATATCGGTAAAAGCATCAGACGTATTTTTAGCTGTAGGCGCTTATCGCTTACTTGCTAAAGAAATAGATCAACCCCTGCATTTAGGGATCACCGAAGCCGGCGGCATGCGCTCAGGTTCGGTTAAATCGGCTGTAGGCTTAGGCATGTTACTTGCCGAAGGTATTGGCGATACGCTACGTGTATCACTTGCTGCCGACCCAGTTCAAGAAATCAAAGTAGGTTTTGATATTTTAAAATCGCTGCGTATACGCTCTCGCGGTATTAACTTTATTGCCTGCCCTAGCTGCTCACGTCAAGAGTTTGATGTAGTAAGCACCATGAACCAGCTTGAAGAGCGCCTAGAAGATGTTGTTGAGCCAATGTCTGTTTCGGTAATTGGTTGTGTCGTTAACGGCCCAGGCGAAGCCCTAGTTAGTGATATTGGCCTTGCCGGTGCAAACCGCCGCTCAGGTTTATACATTAATGGCGAGCGTCAAAAAGCGCGTATTGATAACAACAACATTGTTGACCAGCTTGAAGGTTACGTGCGCGACTTTATTGCTCAAAAAGAGCAGCAAACACCTATCGACATTAAAATAGTCGAATAAATACCGTATAAAGCGCCAAACCACGTTGTTTGGCGTTTACCTTTATAGCTAGAGGATACCCAAACGACTCCAAGATACAGAATTCAGCGTTTCACAGGCTCTTAATATCAAGGCGTTACTTTGCAAGAATGGCAATCCCTTTTAAAAAGTAACAACGATGAGAGTAAGTGTCTGTGAACCGCCCAAAGGGTTGGTTTAAAAGCGATTTATACTGCGTTATTGATTTTAACAATAGAACCACTATTACTTTCAATCAATGCCTTGCCTAAATCTCTTTTAATTCCAACTGAAACTCGCATCATAGGGTCATTTGGGTATATAATGACGGGTCAATTTTTAGCATTCTTGTTGTGTAAGCATTTTTTTATTACACATAAACAGTAATTAGGATTTATCAGTGGCAAAACAAATTCAGGCAGTTCGCGGTATGAACGATTGTCTGCCGGGCGACACGCAAGTTTGGCAGAAAGTAGAAAACATTTTACGCGAGACAGTAGCATCGTTCGGTTATCAAGAAATTCGTTTTCCTATTGTAGAATCAACCGACTTATTTAAACGCTCTATTGGTGAAGTAACCGATATAGTAGAAAAAGAAATGTATACCTTTGCCGATCGTAACGGCGACATGCTAACCCTTCGTCCAGAAGGCACCGCAGTGTGTGTACGTGCAGGTAACCAAAATGGCTTGCTTTATAACCAAGAACAGCGCCTGTGGTACATGGGCCCGATGTTTCGTCATGAGCGCCCTCAAAAAGGCCGCTACCGTCAGTTTCACCAATTTGGTTTAGAAACATTTGGTATTGCCACAGCCGACATAGACGCAGAAGTTATTTTACTTACCGCGCAATTATGGAAAGCATTTGGCATTAACGAACACGTACGTTTAGAGCTTAACTCGTTAGGCTCTAACGAAGCACGTGCTGATTACCGCGATGCACTCGTTGCCTACCTTGAACAGCATACCGACGTGCTTGATGAAGATTCAAAGCGCCGTATGTACTCAAACCCATTACGTGTACTTGATAGCAAAAACCCAGATGTGCAAGCAATCTTAGTGGATGCGCCTAAATTGTCTGAGCATTTAGATGCTGAATCAAAAGAACATTTTGCAAATTTATGTGAACGTTTAGACGCAGCTGGCGTCATATACACGGTTAATGAAAAGTTAGTACGTGGTTTAGACTACTACAACCGCACCGTATTTGAATGGGTAACAGATAGCCTAGGTGCACAAGGTACAGTGTGTGCTGGCGGACGCTACGATGGCTTAGTTGAGCAACTTGGCGGCAAAGCAACGCCCGCAGTTGGTTTTGCTATGGGTCTAGAGCGCTTAGTACTGTTACTCCAAGCACTTGAGTGTGTAGGTGACATTCGCCGTAATGCTGATGTATATTTAGCGGCAATGGGCGACAAAGCCAGCGTACAAGCCCCTGCCATTGCAGCGCAACTACGTAGCGACGTACCCGGTTTACGCGTTATGGTGCATGCCGGTGGCGGTAACTTTAAAAAACAACTAAAACGAGCTGATAAAAGCGATGCACTAGTGGCTGTTATTATTGGCGAAGATGAATTAGAAAAAGGCGTTGTGACCATAAAATATTTACGTGAGCGTAAAGAGCAAGTCACACTAGAATTAGAACAAGCTAAAGCGCTATTAGCTGAGCTTATCAATAGCTAAGCTAACTTAAGAGGTAATAATGGACATTTATTCAACAGAAGAACAACAAGCAGAAGCCATTAAGCGCTTTTTTCGCGAAAACGGTATTTCACTTGCGCTAGGTGTAATTGTAGGTTTAGGCGGCTTATACGGTTGGAAAGCATACAACCAAAACCAAATTACAACTGCTGAGCAAGCGTCTGACGAATATACAACACTTGTTCAAAGTGACGATGTACTTGGCGCAGCCGATACATTCATTAAAAACAACCCAGACACAAGCTATGCAACTTTAGCCGCTTTTGTTGCGGCAAAAGACGCTGTTGATGCAAAAAAATTAGACCTTGCTAGCGAAAAGCTTAGCTGGATTGTTACAAACGCCCAAAGCGAAGAGCTTAAAGCCATTGCCATTACGCGTTTAGCACGTATTCAACTTGCGCAAAGTAAATTTGACGAAGCCCTAAGTACATTAAACTCACCCCTACCAGAGGCATATAACGCCAATGTAGCTGAGCTAAAAGGCGATATTTACATTGCACAAGGTAATAAAGACCAAGCTCGCACTGCGTATCAAGCAGCTGCCGATGCAGGCGGTTTAACAACAAACCCTTTATTACAAATTAAATTAGACGACCTAGCAGTAACTAGCCCAGCGGCATAAGGTTTTAGGTATGAAAAAAATAACAACAGCAACTCTCGCACTGTGCATGGCAACGCTAATGGGTTGTTCATCAAGTGATGACGAAGACGAGTTAGTACTTCCTGAAATTGTTAATCAATTTGAAACAGACGTAGTGTGGCAAGAGTCGGTTGGCAGTGGTGTAGAACATTACTTTTCTCGCTTATCGCCTGCTGTATACAAAGACACTATTTATGTAGCTAGCCGAGAAGGCCAAATTGAAGCGCTTTCGCTTACCAATGGCGACACGTTATGGGAAACCGACGTACGTGAAGATTTATCGTTTTGGCCATGGTCAGATAACGGCACAGCAAAATTATCAGGCGGTATATTACAAGCTTATGGTAAAATTTACGTAGGCTCTGAGCACGGATTTATTATTGCCCTTGACCGCGAAACGGGTGAAGAAGTATGGCGTAAAAATGTGCCAGGCGAAGCGTTATCAAAACCAGCTGCGGGTGATGGCCTAATTTTTGTTAATTTAGGCTCGGGTAAACTATTAGCGCTGCACCCAGATACAGGCGAAGAACGCTGGAACTTCGAACAAGAAGTACCACCGCTTACATTGCGTGGCCAAAGCTCGCCAACAGTTGCAAACGGTGGTGTGTTAGTAGGCTTAGAAACAGGTAAATTAAGTGTACTCATTTCTGAGAGCGGTTATTCAGCATGGAGTGCAGAAATTGCCGTTGCTAAAGGCGCATCAGAATTTGAGCGTTTGGTTGATGTAGACACACAACCAATTATTAGCGGCCCTTACGCCTATGCTATTGCATACAACGGTAACCTAGCAGCGGTAGATATTCGCTCAGGCAATGTTGTATGGAAACGTGAATACAGCAGCTACCGCGAAATAGCGATGGATGCACAAACTATTTACCTAGTAGATAGCGAAGGCGTAATTTACGCATTAGATAAAAATTCAGGTATTGAACGTTGGAGCCAACCCGCTCTACGTGGATGGTACCTAACAGGCCCTGCAGTTGCAGGTAGCCACTTAGCTTTAGGTGACCAAGAAGGTAACCTACATTGGCTAAACAAAGACACTGGCGAGTTAGTATCTCGTGAAGAATTTGACAGCTCAGGCTTTTTTGTTGAGCCGGTTGTAGCCGACGACAAGCTAATTTTATACACCCGTGATGGTGAAGTTAGTGTGGTAAACACCCCTAACTAACTAGCTAACACTTAAAGGTTTTTTGTAAGGCTTCGCACTGCGAAGCCTTTTGTTGTTTTTTAAAGAGGTAGTTTATGCTTCCCGTGATCGCCCTAGTTGGGCGACCCAATGTGGGCAAATCCACATTATTTAACCGTTTAACACGTACTCGTGATGCACTCGTAGCCGATTTTCCAGGTTTAACACGAGATAGAAAATATGGCCAAGCTAATTACGATGGCTATGAATTTATCGTGGTAGACACGGGTGGTATTGATGGCTCTGAAGAAGGCATCGAAACCGAAATGGCCGACCAGTCGTTACTTGCCATTGAAGAAGCCGATATTGTGTTGTTTTTGGTTGATGCCCGCGTAGGCATGACCGTTGCTGACCAAGCCATTGCTAATCACTTGCGCAAGCAAGAGAAAAAAAGCTTTGTGGTTGCCAACAAAACAGATGGCATTGACGCCGACTCAAACTGTGCAGAATTTTATCAATTATCATTAGGTAATATTCACCATATTGCAGCAGCACATGGGCGTGGTATTACACAGCTTTTAGAGCACACTTTACAGCCTGTAATTGCAGAGCTTGCAGCACTAGATGAAGACGTTGCTGATGACGATGAAGAGTTAATCGACCTTTATCAAGAAGCTGAAGGCGACGATACAGACCACCAAGCGTTTGCCGATAAACCAGTAAAACTGGCTATTATTGGTCGCCCTAACGTAGGTAAGTCTACACTTACAAACCGTATACTCGGTGAAGAACGTGTAATTGTATACGATATGCCGGGCACCACTCGCGACTCTATTTATATTCCGATGACTCGTAACGACAAAGAATATATTTTAATAGATACCGCAGGTGTTCGTAAGCGTAAAAAAGTAAGCGACGTAGTTGAAAAGTTCTCAGTAATTAAAACGCTTCAAGCCATTGAAGATGCAAACGTTGTATTACTGGTTGTTGATGCTCGCGATGGTATTTCTGATCAAGACTTAAGCTTATTAGGCTTTGCGCTTAACTCAGGTCGTTCATTGGTTATTGCCGTGAACAAATGGGATGGCCTTGATGATTACGTTAAAGATCGCATTAAAACAGAGCTTGATCGCCGTTTAGGTTTTATTGATTTTGCACGCTTGCACTTTATATCTGCACTTCACGGTACAGGTGTTGGCCATTTATTTGAATCGGTTGATGAAGCGTACGAGTCAGCAACTAAACGTATTAGCACCGCAATGCTACGCCGTATTATGGACATGGCACAGGCCGATCATCAGCCGCCACTTGTTCGTGGTCGTCGTGTTAAGCTTAAATATGCGCATGCCGGTGGTTATAACCCGCCACGTATTGTAATTCACGGTAACCAAGTTCACGATTTACCCGATAGCTACAAACGCTACCTGATGAACTACTACCGTAAAGCACTTAAAATTATGGGCACCCCAATCAAAATTGAATTTAGAGAAGGTGATAACCCATTTGCAGGGCGTACTAACAAAGTAACGCTTTCGCAAAAACGTAAAATACGTGCCTTTGCAAAAGAAAACCGTAATAAATAAACGGCATAAGCGTTAATTTATTACAAAAAACGGCGTACTTTTTAGTACGCCGTTTTTTTATGCTTTATACCAATTAGTTTAATTAAGTGATCTATTTTGAGGCTTAGTATTAAAGATTAAGTAATGCCAATTGCACCAACCGCTCAACGGTGGTGTCTTGGCTATTTTTAGGCGCTTTCGGGTAATACTTAGATTTTGGCGGCTTAATAGATATAAACCCATGATTGGTGGCCATTTCGTGCGCTAACAGTTTTCGCTCTTTGGGTGTTAAATGGTTTTCGTGTATTTTTGCAAGCTCGCCGCTATCAAGCCATATGCCAGCGCAACCTGGGCACTCGTCTATTTCAACAACTTTGAGCGGCGAAAAAAACCGGCGCATCATCACTATATCTAGGGTCTGTTGATCTTTCAAGGTTAAATTTGCAGCAGCCTGTTTGGTATTTAGGCAAGGCAGAGCCTATGTAGTGTGGTTATTCCCCATAAATAGGCGATAACGTAGCATTAATGCCAAACAGGCGCTACCCAAAGGGTTCTTCCTAGGGACTATTTACTCTTTGTTGCTTGGCTTTTACTTAGTCCACTAGGTTACAAACCTCGCGCCGTGATTAAATAGCCCCTAGTTTGAACAAATTTTAATCCGCAAAGTTCAACAGACCCTAAGCACTTTGGGCAATTTACTCGCGATGATACATCGCCCTCACCTTCAATGTAATTACTCAAATACTTAATTAGAACCTGACCATGCTTTAACTCAGGCGAGCTAAACTTAAAAATTTGGCTGTTATCAAAAAATACGCCGCCTTGCGCTGACGTAAAAACAGTAATGCCGCCAACAAGTAAAGGTTCAAGTGGCGTATTACTACGAGGACAATACATTTAAAATTCCTTTTTATTTATTTATGTTCTTTTACTCAAGCGCTTTATGAATAAGCCCAACAAGCGGCGCTGGCAATGTAATATTACCTGCAAGTACAAACTCATGCGCGTCGTCTGACATTTTTTGCCATGTACGGCGAATAATACCTATCCATTTTTGCTCATCGTAATCAGGCTTACTATTAGCAAACCCGAGCATGTAATGCTCAATAAATACCAGGCTTGCTACGTCTTCTACTAATTGGCTGTCTGGGTTACGTTTAATATTTTTTTTAGCAACTGCATCGTACACTCTGTTTTGCTCAGCATCGCTGTACCCAGCTTGCTGCATAAGCGCAACAACGCTACTGGCATGAAATATATAAAGCGCACTGCGCCATTGATGATAGCCCTGCTTGTTCATTGCAAAGTCGCTACGCGGCGACTTCCAACGTTGTATATGCTGCCCACGCACTGCAATTTGCATGAGTTCATCGGCATCAGGCTTAAAGCGAGTTAGCATTTCGCTCATACGTTGTGAGTATAAATACTCTTTTGGAACACTCTCCCCATTAAATTGCTCACTGTTTGGGTCTTGGTTGTTTGCTTCATCAATTAAGGCGATTACTTTATTAAACATGACGGTCATTTTTTTATAATAAGTTTTAATCATTCTAAACGCTGATAAAACAATAAACTAGTGCGCCACTCACTTCAGCGGTGAAATTTGTTCAATCAAAAAGTAAAGCCAATTAATACAAGTTATAAAAGTAAGCGCATTGATTAAGTTAACTTGGTACTATATTGAGCACAAATTAAAATAAAAAAGCGCGACTAACTCGCCAATAACGGATCACTATGTTTAAAAAACGTATTTTAGCTATTTGCTTAGCAGCCACCTCGCTACCAAGCCTTGCCGACAGTAACAGCGATTTAAAAACCATTATTGATAACCACTGGCAAAATGCCAAAGCTGAAAAAATATTTTTTCGGACCGATCCAGACGGTTGGAAACCAAATGGCACATTACCAAATTGGAGCGAGCAAGCCATTGCAAAGCGCCAAGCTTATAACAACAGCGTACTAAAAAGCTTAGCCAACATTGATCCAAAAACGCTCAACAAGGATCAGCTAATGAACTACCGCTTATTTAAATATGAGCGAGAAACCGAGCAGCAAAGCTACCTTTATCAAGATAAGTATTTTCCGGTAAATTTTTTAAGTGGCTGGCATACCTACTTTGCAGAAGCACCCGCTAATATGGCTTTTTTAACAGCTGATGATTACAACGCATTTTTAATCAGCCTTGCCGACTACCCGCGCTTTAATCAGCAAAATATTGATTTAATGAAAGAAGGGATAAAAACAGGATTTACCCATTACTGTAAAACCTTTGAAAATTACAGCCAAAGCATTAGCGCGCACATAGTTAAAAACCCCGAAAACAGCGCCCTTTACGAGCCCTTTACGCGTATACCTAATACCTTTAGTACAGCGCAAAAATCAAACTTAAAACAAAAAGCCCAAGCCGTAATCAAAGATAAAGTAATTCCTGCGTATCAGCATTTTTACGACTTTTTTGAAAATGACTATATGCCACATTGTAGAGCGCAGCCGAGCATAGCAAGCGTGAAAGGCGGGCTTGATTACTACAAGTACACGGTTAATTACTACACCACAACAAACGCCACACCTAAACAAATACACCAACTAGGCCTTAAAGAAGTCGCGCGTATTAAGGCGCAAATGCAAAATAATATTGATGAAGTAGGCTTTGATGGCACCTATAGTGAGTTTTTAGAATTTTTAGCAACCGATGAGCAATTTTACGCAAAAGACGCGCAAGACTTGCTAGAAAAAACCGCGTTTATAACGCAAAAAATGTATGGCAAATTGCCCACCTACTTTGGCCACTTACCGCGTAACACCTTTACTATTAAGGGCTCAGCAAGTCGTGGTGCGTTTTATATGCCACCGCCAGATAACCGCTCACCAGGCACTTACTTTTTAGCCTCAACACCTAAACTTCAGCCTTTATATAATTTAGAAGCACTTAGTCTGCACGAAGCCATACCTGGGCACCATTTACAAAACGCCATTGCTATGGAGTTAGACGTACCCGAATTTAGACGCACACTTAGCCACTCTGCATTTGGCGAAGGTTGGGCACTATACACAGAACGCTTAGGTAAAGAAGCTGGTTTTTATCAAAGCCCGTACAGCGACTTTGGTCGTTTAGGCTACGAAATGTGGCGTGCAGTGAGGCTTGTTGTTGATACCGGTATTCATGCCTTTGGTTGGAGCCGCCAAAAAGCAATTGATTACTTAGCCAGTCACACCGCTTTACCACAAAGCGCAGTGGAAGATCAGATAGATCGTTATATTTCATGGCCAGGCCAAGCGCTCTCGTACAAAATGGGCGAAATAAAAATACGCGAACTGCGCACAAAAGCCGAAGAAGAACTCGGCGCTCAATTTGATATACGCAGCTTTCACGACACTGTTATTGGCCAAGGCTCATTGCCTATGGCAGTGCTTGAAGACGTTATAAACGATTGGATAGAAAAACAAAAATCGGCTATTTAACATTAATGAAGGCGGTATTATTTTCCGCCTCTTTCTAAACGGACTTTTTAATGAAACACCTACTTATTTTTATATCATTCATTTTATTTAGCAGCCAAGCTAATGCGTTTTGTTTAGAAGCATCAAACTACATAGAGGGCGTAAAATATGGCGTTTGTGGGGAGCAAACAGATTCAATTTCCCTTACGCCTTATTTTATTATATGGATGCTTTTAAATGTGTTATTTGGGCAAATGCTTAATAAACCAAATGTACACGTGGGGTTTAAGTATTTACTTTTCCTATGTGCATTTCCACTCAGCCCGCTAGTGCTTTTAATGAATTTAACTGGAATGATGGTATCTCGCGTTTATAAAAAATATTCAAACCCAGCAGCAAATAAAACCCAAGCTAACCATGTTTGCGCAGAACCTGTTATTGAAAAGCCGAGTGTTAATCAGCTAACAATTGGCGAGTACACTTTTGACAGTCTGCAGCAGTCCTTAATTAAAGAAGATAACCTCTACACATTAGAGCCTAAATGCATGCAGGTACTTAGCTATTTAATAGAACAACAGCCAAGAATAGTTAGCCTTGAAGAGTTACACAACAATGTATGGGAGAATCAAATAGTAACCGATACCGCAGTTAGACGAGTTATTAGCAAACTACGTGTAGCCCTTAACGATAACGACACAAAAAACCCCAAATATATAAAGTCTGTAATGAAGCGAGGTTATCAGCTTATAGCTAAAGTAAAAACACAACCTATTGAATAGTAATGACTTATAAAAGTTATAACCAAGGTAATACCATGGTTATAACTTTATAATAACTAGTTAATGGCTTTGTTATCGTTATTTTTTGCCAATCGTTTTAATTTGTCTAGGCGCTATAGAGCGACCCATAAAATTAAATAGTTAAGGAAGAAAATATGAAACACTTATTACCTCTATTACTAGTATTAATCATAACAGTAATTACATTAAGCCTTATTAACAGCAACGAGTGTATAGAAATAGGTAACGCATCTATTGCCAGTATTTCATTTGGCACGTGTGATTTATCTAACCCTCAATCAAACATATCACCACTTTTAGCTTTATTTTGGTTAGCCATGAGCGTTTGCTTTGCAATTACATTACCTAAATCAACTGTTGCTAATAAGTACAAAATTGCCTTATTTATATTTGGTTTACCACTCACTGTTTTTGTTTATTTAATTGCCTATATATCTGAAAATATACGCCAAGCCACTCAATCTCTTAAGTAAACCTAGATGAGCAAGTCACACTTGCTCATCCTTTCTTAATTAAATACAAGTGAAAATCAATCCCTACCCGCTTTTGCTTCGTAAACTTAATGATTACAAAAACCAGAGCATAAGTATGAGCAAACGCATTTTATATTGGCTACAAAACGATTTACGCCTAACCGATAACCCAATTTTTAGTGACCTTATGTTGCAGCAATGCGCGCTTGATATTGTATTTGTTATTAACCCGCACTGGTTTAAAAATAATAACTACCAACAAAAACCTTACGGCATACATAAGCAGCAGTTTTTAATGCAAAGCTTGTACGAACTACAACAAGCACTTATTGAACGCGGGCAAACCCTGCATGTGCTTGAGGGAGAACCCGTATCGCTTTTAAAAGCGCGTATTAATGAGCAAAATATTGATGAAGTTGTATACAGCGAACAATTTGGCCTGTACGAGCAACGCCAAATAAACTTACTCAAAGCACATTGCCCCAATACACAATTTACAGGGTCGCAGCAAGACACGCTCTTTAAGCAAAGTGACCTCCCCTTTGATTTAAGCGAATTACCTAAACACTTTACCCCGTTTCGTAAAAAGGTAGAGGCCGCTAATAGCCCTATTACATCAACAACTTTGCCAAACGGTTTGCTCCCTAAGCCAATAACTTTATGCGCAAAAAAACCTATAGAACGTATAACAAATAAAGGCGTAATGCATGGCGGGTTTAACAGTGCGCAAGCTCATTTAAAGCAATACTTTGCAGGCACAATGCCAAGTACTTATAAAACGACTCGCAACGAGCTTGATGGCTTTAACAACACCACCAAATTTAGTACTTGGCTTGCCTTTGGCTGTATAAGTGCAAAACAAGTTTACAAAGCAGTAGAAAATTACGTGCAATGCAATACGGCAAACGAGTCTACTTATTGGATTAAATTTGAACTGCTGTGGCGAGAGTATTTTAAATGGCACGCACTTAAAGCAGGTAACAGCCTGTTTAGCTTTAAAGGGCAAAAACAAACTAAACCGCTTACTACTTTTACATCTACACGCTTTGCTGCTTGGTGTAACGGCACAACGCCTTACCCGCTTGTAAATGCCATTATGGAAGAACTAAACACTACGGGTTACATTTCAAACCGAGCACGGCAAATTGCAGCAAGCTGTTTAGTGAACGAGTTAGGCCTTGATTGGCGATACGGCGCAGCCTATTTTGAGCAGCAACTTATTGATTACGATGTAGCAGCAAACTGGGGAAACTGGCAGTACATAGCCGGTGTGGGGGTTGACCCGCGTGGCGGCCGCCACTTTAATATACAAAAGCAAACGGCGCAGTTTGATCCAAATGGTAATTACACCAATAAATGGCACGGGCACAGTAATAAAACACAGCAGCTCGATCACTTAAACGAAGTAGATTGGCCTATTTAAGCCAATCTCCCTCCACCAGGTTATATTTAAAACAGCTGCGCAATGCCTACATTAATGGCAAAACCAGCTATGGTTAAAAACAAAAATAAACAGCCTGCTAATAACAGTGGTTTTATACCCGCTTGGCGAATAGCGCCAACATGTGTACGCAGCCCAAGTGCGACCATGGCAATGGTGAGCAATATATTATCAAACCATATAATAGCGTTTGTAGTTCCTTGCGGAATAACCGATAACGAATGCACGCCACTTGCCACTATAAATAACACTGCAAACCAAGGGATTGTAATTCCTGATTTTTGCTCGCCGCCATGTGCGTTTATGTTTGCATGCTTTTTACTTTGCCAAAACGATAAGCCTACTAAAAATGGCGCAAGCATCATTACGCGTAGCATTTTTTCTATCACGGCGGTGTCAGCCGCATTGGCACTTACCGCAGTCCCTGCTGCTACCACTTGCGCAACTTCATGAATAGTTGAACCAACAAAAATACCGTACGCATGCTCACTCACACCCATATATTCAAACATAATTGGGTAGGCAAACATACTTAACGTGCCAAACACCACAACCGTTGCCACCGCTACCGATACTTTATGCGCTTGTGCTTTTATAACTGGCTCAGTTGCCATTACCGCTGCGGCGCCACAAATAGAGCTACCCGCACCTATTAGTATGGTTGTTTGTTCATCAAGCTTAAAAACGCGCTTACCTAGCTGTACTGCTAATATAAACGTACCAAGCAGCATTACCACATCGGTTAATAGGCCATGCCAGCCTACACCCGCTACTTGCGCAAAAGTAATTCTAAACCCAAATAAAATAACGCCCGCTTTAAGTAATATACTTTTAGCGTAATCAACGCCTACATCTGTACGCGTAGCAATGTGCGCAAACACGCTGTTGCCTACAATAATGCCAAGCACAATACCAATTGTTAAGGAGCTAAATTGCGCACTTTGCATTATAGGTAACTTACTTAATGCAACAGATGCCCCCGCTAACACAACCACCAGCAGCATACCTAACCACCAGCGCGTATCGCCGTATTGCTTAGTATTAATACCTATAGGCTGAAAACTATTTTTAATAGCGCTAAGCATAATATTCCCTCACTTAAACCAAGTTGATGTGTTGACTTAATTGTAAGAAAGCTCAAAATATAACTCCAATATATTAAAATCATGATTTGATAACTTAAAGTTATACAATTTAGAGTTATGCAATTTAAGGTTATACAATGAACTTACATGCGCTTAGGGTGTTTTATACAGTGGCTAAATTAGGTAGCTTTTCAGGCGCAGCCGAAGCGCTTTTTATAAGCCAGCCCGCTGTTTCTAAAGCGCTAAAAGAGCTAGAGCATCAGTTAAACATTCAACTTATTGAACGTGCATCTAAGGGTAAAAAGCTCACCTTAAGCGAAGGTGGGCAAGCTTTGTATGATCACGCCCGCAGTATTTTTGCTATCGAAAAAGCCGCCATTGAAGATATTAAATCGCGCACAGGGCTTAAGCGCGGCACACTGGTTATAGGCACCAGCACCACCATTACCAGTTATTGGCTACCGCCTTATTTAGCCAAATTTTGTGCGCAGTACCCGCATATAAAAGTAGAAGTACAAGTGGCAAATACCGCACACATTGAACACGCACTACTCGAGTGCACCATTGATTTAGCGCTGGTTGAAGGCACACCTACCGAGCCGCACATTATTAGTAAGCACTGGCAAAATGATTTAATGAGTGTGGTTATACCGAGCAACTTTAAGCCCACTAAAGACTTAAAAGCATGGTTAAACGAGCAGTTTTGGCTACTGCGCGAGCCAGGCTCTGGCACGTTAGAAATGTCGGTAAAGTTATTAGCACAACATGGCGTACAAGCAGAGCAAAGTATGCAATTAGGCAGCAACGAAGCCATAGCTAGGGCCGTTGCTCAAGGTATGGGGGTCGCTTTATTGCCAAACGTAGTCACAGAAGATTTAGTGCAGTTAGGTAAATTAACACGCCTGAGCCAAAAAAATAACGAGCAACTCTCTCGGCCGCTATACCAACTGCATTATAAAGACAGACCGTCTTCGCATGCTGCGCAAGCATTCGAAAAAAGTTTATTTAGTGCTCAATTTTTAAATGAGTGAATTTAACGCGCGTCGTAAATTTACATAAACGTTAAAGCGAGCGTTGATAACTCGTGATGTGTGAGACAGTTTGTCCTCTATCGCTTATGTTTGTTAGGGTTTTGTGAGCTCATAAGCACGAGCTATAACTAAAGGAAAAAAATCTCCGCCTAAAATTACTGCCCATTGCCCACAACCAAAACGTTCAATACGATTTGCATCTGTCAATACATTACGTAAATTATCAGGGGAAGCATTATCTATATTTGAAATGATATTTTTTACTTCTTTTGGGTCATAATCAATTTTTAACCACGGAGGGGAACATAGACTATTCATAAATTCAGAAATAACTTCAGGATAATTAGGGTAGCCACTAGAACTATCAATATCAGGTAATGCCTGCTTAGCTAACCTAAAGTTTTCTTCAAGCTTTTCTACATCACTTTTTAAAAACATACTTCCTCCTTAAAAAAACAAAGGGGTAAAATCCTGACCTCTCATATTGAAATACTAAGAGATCATTCATAACAGCCCACAAGCTACCCATAAATCTATTAGCTAAATCCGTAAGCTCTTATACTCCCAAGCTGAATTCACAAACCCTGAGTTAAGTCTTGTGCCAGTGTGCCCGTTGGTTTTTCAATTACGCGTACTAACTCTTTACCCTCGTCTTTTACTATAAACGTAGGGGTGTATTGCAAGCCGTGCGCTAGTGCTATTCCGGCGTCGTCTTGCTTGTTGTAACCCACGGCCACATATTTAACGCTTGCAAGTTTTACCTTAGACGCATCAAGTAACTTAATAAGCTTTGGTACTTCGCGTTGGCTGTCGTGACACCAAGTGCCAAATAATACAACTAATGCCTTGCCTTCTAGCTTTTGCATTAAGGCTATATCTTGCTCGGTTGGCGTAAATGCGTTGTACTGCTTATTAAACTTATCGTAATCGCTTAATAGTACATCAGTTGTAATATCGCCCGAAAATGGCGCAGTAGCGGCATTACTTACAAGCGGCATGCTTAACGCGCACAATAAAATTAATTGTTTAAACATAAGGTTAAAGTAACTTTTAAAGTGAGTAATTAAGCTCACTATACTGAATATTACTGAATGTTTACACATTGTTTGCACCTTCTATTTTTATAGTTTGCCCACTTTAATAAAATAATAAGCGTGCATACATGAATATAAAACCTTTTATATTTTATTCAGTTATCGCCTCTACTACATTTTTATATGGCTGTGGCGGTACTGAGCAAACAACCGATAGCAGCACAGAGCAAACTGACTCATCATCAACAACCACCTCAACGGGCTTAGTTATTAACGAAATTGTCGCAAGCCCAAGCGATACCACCTACGATTGGATTGAGCTATACGCCACTGAAGATATAGCCGACCTATCGGTATTTTCACTTGTTGATGATAACGCCGACAGAGAGCCTCAAGCTTTACCCGCAGTAGCACTTTCGCAAGGTGAGTTTATTGTTATTCAAGCCATTGATGAAACCGACACGCCGCCCGACAACGGCTATTACGTCACCTTTAAACTAGGGAGCGACGATGCGGTTACGTTATATGAGGACGGCACTGCGGTGTCTGTACTTGATTGGGAAGAAGGCGAAGCCGCTGAAGGCTTTAGTTACGGCTTATATACCGATGGCACCGGCACCGCGCAAACACTAACGCCAACAGAGGGCGCAGCTAACCAAACAGCCGATACCTCTACACTTGTTACAACGCTAATTGCTGAAGATGCCCCACTGCGTATAAACGAAGTAGTAGCAAAAGACAGCAGCGGCGGCGAGGACTGGATAGAGCTTTATGTAACAAGCAATAGCGATGTTTATTTAGCCGACTACACACTAAGTGATGACAATAACGAGCAATTTGCTCTACCTGATATTACGTTATCGCCTGGTGAGTTTTACCGCATTTACGCAAGCACCGATGATTTAGGCGACCTGCCAAGCGTAGCGTTTAAATTAGGCGCAAGCGATACCGTCAGCCTTTACAGTAACAATGTAATTATAGAGCAGTTATCGTGGAATAAAGGCCAAGCGCTGAGTGGTTACAGCTATGGCCGCTACCCAGATGGCAGCGATGCAACTGCGGTACTCACTCCAACAGAGCTTAGCTCAAACAGCCAAGCAACCCACGGGCCACTCGCTATTAACGAAATAGTGGCAAGCGCCGCAGACGATGGCAACGACTGGTTTGAGCTATACAACAACAGCGAAAATACAATTAACTTAGCCAACTACCACGTTATTGATGAAAGCGACGACATAGACCCCGTTACCCTGCCCGACATAGATTTATACGCGGGTGAATACATAACTATTTATGCCACCGATGAAGACCCAGGCACTTACTACGTCCCGTTTAAACTAGGCAAAGAAGACGAGCTAAGCTTAATACTCAACAATGAAGTAATTGACTACATTGACTGGGATGAAAGTGATGTAGCCACAGGCTTTAGTTACGGCCTAAGTAGCAGTACAGGCTTTACTCATGCGTTTTTAACACCTACCCCAAGTAGTGAAAATACAGTTGCAACCGCCTTTACACCTACGGCCGTTAATACGCTTTCTATTACAATTACCGACGAAAACTGGCAAGACATTCTAGATAACCCACTTGATGAGCAGTACCACGAAACCGCTATTACCTTTAACGGGGTAACACTCGATAGCGTGGCTATTCGCACAAAAGGCGGCTCAAGCTTAAGCAGCGTTGCCAACTCTAGCAGCGACCGTTACAGCTTTAAGGTTGATATTAACGAATATGTGTCGGGGCAAAAGTTTTTTGGGCTAAAAAAATTCACACTACAAAACTCGTTTAACGACCCGTCGTACATGCGTGAAGTAATCGCCTACGAGCTAATGGATGAAATGGGCGTGCCAACGCCTGAGCATGCTTACGTTAACTTTTATGTAAACGGCGAACTATTTGGTTTGTATTTAATGGTAGAAGCCGTAGATGGCGAATTTGTTGAAAAACACTTTGCCAACAGTAACGGCGATTTATACAAGCCAGATGGCACAGGCAGCGATTTATTATGGCTAGGTGACGACATACAAAGTTACACCGATATAAACCTGCAAACCAACGAAGACACCACCGATAACGGCGCCTTTATTAACTTTGTAGAATCGCTCGATAAAGGCGAAACCAGCGCCATAGATATAGACACGCTGCTGCGTTATATGTCGGTAAGTACTTCACTGTCTAATTTAGATAGCTACCACGGCCCACTTGCACATAACTATTATATTTACGATGACGATGGCGTATTTAGCATTTTGCCGTGGGATTTTAACGAGTCATTCGGCACCTTTAACATGGATTGTAATAGCGTAGATGTAAGAGAGCTCTACATTGATGAGCCTGTAAGCGGCGCATCAAGCGAGCGCCCATTAATTGCTAATGTATTTGCCGAGCAAAGCCACCTCGATACGTACCACAGTTACTTAACACAGCTTATTAATGGCTCACTTTCAAGCGACACATTTAACGCACGCGTAAATGAAATAGCCGATTTAATTCGTGAGCACGTACAAAACGACCCAACTAGCTTTTATGGCTCAACCTACTTTGAGCAAAACCTAACCTCTACCACGGGGCAGTTTTACGGCTTAACCTCGTTTATGGAGTACCGCGTAGCAAATATGGCCGCGCAGCTTGATGGCACATTGCCCTCAGCGGGTGATGGCAGCGGATTTTGCTCTAGATAAACAACCCATCCTTCATGCGGTGTCAGCACGCTGGCACTGCACTCTATAACTTTGCAATTTAATAATCTGAGAAAATTATGACAATTCAAGCACGTTTTAAGGATGAACTTTTTGAAAAGGATACTTCAATCTCACCAGTAGCAATTACTGCAATAAACACTAAAAATAAGCAGGCTCAGCCTGAAAAGCCAGATGCGCGAGGCTCATTAACAAGCTTAATTAACGAGTTGCTCGCCCCATTTGAAGGTTACGGATTAAACGATCTTAATAACGCTAATTTAATGAACCGTGTAGACAGTAAGTTTATGCTGCCACTATCGTTTTTACCTGAGCTACTTACTCATATACAAGGCCAGTACCGGGTACTTGATATACAAGGCAAGCGTTTATTCTCTTACTATAATCAGTACTTTGATACACCCGAACTTGATTTATATAAAGCCCATCATAACGGTAAGCTTAATCGCTACAAAGTACGCCAAAGGCGCTACGTTGATACAGCCACCGAATACCTAGAAGTAAAACTAAAAAACAACCAAAGCCGCACCGTAAAAACACGTATAAAGCTCGCGCAAACTAACAACGAGCAAGCTAACAGCACGGCGTTTATTAAAGAGCAAATGAAAAACAGCTTTGCACATTTAAATGTAACCCAGCAAAGCGGCTATAACCGCATAGCCCTAGCCAACGAAGAAAAAGCCGAGCGTTTAACGCTTGATTTTAACCTGTGGTACAACACCCCAAAAGGCGATAACAAAATAACCTTACCGGGCTTTTTTATTGCCGAGCTTAAACAAAGTAAAAAAACAAAACGCTCGCCATTTTATAAACTTATGAGCAAACACCACATATTCCCAGCCTCGTTTAGTAAATACTGTATTGGCTGTGCTTTGCTCTACCCCGAGCGCTTAAAAGTAAACCGCTTTAAACCTGTTTTAGCCCGTTTAAAACACCTTAACCGCACTAACCCGCTTTTACCTTTAGAGAATAATTAAAATGACCAAATTAGATCTTATTTTTCTTTCCCGCTTTTTAGTAAACATCCTATCGCTGGCTGTACTTTGCTATGGCTGTTATTTTCGCGTAAGTAAAAATGCAGTGGTAGCAGGCTCGTTTATTTTATTTGGCGTAGGCGTTTTTATTATTACCTTTTTGCTGCACGGCGTTGATATGTCGATGGAATTTGCATTCGGCCTATTTGCTGTATTCACCATGCTAAGGTACCGCACTGAGTCTATTTCTATTAAAGAAATGACCTACTTATTCCTTGTTACTGCCATTGCTTTACTGACCTCTGTAGGGCGAATGAGCTTAATAGAGCTAGGTATTCTTAACGGTATTATTTGCTTAATTGCCTTTTTGATTGACTCAAGCGTATTTGTAAAACGCTACGAAGTACAAAGCGTTTGCTACGAGCGCATAGAAAACATAACCCCACAAAACCAAGCCACACTAATCGATGATTTAAAACAGCGCACAGGCCTAAACGTCGTTGCCGTAGATATAGAACACATCGACTTTTTAAGAGACGTAGCGCAACTAAAAGTAAGTTACTTAGCCGAAAAACAAACAAAGGCAGCCTAACATGACCTCTAAACAAACGATTACCTATGCGGCACTTTCAGCTCTTTGCCTTGTTAGTAACGCAAGCTTTGCCAAAATTAACGACGATATAAACCTAAGCGGCTATATCATGCTCGACTACAACAAGTTTGATACCTCATTGTTAGAGGGGCAATACGACAGCAACAGCTCAGAAAGTACCTCTGAAATACGCCGCGCACGCCTAAGTTTTAAATCAGATATAAGTAAAGATTGGAAAAGTAAATTTCAGCTTGGCTTTGCCGATGGCGAAACCGAAATAAAAGACGCCTACCTAGAATACTCTGGCTGGAAATATGTTGATTTAACCATAGGCCAACAAAAAGAAGGTTTTGGCCTAGAAAAACTAACTAGCTCGCGTAAATTGCTAATGCTTGAGCGCAGCATGATAAGCGAAGCGTTTTCGCCAGGGCGTAGTTTTGGTATTAGCCTTTCCGGGGACATAGCCTCAGTAAATTGGCAGCTAGGTTATTACGAGCCCGATGAAGACGAAGCAACGTCGGCTATTACAGGGCGCGTAACTTGGGTGCCATGGCAGCAAAACACCAACCTTTTACACATGGGCGTCGCCTTTAGTGAGAGGCAGTACGACGGTAACGAATTTAGAGTAAATGAACCTCTTGAAGTTTATACCGCCGACTCATTAATAGAAGGCGATAAAATTAATGCAGATAGCCTCTCGCAACAAGGCGCAGAGCTACTATGGCTTAAAGATAGATTTACCATGATGGCCGAGTGGCAACAAGCACAAGTAACCAGTATTGAAAATACAACCAACGATTACGAAGGCGGCTATTTGCAATTTGGTTATCAGCTATCGGGCGGATACCGTAAGTATAAAAACGCAAAACTAGGCGCAAGCTCAGAGCCAGGCTGGGAAATTACAGGCCGCTACAGCCTACTTAAGCTCAAGCAAGAAAACCAAGACGCAAAAACCTACGCCCTCGGCGTTAACTACACCGTAAACAAAAACATAAAATTTATGGCCGACTACATTAAAGCCGACTACTTTGAAGCAGGCGGTACTGTCACATCGGGCAATGCAATCTCATTAAGGCTGCAGTATTCGTTTTAATGCGTTTGGTGTTTAGTAGGTTAGCCTAAACCTGTGTTAAACGTTACGTTTAATACAGGGGCTTATTTTAATAGAGCTGTTATAAACTCTCTAAAGGTTACTTATCAGGCTTGTACTTATTCCACTAATTACAGTAAGGGATTTAAGTTTACCTGTTCACTAATTAATATCGTTCAATAAAAATGAACACCAGCATTTAGTGAACAAAAGATGGACAAGGGCTAATACAGGCAGCTATCGAAAAACTAAACTTGCAAACGAGTTTAGGCACAAAGTATGAAACTTTTAAAAAAGAGTGTACTGAGGGCGAACTCGCTTTGCCTAATGTTAAAAGCAATGCATAGTAAAAACGCTGCCCATGCCGAATCACTCTTAATTGCTTTGTTAGCTGCGTTTCAAAATTGGCAATACTTCAGGTATTTCAGTATCTAACATTTCCAAAACGCTTTTAAAACCATGTATAGGTGACCACCCTAATTTGTCACATGCAGATGATGAATCATATACGCGATCTAAGCTTTGAGGTAGTTGCCAATCTCTTTGTTTAAATGCTAGCGCGATGTCAGGACATTGACGCTCGATGACAGATGCAGCATCAGTATATAGAGCTTCACAATCAGAAAGTTGAAAAGGTGTAGCGCCTGAGATTATAAAACGATTAAAACCACTTAAGCGTTTTTCCACAGAACATAAATGAGCGTTTGCTACATCACGAGCATCTATGCCACGAGTAAGGCGAAATACTGCCATTAAATCCGCAGGTTCAGGAAAACATCTCGACATTTGCAGCACAGTAACTGGAAGCTGAAACAACTTTGAAATTTCTTCTAGCTTAGCTTCAGCCGCAATTTTACTTTTATGATAAATCGACTTGGGTTGAGGTGTGACGTCTTCATTTATCCAACCTGCAATACCTTTAGGTGTTGAAGCATAGCCGTACAATGCAGTAGTGCTGGTAAAAATAAAGTGCTTAATACCTGCTTTTAATCCAGCCAGAGCGAGTTTCTCGGTCGCGTCTACGTTGATGGACTGAAACTCTGAATCAGGTACTAAACCAACATGTGGAGCGTGAAGAGCCGCTGTATGAATTATGGCATCAACATTTTTAAGAGCCCGATCAATCAGATCACTATCAAGAATATCACCAATGTAATCGGCTGTTGAGCAAGGCGTTTTATCAATGCCGACCACGTCATGGGTGCGCATTAATTTAATATAGATTGCACGCCCGACTCTACCGGCAGAGCCTGTTACTAAAATTCTCACTATGACACCTTACTAATGATTGACCTCAAAGCAGCTAACGCCCAAATAATGCGCGCACAGCGCGCTGACTGTGTGTGCCAAACTGCGAGCTTGCGAGCCAGGCACACACTGGCTTAGCGCTGAGCGTCGTGTTAATTTGCTTGTTAGCTCTCGTTACCAAATGTACTTCCTGTAATCAAGGATCCTACCAGCCACTTCACAGGCCTCACACCTAACTATCCAGCCCAACAATGCTTTGTTGCCGACAATGTTTCCTTGACAAATTGGGCATTTTTCATCTGCAACAGCGCTCGGTAATTGCCCACTGCTTTTACGAGAAAAAGCTGAACAAAATGCAAGGAATTCGTCGCTTAGGCTCCAGTAAAGCTCGCCTGATAATTCATAGCAAAATTTAGTAAACCTAATCTGCTTATTTGTGGCTTTTTCCTCTGGGCTTGAGCTCATCTTTGCATCTATAGCAGCGTTAATGCTTCGGTAACGTTCAGGTCACTTTTCTCGGTCGATCATTTCTTGGCAATCAAGAAGCTCTTCCATTGAATATGTTGAATAATCTGGCTCACTCATGTTCCCCTCCGTGAGAGCTAACGCCTCGCTTAACCGGCGCAAAATAGCAGGCTGAAATTAGCGACGAAGGAGCGCAAGCCTGCTGTTTTGCGTCCTTGGTTGAAGCGTTTGTTAAGTTACCTTTAAACTTATATTTTGCAGTTCATCACTAATGCTCGTCAGATGTTTATACTTTGTTTTAACCGTTAGTGAAAAGATGAGTATTGGATTCAAAATAGTACTACTAAACCCTTCCTTGAATTGGTCACCATCTCCATGGTTTTCTAAGCACTGCCTTATTGTTTCTATGTCTTTGCCATTTGGGCAGTTGGCACTATGTAACAATAGCGCACCTCTAGACTGGTCTGAGAAATAAAAACTGATATAGTCTACTATCGATTTTTGCAAGCTTTGATAATGGTCCAAATCAAAGTTTGCTAATATAAATTTGAGCTCGCTTACAAGATCATCTTCGTTATTGTAAAATGCTTCAATCGAAGTGGTAAAACCATTCTTATATTTTAATGAGATATCAAACATACCGACGAGATCTTTTTCCTTGAAATCTTGATTCAATTCCAATGATGCTCCTTCCCTATCTACAACAGGAGTTGTAACTTCAAAAAACGAATGTCTCATGTTGTTAAATACCCATGAAATAGCATTAGAATAGGCTTTTAGCTTTCGGTCATTTTCTAATTGAGCTTGATGTTTTAATGCAGTTTCTGTCTTCTTTTCAACTTTTTCAGCATAGTTTGACCAAGCCGCGTTAATAAGCATACCTAGAATAACAATCCCTAGTAATGCTTGGACCGAGATAACTAATTGCATGGGTTCAGAAGTTGGAAGAATATCTCCATAGCCAAGGGTTGTTATTGTAACAATACTAAAATATAGAGCGTTTATTGGCGATAACTCTTGGTTGAAGTTTTGCAACGCTGTAGGTGAGCAATAAAAATAGACAACAGCGAAAAATATTATGCATGCAAAATATGCTAAAACTAATTTTTTAACCGAAATAGAATTTAAACTCATACTATCCTTGGTAACTTAACGCCTCAATCAGAGGCAAAAAATAGTTGGTTAAAATTAGCGACGCAGGAGCAAAACCAACTGTTTTTTGTCCTGCTGAATTGACTTGTTAGTACCCGACGTACTGCTTTAACAACCCCAAACGAAATATAGGGTGAGCTCTTTCACTTAACCCCATTTCCAGAAGACTATCAATGTGAGAGTCAATTTCTTCAGCCGACAATTTACTCACATAAAGATGCTTATATAGCAAACCGTAATAGTGGGCAAGCCCATCAAAAAGCAAGTGCTCCTCAGTTACGAATAAGGGCGGATAACGAAACTCTGTTAGGAAACGGACTGTATCTTTTATTATTTGAGCCAAGTTGGCGTCAAAAAAGTCTATTTTCGTTTGCATTAGCTCTGATACGGTATCGGAATCGAGACTTCTTGGTTTTCCACTTTCCTCATGTACCGGATTGAGGAGTAAAGTAAACAAGAGGAATAAGATATTTAGATCTTTAGTGCCTTCAACCTCTTGTTGCAACTCCCACATAGGGTGGTTAATTAGCCCGAATTGAACAGCAGTTATATCATCTTTACCAGTGCGGCCAATCAGAAATCCATACGAAAAGTCATTATTGATGGGTTTGAGATACCGCACTTGAGCACCATCACTTCCCGCTTTGGTAAAACCGTTTTTCTCAGCGGTCCTAATTAACTTTGATTTCATAAACAGAGTCTCTGAGGGTACTAACAATTTAATAGTGCGCTCGTCGCGCATATTTCTACCGACTTAGCGCTCATTTATCTACTTTATATAGTTTTAACAAATTACCTAAGGTATTACTATCACTAAGTTTTCTAAAGTTTTTAGGTAAACTTAAATAATCCAATTTGCGCGCAGCGCTCATTTTCATGAATATATGCGCAAAGTGCAGTTTAACCAATCAATTAACGACGATATTTAGCCAATCTCAATGACCTGTTATCGCTCATAAAGGCCTTACTACATTTTTAGCATAAGATAGCTTGGCTTGTGCGGGCACTCTTTTAATACGAGCTACAACATTCAACCGCAATGCATACCGTATTAAATCAAAAAAGATAAGTATGAAATTTTAATTTGGAATCTCTATTTAATGCTTTGATTAGGTAAAGCCTAAAAACCAAATTCTATTCCCTATGAAGAGAAGCCTATGAGAAAAACTCAAATAAGGAACAACAACACCGCTATAGACCTTACAACATATAGCTCTTTATTCCAGATGTGTGACAAACCATTCCAAAGTTGAATGAGAAAGAACATATAGCGATCTTTTTTGATCAAAATACAGCGTTTATCCGATTAAGTGCAATTTGTCATAAAACTGCAATCAAAATAGGTGATAATTTAAACTCGAACTGTATTTTTTATAATCTAGAAGTTGAAGTAAATGAGCACACCAATGACGCAACTCACATTTGCGTTACAATCGTTTGAAGATCCTCTCTCTGCGGCTATGGGCCACACAATGGAATACGAGCAGTTAACCTTGCAAGCCAGTGCTATGCATGAAATAACGCTGCAATGCGTATTGCCTGACGACGCCCACGAAAACGATATTATTTCGCTGAGCGCAACGTATCCCAGTGCCCGTGATGCGCAATACTTTACTGAAAAAGTACTCACTAACGCCGACTTAGAGCGTGGTTATGTGTATTTAACATTAAGTAAAATTACCCAAAGCCACTGCTTAGTAATGCAATTGATGCTGCATGGCTTAAATGCCACTTTAAAAAATAGTTTACAGTTTGATATGCAAGTAAATGCGTTTGAGGCTGGTTATAAAAATCAGCAAGCCCTTAAAAGCCAAACTAAGCCACACGGCGTTAAAAAATACTTTCGTAATATGAGCTCAAGTTTATTTTCGTTTTTTTAATGTGCTGGTATACAAATTTATAAAAACTTAATCAGCAAAACTCACTTTACCCATAGTGACCCCTGCAATACCCTGCGCAGTATTATTTAGGTGCTGCTGCTCACCTGCTAGGCATTCGTTGGCTAAAATGGCAAATAGTACGGCCTCTTTGGCATCGGGGTTTATGCCTAAATCGTCGGTATTTTTAAACGCTTTAATAGTCGGGCACAGCGCATTAAGGTGCGCCATTAATAATGGGTTATGAATACCGCCACCACTTGCGTACACCACACACTCTTTAGCACTTTGCGCGCATTCGTTTAACGCATTTGCAATTACCCTCGCGCTAAACATATTTAAAGTTGCCATTACATCTTCATGGCTTAAGTGCTGTGTATTTGTTTGCAGCTGAGCGGCATGCAAATAGCCTAAATTAAATACCTCAGGCCCTGTTGTTTTAGGCAGCGCAAGCTCAAAAAAAGTGTTGCTACACAATGCATTTAATAAGAGTGAATTAACCTTGCCAGCTTTAGCTATTTTAGCGCCATCATCAAAGTGCATACCTTTAAAATTCTGCTGTACGTACGCATCCATAATGGTGTTACCTGGGCCTATGTCGCTACTAAATACGCTATTTGTATCACCGCTTTTAGGTAAAAACGTTAAATTAGCAATACCACCCATGTTTAATAAAATGCGGTTCTCATTGGGGTTTGCAAAAAATAAGTAATCGCCATATACCGCAAGCGGTGCACCTTCCCCTCCTGCGGCTATGTGTTTTTGCCTAAAGTCGCCAATCGTTGTAATACCGGTAGTAACGGCTATTTGGTCGCTATCGCCAATTTGTAATGTGCCATTAGTAAAGCTTTTATGATTATGCTGCGACTGTGGGCAGTGGTAAATTGTTTGCCCATGACTGGCTATTACATCAATACTTGCTGGATTTACCTGCCAAGTATGTAAGCACTGATTAACCATATCGCCATGGAGTTTACCAACCCATGGATGCAGTAAGGTAACAAGTTCTAAGTCACACTCTCGTTTGGCAAATACCTGCTTTATTTTGCTTTTATACTCGTTGTTATAGTCAACGGTGGTAAAGTTAAGCACTTCAATTTGCGTATTTATACCTGCGCCCGTTACCTTACACAGTGCTACATCGAGCCCATCTAACGAGGTACCACTCATTAAACCTATAATTAAACGGCTTGGTTTTTGGGCACTATTATAAAGTGCTGCTATGTGTGGGTGCATAAAGGTATCTTAAACAGGTATTATATTTTGCTTATATTAGAGTACTTTAAAACAAAGTTATAGCCGTAAACGGTTAATCTTTGTGATTGTGCAATCTCTAATTGCTTGCTAAGTTGACCCGTATGCAACAGACACTTTATTAAAACAATGATCACCCTAAGAGACTTTAAACCAAAGGACGCGCCACATATTATTAATACCTTAAACGATGAACAGGTTACGCGCTTTTTATCCTCTAAAATTCCATTTCCGTATACTCAAGCCGACGCCGACTGGTGGATAAACCAAGGCTCTAAAAGTGGAATAGTTAAGGCCATTGTTGTAGATGAGCAATTTGCGGGGTGTATTGGTATCACCCCCGGAGAATTTGAATTCAGCCGCAGTGGCGAAATAGGCTATTGGCTTAATAGTGACTTTTGGGGGCAAGGAGTAATGACTCATGCTATTTCGCATATTTGCGATGACGCATTTAAAAGCTCAAACCTAAACCGTATTTTTGGCGCTGTATTTGCTGGCAATACAGGCTCTGTAAAGGCACTCACTAAATGCGGTTTTAAGGCCGAGGCTGTGCTCAAACAGGCCATTTATAAAAATGGTGTATTTTACGATAGCCATATTTTTAGCAAGCTAAAATAAACCGTTTAGAATAAATACTCTGCAAAGCTTGAATTACCAGCCTCGCGCCCAAAGCTCGTGTATTAAGGTACAAATTTTTATTTTCGTATAACTTAGCGCGCATTATTGTTTAGGCTCAACCTGGTTTTAAACGCGTAAACATTCGCTAAGTAAATTCACTCTTAAGAGGAGATTTTTATGTCTGCAACTAGTCGTCAACTTACTTTAGCATCACGCCCGCACGGTGCCCCTACCGATGAAAACTTTGAACTTAAAACAGTAGATTTACCAGCGCTTAAAGATGGCGAGGTGCTGCTGCGCACTATTTACCTATCACTTGACCCATACATGCGTGGCCGCATGAGCGATGCAAAGTCGTATGCCGATCCGGTTAATGTGGGCGATGTAATGGTAGGCGCTACCGTATGCCAAGTAGAAGAGTCTAAAAACGATAAATACAGCGAAGGCGAATGGGTACTTGCTTACACCGGTTGGCAAGATTACGCCATTACTAACGGCGAAGGTCTTATGCAATTAGGTAAAGAGCCAGAAAACCCATCGTACGCACTCGGTATTATGGGTATGCCTGGCTTTACAGCCTACATGGGCTTACTTGATATTGGCGCACCTAAAGAAGGCGAAACCGTTGTAGTAGCCGCAGCAACAGGGCCGGTAGGCGCAACCGTTGGCCAAATAGCTAAAATTAAAGGCTGTAAAGTGGTAGGCGTTGCTGGTGGCAGCGAAAAATGTACACATGCCGTTGAAAAGCTGGGCTTTGATGCCTGTATTGATCACAAAGCTGATGACTTTGCAGAGCAGCTAGAAAAAGCCTGTGATAACGGCATAGATGTTTATTATGAAAATGTGGGCGGTAAAGTGTTTGATGCCGTATTACCTCTACTTAATACCGCAGCCCGTGTGCCACTGTGTGGTTTAGTGTCGCAATATAATTCTACCAGCCTTCCAGATGGGCCAGATCGTATGGGTATGCTAATGGGGCAATTGCTTACTAAACGTATTAAAATGCAAGGCTTTATAATTTTTGACGATTACGGCGACCGTTACGACGAATTTGCACAAGACATGCAAAAATGGCTACAAGATGGCAAAGTACAATACCGCGAACACATGGTAGAAGGTATTGAAAACACCATTAGCGCATTCAACGATATGCTAAACGGTAAAAACTTTGGTAAAACCGTTGTTAAAATTAACGAGCCACTTTAAATTTTACAAAGCGTTACTGCACATGCAGTAACGCCAACAAGGACTGACATGATTAAACTACACCATTTAAATAAATCGCGCTCAAAACGTATTATTTGGCTTTTAGAAGAGCTTGATGTTGATTACGAAATTGTTGCCTACCAGCGCAACACAGAGACCTTTTTAGCGCCTGACGAACTTAAAAAAGTACACCAATTAGGTAAGTCTCCAGTGATTGAAGACGATGGCTTAATTGTTACAGAATCTGGCGCTATTACCGACTATTTAATTACTAAATACGGTAACGGTAAATTTGCGCCAAAAGCAGGCACCGCTGAATATGTTGAATATCAACAATGGCTTCACTTTGCCGAAAGCTCTGCTATTTTACCGCTGTTGCTTAAAATGTTTGTTTTAAAAGATGGCGCTAAAACAGAGTTTTTAGAAAATTACGCCGATGCAGAAACCGTGAAAGTAATTAGCTACTTTAACGACCGACTCCAAGGTAAGCGTTATTTAGTCGGCGACACGTTAACCGGTGCCGATATTATGATGTCGTTTATTGTAGAAATAGTTAAAAACTCAGGCCAGCTTGCCCACTTTAAACACCTTGTAAAATACGATGAACAATTACAAAGCCACGAGAAGTTTCATACAGCTAATGAGCTAGAAGCTAAATACGATTAATTAAAGTACAAAACACAGATAAACCAAAGGGGCTTTTTGAGCCCCTTTTTTAGTGCATATGTTTTTATTAAATACCCGCTATTTCGCGCTCTGTAATACACTCGTTTGAGGCCATTTCAAACTCGCGGCACGTAAGTGGGCGGTTTTCGTAAATGGTACACATTAGGGTATTGCGGTCGAGCGCTTGGCACCAGCCGTCGTCTGCGCGTTTCATTACTTCGCTGCCCCATTTGTCGTAATCAATGTATTGAAAAGGCACGCCCGTGTCGGTCACTATGCGCACTTCTAATTGGCAGCAACATGCCTGGCAATTAGCGCAAGTTACGGGCTCAGGTGTAGAGGGAATAGTTTTACTTGGAATAACAGTATTAGGCATAGTGACTTACTTTTTTGAATAAGCCACTAGGATACAGTAACTAATTTAACGCGCTAGTAGTTTTGCTTTTATATCGCTGTAACGCATCTGCTCACAAAGCGCAAAACCACTCAGTTGGCGTACTTTATTACGTGCAAATAATGGCACGCTCATGCCCGCTAAAAAGCGGCACTGGGTTTCAATACCTACACTGTGAATACCTTTTGTTGTCATGTGCGCTAAAAACTCATCCACTTTTTGATAAACAACGTCATCGGCAATGTGAGCAGGCTCTATTGAATATTCAAGTTTTACAGCATTACCACGGCATACACTACAATGCCCGCATTGCGCTGGCGCATTTTGGTCGTCAAAATAACGCGCCAAGTTATAGCTTAAGCAACTTTGTAGCTCAAAAAAGCGTACCAATGCAGCTATACGTTTAATCTCGGCTTGTTCTTTTTCGATAAAATAACTGTGTAATTGTTTTGCAAGTTCAGGGTTATTTATAACCTCACTATGCACTTTGTAAACTTGGGTAATACGTTTGGTTTCAAGGGTTATTAGGTTTTTTTCGGCTAGGTAGTCAAGCGCGGCCACAACCCGCTTACGGTCAACTTGGGCGGCTTGGGTAAGGGTGTCAAAATTAAGCGTGCCCCATATTTTTTTAAAATCGGTATGGCTAAATATTTGCGTTAAAAAGGCTTGGCGCTGCTCGTCAAACTGGCTAAGTAACTCGTTTTTATCAACCAAAAACTTGTATTTAAAATCGGCGTAGTAAGCATATTGCGGCGTTATTGCGCCTTGCATTTCTAGTTGTACCAGCAAGGTTTTAAGCGCTAATTGGCGAATGTTACTTTCGCTCGATAAGCTGTACTCTTGCATTTCCCATTGCTGCGGCTGGGCTTTAATATCGTTAATTACGTATTCAATGCCGCTCAGCTCAGGGGTGTCGCCATACACAAAGTTTTCAACTGTGTTTAGGCCATCTAAATTAGCCAAGGTGTAGCAGTTTGATGGGTTGCCATCGCGCCCTGCACGGCCAATTTCTTGGCTGTAGTTTTCAATTGATTTTGGTAAATCGTAATGAATAACAAAGCGAATATCTGATTTATCAACGCCCATACCAAAGGCTATTGTTGCCACAACAACGTTAATTTTACCCGCCATAAAATCATCTTGAATTTGCCAGCGTAGTGTATCTTCAAGCCCTGCATGATACGCAACCGCCTGAATACCTTGCGCACTTAGCGTATTAGCCACTTGCTCTGCACTTTGCTGAAGCGTTACATACACAATACCTGGGCCATTTTGCGCACGCACTATGTTTGTAAGCTCAGTGTTTTTGTCAGCCGTTTTTACACTTAGCACACTTAAATCGAGGTTAGCGCGGTAAAAGCCGGTTTGTACAATACACTCAGGGGCAATATTAAAACGCTCGCTCATGTCGCGTTTTACTTTTTTAGTGGCTGTGGCGGTGAGTAATAGTACCAGTGGAATATTTAGCTCTTCGCGGTATCGCGGTAATTTAAGGTAGTCGGGTCTAAAGTTATGGCCCCATTCAGATATACAGTGCGCTTCGTCTACCACCAGCATAGACAGCGCAACTTGGCTTATAAACTCTCTAAAACGCTCGTTTTTAAAACGCTCAACCGACACCATTAATACTTTAATTTTACCATTTCGCACATCGTTCATTACGGTGCTGCTTTGCATTTGGTCTTGGCTAGAATCAAGGCTTGCCGCGTAAATACCTTTGCTATTTAAAAAGCTAATTTGATCTTTCATCAATGCAAGTAAGGGCGACACCACCAAGGTTAAGTTTGGTAAATGCATAGCTGTTAGCTGATAACACAACGACTTACCCGACCCCGTAGGAAATATAGCCAGTGACGACTGCCCATTTAAAAGCTGCTCAATGGTTTGCTGTTGCCCTGCTCTAAATTGGCTAAAACCAAAATGCTGCTCAAGTGATTTAATTAATGGCGTGGTCATAAATATCCTTTTTGGCTAGGGAATAGGCTTTAACAGCAAAAGTGCAACGTAAATGAAATATTTGCATATAGCCCAAAGCATCTCAATATAAGAGTGTCTGTTGGCATTAAAAGCAATTTAGATAATGCATAGATTGCAAGTATTAGCGGCTTTATTGCAATAATCCACAAAGCACTAAAACCTACTTAAAATCAATAGGTTAAAATAATTAAAAGCATTTAATATCAGCGTTATACCCTATTAAAAGCAAGCTGTCTTTTATGTAAAGTAGCGCCTTTATATTAGGGCCCTGTAAAGCGCTAAATTTTTCATACTGAGGCAATTTAGACCTTAGTATACAACAAATAAGCTTATCAATTGCTGACATATGTTTTATTTAGGCGCAAAATACGCACCAGATGCTCAATGGTGTTAACAGCCAAGCTAATTTTGTATACCCAAGTGATTTTTTATAAGCGTTATAAGCAGATTATTTGGGTATATTATTTTTTAAGGGCATTGCTATGAATATAACTAAACCTAAAATCGTCGTTATTGGCGGTGGCGCAGGCGGACTAGAGCTGGCAACACAATTAGGGCATAAATTAGGGAAGAAAAAACAAGCCGAAATTCTTTTAATCGATAAAAACCGCACCCACATATGGAAGCCGTTACTACACGAAGTAGCGACAGGCTCTATTGACCCCGATTTAGATGGCGTTGTGTATTCAGCCCACGCTGCAAAACATCATTATAATTTTCAGCTTGGTACATTTTGCGATATAGACCAAAGCAATAAAACCATTACCCTTGCACCGCACCTTGATGAGCTAGGCCACACTATTTTGCCGCAGCGCAGCGTACGCTACGACCACCTTGTTATTGCCATTGGCAGCGTAAGCAACGACTTTAATACCCCAGGCATAAAAGATCATTGCTACTTTTTAGACTCAAATCAGCAAGCTGAGCGTTTTCAGCATTCTCTACTCGACAGCTTTACTCGCCTTCACCAAGACGACAACCAACAGCAATCATTAAATATTGCCATTGTGGGCGGCGGCGCAACCGGCGTTGAGCTCTCGGCAGAGCTTTACCATGTATCTGAATTATTAAAGCTTTACGGCCTTACAAATATGTCGTCTAAGCGTTTACATATTCATTTAATAGAAGCGGGGCCCCGTATTTTGCCCGCCCTACCCGAGCGCATAGCCGATAGCGCAAAGCGCGAGTTATTAAAACTCGGCGTAAACGTACGAGAGCAAACACTGGTAAAAGAAGCCACCGAACAAGGGTTTATAACAAAAGACGAAGAACACATAGACGCCGATATAATGGTATGGGCTGCAGGTGTAAAAGCGCCAGATTTTATTAAAGATTTAGGTATTTTTGACCTTACCCGCAGTAACCAAATTCAAGTAAACGAGTTTTTACAAAGCACCGTAGATGAAAGCATTTTTGTTATTGGTGATTGCTGCGCCTTTACCCAAGAAGACGGAAAGCTCGTTCCACCACGTGCGCAATCGGCGCATCAAATGGCGCTATGTGTAGAAAAAAATCTTATTGCCACGTTAAAACAACAGCCATTATGCGGCTTTAAATATAGCGACCATGGCTCTCTCGTTAACTTATCGCGCTACAGTACGGTAGGTAATTTAATGGGTAACTTAACCAGCAATACCTTTTTTATAGAAGGTAAAATTGCTCGCTTTATGTATATATCACTGTATCGCATGCACCAGCGCGCCATACACGGCAGCGCAAAAACCTTTGCATTATGGATAAGCGAAAAAGTACTGCGTGTTGTGCGCCCTAAAATGAAACTGCACTAGTACATAAACAGCAGCTAAATAGTCAAAAAGCTTTAATAGGTAATGTAAATTATCTTTTAAAGCTTTTTTGCTTTATGCGTATCTAAAATAGTACCATGCAGTTAGATGTAATTGTAATTCAAGGGATTGACGCTAATGAAAAAAGTACTTTTTGGGATTGTAATAATCACTGCTTTAGCTGTTTATTTTTTTCAAACTCAACCGCACTCTGTAGCTGTAGAGCAAGCAGAACAAGTGAAACCAACCACCTCTGAGGCAAGCGTAGTTAATAAAAAGCAGCCAAATGAGGACTCACCGCTACAGGTAGTTAATAAACTAAAAAAACAGATTAGCCTGTGTAGAGATCAGTCACAACAACAAAGCAATAAAGTACAAACATTGAATCAGTCGCTTGTTTCATTTTTTGTAAGTGAACTTAAAAAAGGGACATCGGTATCCACGCTTTTAAAGTATGCAAACCTATCAGAAATCAATAATCGTCAATACATTGCCTTTTTAAGAGATGCCATAGTTACTGAGCAAAAACAGCAGCTTAATATTACTAGCTCTTTAAACGAGCTAGCTAATTGGCAAGGCATTGAGGCTATTAAGGGCTTCACCAATGATAAAGTACAAGAAATGATACAACAGCTTGGAGATAATAAGCATAACCCTCCAGGACTTACTCTGAGTGTACCCCTTGATGAAAATGTACAAAAAGAAACCCTTTATGCTTTATTAAACAACACCGATACATTTACCACTTACTCTAAAACCTTTATTAAACTTGAAGGCAGTGAGGTAATTTCTCCGGCGACATTGTTTGTGCTTAATGCAAATAAATTTACGCCAAAAGAGTTTGAGCAGGCAATTTCATCTAACCAATTTACAGTGAATGAAGTGGCTACCGCTATAAAAAACGATATTCCTAATGAGTATATTATTGCGCTTTTACAGCAAGTTCCCGTGCTAGATGCCATGCCGTTATACGAAAAAAACACTGTTTTATATAACTTAGCCGATATTGCGGTCAGTAAATTTAATTTACCTCTTGTAAAAGCACTGCAAACAAAAGGCGTTACGCCAACCAACGAGCCAGGCCTATTTACAGGTTTAGACGTGGCTATTGTAAACCTGCCTAAAAGCGGTAACTTAACCCTAGCCCCATTAGATACTAAGCACACCCAGCTTTTAGATTATCTTAAAAAGCGTGGTTACAAAGCACATAGCGGCAATGCGAATGAAGACCTAAATAGCAAAGGGGTATTTTTGTAAATGACTTTATTTACCAGCAAGGGGCCTATATTAATAAGCAGGACAACCCCGCGCAATACGCTTACTTTAGCCCTATTGGTAAAAATAACAATAACGCGTTACCCCAAATAACTGAGCCTGATAATTCTGATGTTGCCCTTTTTTTAGTAGATTTAAAGCAGCAAAAAGCGCAGCTAAACAATAAAAGGCAAAACTGTGAGCTGTTACAACAACAGTTAAAAGATACAGAGCAGCTGCACACAGTAATGCAAGCTTATGACAAAGTTCAACAGGTTAAAAATAAGCACGGATCTAACTTTGTACGTGTTTTGCACGATATAGACCCTGTTTTAGTCAATTATTGGTGGAGTAGTCTGAGTAACCAGCTTTCAAACGATAGAAGCCAAAGCACATTTAACGAATATTTATCTAAGAAAGAATATCAAAAAGCTTATGAATACAGCCTCAGTACGGTATTAACTCAAGCCGAAACCGATACGCTTTTTTCTTTATTACTCTTAAACCCTGATGATTTAATCACTACTTGGCAAAACCGCATAAACCCTAAGCCACCGCGTGAGTTAACACGATTAAGCCGTTTTTCGATAAACCATTGGCAAGCACTCGCACAGGCGGGTTTTGATTTTTCGATTACCGATATACATGGGCGCGACGTTTATACACAAGCTGCATCGTCTTCTTCTGAGGCAGTACAGTTTTTAATTGATAATAAAATACCGGCTGATCCCAGTAAGCTTGGCGTAGATATACTCGACTTAGCATTAGAGCAAAGTTATTCAAAAGGGGAGTTAAGCCCAATGATTCCTTTAGCTTTGCAGCTTGTGGAAAAATTTGAGCCAAACCACTTAGCCCGCGTAGCACGATTAAAAATGTTTTACCCTGAGGTTTATCAGCAGTTAATTCAGCTAAACCCAGCGCTTAAGCCTGCCCAGGGCACAGAGCTAAATCATTATATATTTGATAATCACTAAATAACCCGCTAAGCACGCTAACGCCTCTTAGCGTGCTATTTGAAAAATTAATGTCTTTAATATTTAACATTGCCTGTGTAGAGTATTTAAAACAATTAAAGGATTAGGGCTATGACGGGTAAAACGCTAATTTTTAATTTTGATGGTACTGGGGGCGAGCCTCGCGATGCAGAGCAATTTAGCTCAGACCATTTTAAAGAAGACAGTAGTATTTCTAATATTCTTAAGCTGCATTTATTATTAGGCGGCAAACTCGATGACTCCCCCACCACCCCATTTACAAACCAACTTAGTTTTTATTATCAAGGTATTGGCACTAAAGGTAGCCGCTTAAAACGTATTTTGAACCAAACTTTAGCGCCACGTGGTGACGATGTTGCCAGTATTTTAAATCAAGCCATGAGTGATTTTAAAGAAAATTACCAACTAGGCGATACCCTTTTACTTACCGGTTTTAGCCGAGGCGGCGCACTCGCTAGGCGTTTCGCAAAAATCCTAGAGCCTTTAATTAACGATAATGTTTACGTATGTGTATTTGATACCGTGGCCTCAATAGGTTTATCAAAAGTCAGTAAAGCAACGCGCGGTGCCGAGCATGTAATATTTGAAAACCACACCATTGCTAATAATATTTCGCAGGCACTGCACTGCGTAGCACTTGATGAAAAACGCCGTGCGTTTGAACCCACCCTAATGAACCATCAAAATAATATTACCGAGCTTTGGTTTGCAGGGGCACATTCAGATATTGGCGGCGGTTATTACCGCGATGGCCTAGCTGATATTTGCCTGCGCTATGCGCTTGAATGGTTAATTGAGCAACCACTTAATATTAGCTTATTAACCAGCCACGATATTGACTACGAAACCTTATTGCCTGGCAGTAAATTAGTTGACCAAGACGATGTAACCGTAACGCCCGATCCTCTGGCTTTAAGTCATCAGCAAAATTACTTTTGGTTTAATCCCTTTTTTAAATTGGTGGATAGGGAGTGCTATGTACTTATTGATAACGAAGCCAGCAACCTAGAACCACATATACATCAAAGCGTAGCTACACGAATTAATAAACTAACTAGCTATCGCCCAGAATCGCTTAAAAACCTGCATTACAAAATTAGGTATAACGATAACAGCACATTAAGCTTTACTGGTTTAAGCCAACACATTGCCCTTGAAAACCAAAACATGAGCGTATTACAAGTTTCGCAAAGCCAAGATGTAATAGTGTTTGCCAGCGAGGCACATAACAATACAGGGCTTATGTTAGTTGAAGGCGCAACTTATAAGTTTGAACCTTACCCCAATCAATTTTGGTATGACGACGGCATAAAATGCACCGCGAGCGGCTGGCACCGCGATAATGTGCAATTAGGGGTTAAAGAAATCCCTATGGCATTGCTTGAACCATTTAGACGACTTCCAAGAGCGCAGTGGTTCTCTTTGGTTGGCGCAATTAACAATAACGACGAATATTTATTTGAAATAGCCAATGGCGCTACAGTAACCATTACTAAATCAGGTGAATTTAGCCCCTTTGCCAATGACTTAAGCCGATTTTACGGCGCCAATGCAGGAAAAATAAAAGTAAAAGTAACCCGCATAAGTTAAATGGGCTGTAATCGCGCAGCTTGCTGGCGTTTAAAAACAATGCTTTAACCGAGGTATAAAGTGATTGTTTCACCACCGAGAAGCGAAGGAGAATACCTAGAGAAGTGACTAAACGTTACGGGTGTTTTCTCTGTGTAGCGCGAAGCGCCTCGGTGTACTCGGTGGTGATATACAGATAACTTATACTAATTTACTTTGGCTGCTCGTTTACTTCTCTCTCTTCTCTTTGTGCATATTGTATTAAAGATCAATAAACCACAAAGAGGCTTAGAGGCGCTTCACTTTTAGAGAAGTAACGAGCATTTTACGCGAGCAAGCTTCGCGCCTTGTATCTCTCGTTGATAAATGATTAGCTATCATTTATCACATCGAAGTCAGTGAGCTTGCCTTTGCGCCTAGTATTTAATACTGCTCCGTAGATAAAGCCCTGACTTTCTATTCTCACAAA